>CAKUYQ010000003.1 GCA_934717185.1 uncultured Bacteroidales bacterium | reverse complement strand
TTTTCTGTATCAACTTGAACTATATCTATATTTAGTTAGTTGTAGCTGTCACTTCAACTAAATTGCGGAAGAACCAATTTGGTTGACACTTTTAGAGCTGTTAAACTAATATACTTTACAATATCACTGAGCTGGTTTACGTTTGAGCTTTTTATCTCTAAAAGTCTTTACAGAATCACTGTTTTTCTTTACAGTGCCTTCCTTTAACTAGTTTGAATTGTTCATGTGCTGCGGTACCGCAGCACATTGTATTTAACATTAACAGACATACAGAAAAAATAGGGAATTTCGAGATTGGCTTTGTTGCTACCCCGGCCACGAGAAATATCAGTCTTGAAAAGATAGAACGAATGGAAAATATACTAAGGGAAAGAGTCAAATTCAATATATACGAAGGACGGCGCCAATTTTTAAACAGATACGATTTCTTCAGACACGATGCTATATGTGTGCTTCTCAGGGAGGTAATTGATGATTTTGATTCATTTATGTAAAGAGTAATATTTTAATGATTATTAGATCATATGATGGAATGTTAGAATGAAATGTCATCTATAGTCATATCTATAAGCAGTCTTTGTCGCATATCAGCATCGGCTGTCATCTCTTTCTTGCCAATGCTGATACCGTTCTGCTGCGGAGCAAGGGAGTACAGGCTCTGCTTTGTGGGGCTTATTGTTATCTGTGCCATTTTGCTCGCATATGTGTTGGTAAACAGGAATGTGATCTCTTACAGATTTGATATAAAAGATCTCTCTATTGCCGCTTATCTTATGGCAGGACTGCTTAATATGGCGTTCACGGCCAAGAGCTTTCCCGAACTGTTATGGTTCTGCAGATGGGGAGTTGTAATAGTTGCATATTTGTCGGGAAGAATCAACTAATAAAGGTTAGTAAAGAAACCCGAACATCCATATTGGGATTGCATGGCCGGAGGCATATTCTAAATTGTCTTTGACCAAATAACCAATCTCGGCATCCTTAATCTGCTCGCCTTTTTTGCCCTTTCCTCCAACTTCGAAAGTAATGCCATCAATTTCAAAATCCGAAATCTTTGAGGATGTTGGATTGCACGCCTGCTTGGTCCATGCAAGGAAATTGGTCTCACGCATGTTTCCCTCATCAATGACACCATCTTCCGACAAAGAATAGGCGATATTGCTGTTGCCTAAATATAGTTTCTCAGCTTTTGTCAACAAGTTGTCGCTGTGCCCCGGCTCGCGGAGGGCGTTGAATATACCGGTAGTCTCTAAATAGCCAATGTAGTCCGGAACAGAGTTGCGGCTGATGCCAAGGTCTCTGCCAAGTGTGTCATTGCTCGGTTTGAACGGAACGCTTTTGGCAAGAATATACATTAACTTTTTAAGTTTTACCGCAGATGTAACTGTCATATCTGCATAGCCCGGAATATCATCTTCAACAGTAGCAAGAATGGCATTCTGCAGACGGATTTCTGCGTCACCCTCCTGAAAAAAGGGATAGAATCCATACCGGCAGTACTCCTTGTAATACTTAAGAGGACGGTGTTCTCCATGTGGAAAGTCAACATCTCCATTTAGAACCCCTTTGAGTGTTGATACATTCAGATTCCATCCGTTGCGAATATTCAGGTATTCCCGGAAGGAAAGACCCGGCATTACATAAGTAATACTGCGACGACTGAGATCTGCTTTGTTGCCTTTCTTAAGAGCAAGAACACTGCTACCGGAGTAGACAATCCTAAGGGTAGGATAGTCGTCATAAATATTCTTGATTTCCGTGGACCATCCTTTGTACTTATGTATCTCGTCAATATATAGGTACTTGCCCCCCTGGAGGAAGAAGTTACCGGCTAATTCGTACAGACTGTGTCCTGCAAAATACATGTTATCTGCTGTAACATAGAGAGTCTCGCTTAGATTATTATTCTGCTTGATATGCTGTAGTATTAGTGTAGACTTGCCAACGCCCTTTTGCCCCATGATACAAATAAGACGGCTTTCCCAGTTTATTTGCTCATGAAAACTGCGAAAATACCTCATTGGGACAAGCGAAAGCTTAATTCTAAATGTGTTATAAAGACTTTCCATTACTTTTTTTTACAAATATAACACATTGCACAGAAAATTGTGCGCAATTTGAGAATTTGTGCACAAATAATTGTGCGTGTATGTTTTTGTCCTACATTCTTCTTCCCGACAAATAATGATATTTCGCCCCTTACGGAGGCTGAGAATTATATAAATAATTTCTTGTAATTGCGGTCTTCTTTATTACCTTTGTCTGATTAAAGTATATAGTTTTAATCAATAATGCCATTAAACAAAATTTTAATAGTATGAAGAAGCTTTTAATTACTTTGGCTGCATTTTTTATGATGTTGCCGCTATTTTCTACAAATGCAAATGCACAGGGTGTCCATTATCAGGGAGACGCATCTTTGGGATATGCATTTGGAACAGGCAAGTTCAATGTAAATAGATTTAACATTACAACAACTCACGGTGTTAGGATAAACGAATATCTGTTTGCCGGAGCCGGTACCGGTTTCAATTTTTACAGCAACGATGGGGAAAGCCTTACTTTTATGCCTGTATATGTATCTGCAAAAGGCTATTATCCTCTTACAGACAACCTTAACCTTATAGGATCTTTAGATCTTGGAAAAGGGTTCTGCATAGATAAGGATGCAGATGATGCTTCCGGGTTCTACTGCTATCCTCATGTGGGTATTGAGTTCCCAATTGCAAACAGATTTGGATTAGACTGTACAATAGGTTATCACCACCAATCTGTATCACAAGAGGGTATCTCAGTTAATATGGATGCCATAGCTTTTAAGGTATCGTTCAGCTGGTAGTCAGATTATAGATATAACAGGATTACCATACAAGTTTTTCCAATATCATGAAGTACAAAGTTTTTCTCCTCTTCTTTGCGCTGTTGGCATTTGCAAACAGCATTGTGGCTCAAAATACAGGATTGTTCACATATACAGGTGGTTATTTTATAAAAGACGGTAATAATTGGTATGAATACAGACCCGGGGATAAGGCCGGAGTATGGGCATCGTATACGCAGTATGGAGAGGAGGAAAATTTTTATAATATTGAGAATAACATTAATTCTGTAAGTGTTCCAAAGAGCCCTTCCAACAGCTTTTTTGTTGCTAAGGATGATGGTGAGTGGAAGCCTATCTACACAACACGTAATTTTTACAGCTTTTTTACAGATGAAGGACGAGATTTGTACTGTTATAACGGAGGCTATTTTGTAAGGAATGGCACTAAATGGAAAGAGTACAGGCCGGCAGATAAACAGTCAGCATGGAGCACCTATTCGCTGTACAATTCAGATAATGACTTTTTCTACATAGAGAGTAGTGCAGACAAGGTGGCAATCCCAAAATCAAAAAGCGTATCGAGCAGTATTTTCATCTACAGAAACAACAATTGGGAGGCTATCTATACAGTATCTGATATTTATGAATCCAAAGGCAACGGTTATTATGCAAGTGCCGGCAGCGGTCCGGGCAATAACTCTCACAATTCAGGCAACAACGGCAATTATGGGAACAACAGTTCTCAACGGAGCTACGACTATACCCTTAGATTTTCATGCTATGAGATTTGGGATGATAAAGAGGGGGCTTACGGTGATTACATTAATTCACCATGTTCTGTAAGTATAAGCAGAAAAGGTTACGGACTAATTTCATACGGTTCAAAGAGAGTTGAGTTCAGATTTACAAGAGTTATTGAATATGAAAATATAGAGAAAGGTTCGGGTGCCAGTATTATAGATGCTTTGCTTTTGATAGGTTTTTCAAATGAGAAGGGATTTGCTCTGTATGAGAAAATTGATGACGAGACGGAGATAATCTCATATGTAGACACAGATATTGAAAACGTTGATTCAACGGAGGGTGGCCACTCTGTTCTGTATATAGATGGATTAAAGGGAGTTCCAAGTTTGAAATTCTCAAAATGTTCCAGCAGGAAAACCGGTAAGGAGATTCATGATATAATAATAGGTAAAAAGTTCTTTAACAAGTATTAACGAAAAGGATGGCGTTTGCAATAGGTAACCAAAGGTACACTGTTGGTGTAATCATATCTACATACAATAATCCCAAATGGTTGGAGAAGGTGTTTTGGGGCTATATGAACCAGCAATTGCCTGCGGATGAGATTGTCATAGCAGATGATGGCTCTAAGGATGATACACGTGAGCTTATAGAGAAATACAAGGAGTTTCTTCCAATAAAACATGTATGGCAACCGGATGAGGGGTTTCAGAAATCGAGGATACTTAACAAGGCCATTGTTGCATCAACGGCAGACTATCTTGTATTTACAGACCAGGATTGTATCCCTATGCCCAATTTTATAGCAGTCCACTGCAGGTGGGCAGAGAAGGGGTATTTTTTGTCGGGAGGCTACTTTAAATTACCTATGGAGCTGAGCTTGGCTCTTACCAAAGAAGATATAGAGAGCGGAGATGCTTTTAGGTTGCGTTGGTTAAAGGAACATGGCCTTAAATGCAGTTTTAAGTGTACAAAACTTATAAAATGCAATACGTTCAAATGGCTTATGAACCATATTACACCAACAAAAGCTACTTGGAACGGGTGTAACGCTTCGGGCTGGCGAGAGGATGTGTTGGCTGTAAACGGATTTAATGAGGAGATGCATTACGGCGGGCAGGACAGGGAGTTTGGGGAGCGAATGTGGAACAGCGGCCTTAAGAGTAAACAGATAAGGTATAGTGCCATTGCGCTGCATTTGGATCACAAACGGCCGTACAAAACCCCCGAGACATTGGCAAAGAATATTGGCATTAGAAAAGATACAATAAAACGAAAGGTTATAAAGACACCGTACGGGATTGAGAAATCTGTACCGGATCTGTAGAAAGTTTATAGTTGAGAGTTTATAGTGTATAGAGAAATGCGTTGGCGTTGGCGTTAGCGTTGGTATTGGCGATTTTTATTGTAAAGAAAGGAAAGAGGGTAAAGAAAGTATAGAGAGTATAGAAAGCCAAAGCCAAAGCCAAGGCCAAAGCCGATTACGTAGTGAGGAAAAGTTGCGCGAAAGCGAACATTTAAGCGAAAAAGGTATACATTTGTATCAGATTTTTTTAAGATGGAGCTTTTATGTTAAAGATTGCATTCAATCGTCCATTCTTAACCGGGAACGAAATTAACTATATTAATGATGTTCTGAGTGGCGGAAAGATTTGCGGAAATGGAGTTTATACTCAAAAGTGTCAGAATTTTTTCAAAGAGCGTTTGGGCAGCAGAAAATGTCTGCTTACGACCTCGTGTACAGATGCTCTTGAGATGTGCGCTATGTTGGCTGATATAAAACCGGGTGATGAGGTTATAGTTCCTTCGTATACATTTGTTTCTACTGCATTGGCTTTTACTCGGCAGGGGGCAAAGGTTGTTTTTGCAGACAGTCTTGCTACTCACCCATGTATAGACCCGGCTGGAATAGAACAGCTTATAACGCCAAAGACAAAAGCTATAATAGTTGTACATTATGCCGGCGTTGCTTGTGATATGGATGCCTTTAAAAAGATTGCGCATGAGCATAATCTGCTGCTCATAGAGGATGCGGCGCAGGCTGTAGACAGCTATTATATTAATAGAGAGGGCGATCCTGTGGTGGATTTTTTTAAGGCAAATTCTTCCAAAGGGGATGGGGCAAAGAGCTGTAACATCAATAAAGATGTTACTGAAGATTGTAAAAAGCTTCCTTTGGGAAGCATAGGTGATCTTGCAGCATTTTCATTTCACGAGACAAAGAATATCCAGTGCGGGGAGGGTGGATTGTTGGCGATAAACAATCAGTCACTTGTTCGGAGGGCAGAGATCCTGTGGGAAAAGGGAACTAACAGGGCAGAGTTCTTTAGAGGCGAAATAAATAAATACGGATGGGTTGATACCGGTTCGTCATTCCTCCCGAATGAGTACACGGCAGCATTCCTTTGGGCGCAGTTGGAGCAGATGACGCAGATTCAGCAGCGGCGTAGGGAGCTGTGGAACAGGTATTACAATAATCTGTATAGTAAAACTCCGTTAAAAATGCCGTTCCTGCCCGGTTATGCCACAAACAATGCTCACATGTTTTATGTTACAACGCAGACTCCGGCAGAGCGCACAGCTCTCATACAGCATCTTAAAGACAACGGAATAAACGCGGTCTTCCACTACTTGAGCCTCCACAAGAGCAGGTTTGCGGTTGATAATGGAATGGGCGGAGCTAACCTTCCCATGGCGGATTATTATACAGATTGCTTGTTAAGGCTTCCTCTGTTTGGCGCACTTACGGAGCAAGAGGTAGACTACGTAACAAAAAACATAATAGAATTTTATAATAATAACCTGTAGCTTTTTACTGAATAGTGCAACTATATGGTGCAGGAGTGTACAGCTGTTAAGGTTAAGAATTTACAAAAGATATGATACTGCATCTTGCAAACGATGAAAAGATAATAGGCCGCACAGTAGAGATTTTTGAAGAGGTTTTTCCCTTTAGCAATCTTTGGGTGATAACCAATCGCGCACGCAAGAAAGATCTGAGTGTTATACAACCTACCCCAAAAACAGAGCATCTTCTGTTGGGACGCAAAGAGTTCCTTAAAGATATTAAAGGTAATATCTCTGCCGTGATGGAACGCTGCGGAGAATCTTCGGGATTGCCTAACAACAACTTGCCTGAAAATGGTTTGTCGGGAAGCGGAGTAAACATAGTAATACACCTTCTTAATCCTCGTAAGATAAATATTGTTAAACAGATACAAAAGGCTCTGCCCGCAACTTGCAATGTAAAGATCTACTGGATAATCTGGGGATTGGATCTCTATAACAAACTGCTTGCACCGGCCGGTTTTGAGATGTTCACACAGGATAACCGCTATTCTGCCATTTTGGACAAAGGTTTGGGCTTCTTTAACAGAATTGGTGCCACCCGAGAGGCCAAATCAACTGTAAAATTCATTGAGCAGAGTGTAGATTACATAGTTACAGATACCACGGAGTCAGATTATTCTCAACTTGTGAAATATTACCCGCAACTTGCAGCCAAACCGTGGAAAGACTTCTTTTACTACCCCATAGATACAATTTTAGGAGAACTTTATTATAGTCCGCTTCCCGACAACTCATGCAAAGAGACCGTTATGGTGGGCAATTCAGCCTCAAGAACCAATAACCACAAGTACCTGCTTGCGCTGCTGAGCCAATTTGATCTTAGAGGTAAAAAGGTGGTTGTCCCTTTAAGCTATTCGGGACGCAAAAAATATGTAAACGAGGTGATTGCATATGGTAAAAAGGAGGTTGAGGGTTTTGTGCCTCTAATGAAGTTCATGCCGTTGGATGAGTACAACAAGTTGCAATCCTCTACTGCGGTCGCTCTGTTTGGCAATCTTAGGCAGGAGGCTATTGGCAACATAATGATTGCACTTTATATGGGGGCAAAGGTGTTTCTGTTTGATAGCAATCCTGTCTATGAATGGGCTGCTAAGCATAATTTTAAGGTCTACCCTATGAGTGCATTGTCTCAGATGGAATTGGATACACTGCTTCCGGCTGAGGATGCGGAACATAACCGCTCCGTCCTAAGAGATCTTTATTCAAAAAGACGTATGAGCCAATTGATAAAAGAGCTGTTTTAGATGGCTTTGGCTTTGGCTTTGGCGTTAGCATTGGCTTTCATAATTAAATAAAGCAAAAGTAAAAGCTGACAAACTAACTGTAAACTTACACGGTGTTGGTTTCAAGAATTAAATTGGCTAAAGCTAAAGCCAAAGCTAAAGCCAATTAACCATTTGTGTAATTGAATTATTTTTATTCCCGACAAAGTGTCAAACTCCCGTGCGGCAAGACCTCTTTCAACTAATCAACTTAGATGTAAATGCACTAATATTTCTGTTGAGTTGTGATTTTCAAGGACAAGGCTTTAAAGTTTATAGCAATTTTATTTGTGTGAGCATAGAGAATTGAGTATTTTTGCAAGTAGAATTGAGTAAAATTCTCATCACATTTGAGTAAATTTATCGTTATATTTGAGCATGAACTATATTCGCAAACAATATCACACGCTGAAAGAACGCATTCAGGAGCCAAGGAGGTTTATACAAGTATTGGCAGGGCCGAGACAAGTGGGCAAATCCACCCTTGTAGGGCAGGTGTTACAGGATGTAACCATCCCATATTCGGTAGAAGTAGCAGATGCCGTTGAACCAAAAGACATTGACTGGATACACCGAGTGTGGGAAGGAGCACGGATCACCATGATGCTCCGTGGAGAGGTTGAACGCCTGCTTGTGATCGATGAGATTCAGAAGATTGACAATTGGAGCGAGGTGGTCAAGAAAGAATGGGATGAGGACACGCGCAAGTATGTCAATCTGAAGGTGGTACTGTTAGGTAGCAGCCGTCTGTTGCTCAAGAGAGGACTTACGGAGTCGTTGGCAGGACGTTTTGAGCTTATTCGCATCGGACATTGGAGCTATCAAGAGATGCGCGACGCTTTCGGAGTGACACTTGACGAGTACATCTACTTTGGCGGCTATCCGGGTGCTGCCCACATGATTGGTGATGAAAAACGTTGGCGTAAGTATATCAAAGATTCGTTGGTGGCTCCCGCCATTGAAAAAGATGTACTGATGACCTCCAACATCTACAAGCCTGCCCTTATGAAACAATTGTTTGAGTTAGGGTGCGGTTATTCTGCCGAGATACTTTCTCTTACAAAACTGATGGGACAACTGCAAGATGCCGGCAACGTAACCACGTTGGCTTCGTATTTAGAGATACTCAACCAGTGTGCATTGCTGACTGGATTGCAAAAGTATGCCAATGATGGTGCCCGAAAGCGTGGCTCCATTCCCAAATACCAAGTGTACAACAACGCCTTGCTGACGGCATATAAGGGCAGATCGTTCCTTACGGACAGAACGGACACGACGCTTTGGGGACGATGGGTGGAGAGTGCGATAGGTGCTCATTTGTTGGGCATGGCAGAAGAAGCAGACTATCAAGTGTATTATTGGCGAGAGCCTGCAAGGAACAGGGATGATAAGGACAAAGAGGTGGATTTCATCATCGTAAACGATGGTGAGGTGACAGCTATTGAGGTGAAAAGCGGTCGCCGCGGGATGAACTCAGGCCTTCCTGTATTTGTGGAGACATTCCACCCCGAGAAATCTTTTGTCGTGGGCTCTGGTGGTGTTTCGTTGGAAGATTTTCTGAGGTGCGAGATAGAGGCATTTTTGTAATGATAAAAAAACTTGTATAATAGAATCATTCTTATTACATTGCAAACGATTTAAACATATAACACTATACTTAAGACTATGAAAAATAAAAAAACTTCTTCCCTTGTAAAATTTTTGCAAAGATGCCCTATTATTGAGCTTATAAATTAATGTTTAACTAAGAATTTTTTATTATGAAAAAAAATCTAAAAAAAATTCGCTTGTTATTATCTTAGTAGTCACTCTATTAGGAGGTGCTTTTGCCGCTTATGCCACCAAGTGTATTTTAATCTGTCCACAGTGTGGAAGCATGGAAACTAACCACTATCATCCAAATGGTGGATCTGGTGCTCAAGTTAAATGTAGAGACTGCGGATACAAATGGTTTGAAGCAAATCCTAAGCAGGAATCAAGTAAAGTGAGCGAAAGTGAAAATTAATTAGTCTTATGAGAGTATATTTTACATTTATTTTAATGCTGTGCTGCATTGGAAGTATCTATGCGCAGAATCTTTACAGAATAACAGGAAAGGTTATAGATAAAGAGAGCAAGGCGGTTGAGTTTGCCTCTGTGGTATTATCTGACAATGTTACTAAAAAACTCTCCGGTACGACAACCGGCATAGATGGAACCTTTGCAATAAACGCTAAGGAGGGGGTATATACTTTTGAGGTTTCATTATTAGGATATGAAAAATATACTCTCAAACTAACTGTATATAATGATATTAATGTTGGTGATGTAGTTTTAAAAGAGGAGATAAATACTTTAAAGGAGGCTAAGGTTGTTGCCAATAGGGTAAGTTATAACATGGAGGGTTATGAGTACAAAGTGGGAAATATAGAAACTCTTAAAAACAAGGACTTGACAGATATTCTTAGAACAGCGCCGGGAATTATGGTCGCTAACAAGATAACCCTTTATGGAAATACCATAGGCAATATCTATGTGGACAGGCGAAGGGTTAAAATGACGGAGGAGACGCTGTTGGCATATCTCAGTTCATATAAAGGTGGCAATATAGAGAAGATAGAGGTAATATCAGACCCGGACATATCTGCAAGACATGATGGAACTGCCATAAAGATTACTACCAAGAAGCAGGCTGGAGGGTTTATGTCAATTGCTAATATGTCAAGCGTTAATGAAAATAAATTTGTTGTAACACCGAGCTTTAATCTTGATTACAGGAGGGGTAAATTCTCCTTTTATACCTCTGGTTCATACTCTAAAATGAATAGAGATAGAAAAGAGATTACAACTTATGATTGGAAAAAAGCAGACAAGAGGATTGATGATATAACTACAGAAAAAATGAGACTTCTACACTCTGTTAACGGTACATTTGGCGTAGGTTATGATATCTCAAAGAACGATTATTTTTCTGCCGAGGTATCATTCAGAGATACAGATAGAGACCAAAAAAGAAGGACGGTTGTGGAGAGTACCGGGACAGCCGCAGAGGCGGCGTCAGTCGGGAGTTATAGGGACTATAATACGGTAACCCGTACCCCAACTGCCTCATTAATGTATGTTCATACATTTAAAGATGCATCTGAGTTTACAGTAACGGGAGATTATGTTGGCTCTTATAAAAAAGATGATGTTGTCAGTGGCTTGTTAAAAGATAATGGATTAAAGGATGTGGGTGGGATAATCCACACTGAAAATAATACAAGCTCTTTTGCCGGTTATGCCAATTATTCAAAGAGAATAAAGAAAAAACATAATATAAATGCCGGTATGAGATACTCATATATAATGAATGAGGCTATCAATAATGAGACATCATTCTCGTACAACGAAAGCTTGCTAAAGCCTTTTGCCTCATACTCTGTAGGCTTTAAAAAATTTGGCCTTAGAGCCGGTATAACGGGAAACTGGGCCAATATAGACCATAACAACTATATAGATATATTACCAAGTGCCTCTGTAAACTATTATATAAATAGAAATAAGGGGCATATACTAAGCACAGGTTATTATATGGGGGTAGGACGTCCAAGCATATCGTCACTAAATCCCAATGCAGTACTTTCTGATCAAGATATTATAGTAAGGGTTGGAAACCCCAATTTGGAATCCTATTATATACACAATTTCAGTACCTCTCTAAAGCTATTCAATAGCTATACTTTGTCTGCGGATTATGATATAGCTAACGATGCAATTACCTCCTATTTGGAAACAGATGATAAAGGAACTATATATCAGAAATATACAAATGATGCAAACAGCAAAAGTGTTACAATACAGTTGACCGCAAATAAGTATCTGTTTAATAGACTTAATTTGGATTTGATGGTAGCATATGCGTATTCGGAGAGTGAGGCTAATGGAACTATTCAGAGAAATAATACAGTGCATTGTGCATTGGTAGCGTATTTGATGCTGCCTAAGTCATTCTCATTTACGGCAATGTCATTTGCAAATAGTAAAAAGAGAATTGGTCATAATGCATATAGAAAAGAACCTTTTGTATTGGATTTAAGTCTTTCCAAAAGGATAAAGAGATGGAACATCAAATTTTCCGTAGGAGACGTTTTTGATTCATATAAAGGAGGGTCAAATACTACCATAGATATGGGAGACTATACGCAGAAAGTTACTAATTACACCGCTTCGAGATCATATAGCATAAATGTTATGTATAATTTCAGTTGGGGCAAGGCCGGCAGGATAAAGAAGACAGACTCTCAAAAACGCGATATGGGAAGCAGGATTGGGTATTAATTTATAGCGTTGGCGATTTAGTTTAGAGTTTATAGAGTATAGAGAGTATAGAGGGTATAGAAAGCATTGGCTTTGGCGTTAGCGTTGGCTATTTTTAAGGTAACGAGAGTAAAGAGAGTAGAGGGTGTGGAAACTATTTATAGTGTAGAGATGAAAAGCTATTTTTTTAAAACTAAAAGTTTACTACGAGCTTTTAGTTAAATTAGGGAAAGCCAATGCCAATTAATCATTTGTGAGATTGAATTATTTTTGTTACATTGCAGACGATTAAGACTTAACACTATGAAACATTATTTAAAAAATTTCTCCTTGCGTCCAATCTTTGCAAAGAAGCTCAATCAATGAGCATATAAAATTTATATTCATTAACTAAAAAACTTTTATTATGAAAAGAATGTTAAAAAATTCTTGCTAATTGTAACTTTTGCAATTATCCTATGTGGCAGTGTTATAGCTACCCATGCTTTTGACTGTAAGATAAAATGCCCTGTATGTGGCGGTGAAAATGTTAATCACTACCATCCTTGCATGATTCATGAGGATGCGTATCGTGCTATCTGCAGAGATTGTAATTATGAATGGGCTAATATAGAAGATACATGTAATGACCCAAAATAAGAAAAATGAGTAATTGTAATTTTACTTTTTATTTATGATCATAACATCAGAGAATGGTTAAGGTTAATGCTGTGAAATTCTATTAAACAAGACTCTTTTTGTAATTACATTAAAAGATGCTCAATTTTGAGCTTATGATAAATAGTATGTCTTACTGTTAAAAATTTTACGTATGAAAAACAGGTTTAAAAAATTTTCATTTATTGCTGTTATAGTAATTGTGTTATGTGGAAGTGTGGTTGCTGCTTATGCTACTAGATGTATATTAAAATGTCCGATATGCGGAAGTATTGAAACTAATCATTTTCATCCAAACGAAGGTAAGGGTGCTCAAGTTTTATGCAGGTCTTGTGGTTACGAATGGTTTGATGCGGACCCAAAACAAGAGCCGAAAAAGGAAAATATAAATGAAAATAATAATTAATTAAGATGGTTTTATGAGAGTATATTTTAGTACAACTACAGTATACATTGCACCCCGGCATAATTTGCAAACACGTTCACAATTATGCACTCGGCTTGCAATTTTTTTTACATTATTGTTGTTGTGTTGTGTTGGAAGTATCTCTGCGCAGAATCTTTACAAGATAACAGGAAAGGTTATAGATAAAGAGAGCAAAGCGGTAGAGTTTGCCTCTGTTGTATTGTCAAATAATTCCACTAAGAAACTTACAGGAACAACAACCGGAGAAGACGGAATCTTTGCAATAAACGCTAAGGAGGGGGTATATACTTTTGAGGTTTCATTATTAGGATATGAAAAATATACTCTCATTATAACCGCAGACAAGAATATCAATCTTGGAGATATAGTTCTAAAGGAGGATGTAAATACATTAAATGAGATAAAGATAACAGCCAACAGGGTAGATTACAATATGGGCGGCTATGAATATAAGATAGGAAATATAGAGGCTCTAAAAAATAAAGACCTTACAGATGTTCTAAGGACAGCTCCCGGAATTATGGTCGCTAATAAGATAACCCTGTATGGCAGTGCCATAAACAATATCTATGTGGACAGGCGCAGGGTTCAGATGACAGAGGAGGCGCTGTTAAATTATTTGCGTTCATACAAAGGGGGTAATATAGAGAAGATAGAGGTAATATCAGACCCGGACATATCTGCAAGACATGGCGGTACAGCAATTAAGATAACCACAAAAAAACAGGAGGGCGGATTTTTATCTGCTTCTGTAAGAGTATTATATAATGAAAATAACTTTGTTGTTGGTCCAGATTTCAATCTTAATTACAGAAAAGGCAAATTTTCTTTTTATACCTCAGGTGGTTATATGAATCAGAATAGAGACACAAAAGAGATTGCAAGTTATGATTGGAAGAGCGCAGACAAACGTATAGATGATATAACAACAGAGAAGATAAAACTTCCTCTTTCGGTTGACGGTACTTTTGGAATAGGATACGATATCTCAAAGAATGATTATTTTTCTACCGAGGTATCATTTAGAGAGAGGGAGAGAGACCAGAAAAGAAAGACTATTATTGAGAGTGCCGGAGCAGATGCAGATGTTGCGTCTGACGGGAGCTATAGGAACTATAATACTGTAACCCGTACCCCTACCGTCTCATTAATGTATGTTCATACATTTAAAGATGCATCTGAGTTTACAGTAACGGGAGATTATGTTGGCTCTTATAAAAAGGATGATATAGTAAGTGGAGTATTAAAAGAGAATGATTCAAAGGAGGATGGTAAGTTGACCCATACGGAGAATAATACAAGTACTTTTGCCGGTTATGCCAACTATTCAAAGAGAATAAAGAAAAAGCATAATATAAATGCCGGTATGAGGTACTCGTATATAATGAATGAGGCAATCAATAATGAATCGTCCTTTTCATACAACGAGGGGCTGTTAAAACCATTCGTCTCATATTCGGTGAATTTTAAAAAATTCGGGCTTAGAACAGGGGTAGAGGGAAATTGGGCCAATATAGACCATAACAACTATATAGACATATTGCCAAGTGCCTCTGTAAACTATTATATGAATAAAAACAAAGGACATATATTAAGTGCCGGTTACTCTATGAGTGTGGGAAGGCCAAGCATATCCTCTCTAAATCCCAATGCAGTACTTTCCGAGCAGGATATAATAGTAAGGGTTGGAAACCCTGATTTGGAATCCTACTACAACCATAGATTCAGCTTCTCTTTTACATTGTTTAACGATTTCTCTTTATCTGCCGGATACAGCAGAGCCAATGATGCAATCACCACCTATATGTATTCAGACGATAAAGGTACGATATATCAGACCTATACAAATGATGCCAACAGCCAAGGGGCATCCGTTACTTTTAATGTAAACAAATATCTGTTTAACAGACTTTATTTGAATTTTATGGCTGCATACGCATATTCGGAAAGTGAGGCAAACGGCAATACCCAGAGAGCCAACTCGCTTTCATGCACATTGGTAGCAAATGTGTCATTGCCCAAATCATTTTCATTTACAGCAATGGCATTTGCAGACAGTAAAAAGAGGATAGGCCACAATGCATATAAAAAAGAGCCTTTCGTACTTGATTTAGAGCTTTCAAAAAGGATGAAGAGATGGAATATCAAGCTCTCTGTGGATGACATATTTGATTCACGTAAAGGGGGAGCGAATATGACAATAGATATGGGGGATTATACGCAGAAAGTGACCAACTACACCGCATCGAGGTCATACAGCATAAACGTATCCTATAATCTCAGCTGGGGTAAGGCCGGCTGGATAAAGAAGACAGACTCTCAAAAACGCGATATGGGAAGCAGGATAGGGTATTAGTTTAGAGCATTGGCGTTAGCGTTAGCGTTGGCTATTTTTAAGTGTAGAGAAAGTAAAGAGAGTAAAGAAAGTATAGAAAGCATTGGCTTTGGCGTTAGCCTTGGCTTTCATTATTAAAGAAAGTTAAAGCAAATGCCAAAGCTAAAGCTAAAGCAGATAAACTAACTATAAACTTTTAACAATAAACTATAAACTTAATTGATTATGGAGGATACGTAGAAGTATATCCGTGTAGGTTATTAGCGTGTAAATGATTATATTTGCACGCTATTTTTTTAACTATGCCATAACATACAAAACTATGAATGCTGCATTTGCTTTTAAGTGGAATGATCTGCAAAAGTTGCTTTTTGACAACGAATTGTTAGATAAAGGGAGGCTACCTATGGAAGAGGTGGAGAGATGTTATAAATTCCTTGAATCTTTCTCTGCAGACAAAATAATCTATGGGATAAATACCGGTTTTGGCCCAATGGCTCAATGGCGGGTTGATGACAAATATCTGCATGATTTGCAATATAACATTATAAGAAGCCATTCGACAGGTGCGGGTGAGCCGTTGGATGACATATATGTGAAGTCTGCAATGATAGCTCGTTTGGGAACATTTCTGCAGGCACGTTCCGGCATTCACACAGAGGTGGTTGATCTGTTGGTAAACTTTATTAACAGGGGTATCTATCCTTTTATTCCTCAGCACGGCAGCGTTGGTGCAAGCGGAGACCTTGTACAGCTTGCGCATATTGCATTAACACTTATAGGAGAGGGTAAGGTTCATTACAAAGGGGAATGGCGTTCTACGGCAGAGGTGCTAAAGGAGAATGACCTTAAACCTATTGGAATACATATCAGGGAGGGGTTATCTGCAACTAACGGAACCTCCGTTATGACCGGAATTGCAATAGTGAACCAGTTCTATGCAGAGAAACTTTTGGATTGGGCAGTTTTGGCGGCAGTGTGGATGAATGAGATAGCATCGTCTTTTGATGATCTTATGGCTGTGGAGCTTAATGAGGTGCGCAGGCATAAGGGGCAACAGGTTATAGCTGAAAAAATGAGAGCATTGTCTAAAGGTAGCAACTGCATGCAGAAGAGGGAGCATGAACTTTATGACAGCGGCCATAAGGATGCCAAAACCTTTGAACACAAGGTACAGGCTTACTATTCATTGCGGTGCGCTCCACAGATACTTGGTCCTGTGTATGATACTCTTGCAAATTGCAGGGAGATCCTTATAGATGAAGTTAACTCGGCCTGTGACAACCCTATAGTAGACCCGGACAGCAAGAATGTTTATCACGGAGGTAATTTCCATGGAGATTATATCTCTTTGGAACAAGATAAGGTGAAGATAGCAATGGTACGTGTGGCAATGACAGCAGAGAGACAATTGAATTATCTGTTCCACGATAGAATAAACGGCATTCTGCCACCATTCCTTAACCTTGGTGTATTGGGGCTTAATTACGGTATGCAGGCGTGCCAGTTTACTGCAACATCAACAACGGCCGAATGTCAGACGCTTGCTATGCCAAACTATGTTCATAGTATCCCAAACAATAATGATAATCAGGATATTGTTAGTATGGGAACCAATAGCGCACTTCTCTGCAAAAGGGTAATAGACAATGCGTATCAGGTAATGTCCATACTCTATATTGCATTGGCGCAGGCTGTTGACTGTTTAAAGATTGAGGAGAAACTTTCACCTTCAACGGCAAAGGTTTACAAAGATATAAGGAAGATGATGCCTGTTATAGTTGATGATACTCCATTTTATGAGGAGATAGGGAGTATGCAGGCTTATTTGCGAAAGATGGAATAAAAAACCGCGGTTTAATTATTATTTTTGAAATTAAAAATTTTGATAGTATGAAATATGCGTTGGTTACAGGCGGATCAAGAGGTTTGGGCAGGGCAATCTGCTTGAAGCTGGCCTCTATGGGTTTGCCTGTTGTTATTAACTATAATTCCAATACTGCTGCTGCCAAGGAGACCAAAAGCCTTATAGAGGCGCAAGGGGGAACTGCCGAACTGCTTGGATTTGATGTCTCAAACGAGAATGCTGTTGAGGAGGCGCTTGGTAAATGGGAAAATGAGCATCCTAACGATTATATAGGTGTTTTGGTAAACAATGCAGGAATAAGAGAGGACAATCTGCTTATCTTTATGCAGAACGAGCAGTGGCATAAGGTTATAGATACCACTCTTAACGGATTCTTTGTAATTACTCGCAGATTGCTTAAGAATATGCTTACCAAAAGAAACGGCAGGATAATAAACATGGCTTCTTTGTCGGGAATAAAAGGATTACCCGGACAGACAAATTATTCTGCTGCCAAAGCTGCTTTAATTGGTGCCACCAAGGCTTTGGCTCAGGAAGTTGCCCCCAGAAAGGTAACTGTGAACGCGGTTGCTCCAGGTTTTATTGCAACCGATATGACCAAAGATTTAAATGAGGCAGATCTTAAAAAGATGATTCCTGCGGGTAGGTTTGGAAAGCCGGAGGAGGTTGCCTCTCTTGTAGGGTTTTTGGCGAGCGATGAGGCGGGGTATATTACGGGGGAGGTTGTGTCTGTTAATGGGGGCCTATATACGTAAAAATCCATTAAAAAGGCAATTACTGCGTTACACTTGCTTCACAATTCCTCATTTACGTTAAGTAAACTCCGGATTGTTCAGCTTCGCAAGCCTTGTACTTGCACTTTTTAATGAATTTTTGATAATTTTGGCAAAAGGCAATTACTGCGTTACGCTCGTTTCGTAATTCCTCACATACTACAGTATGCTGCGGATTTCTCAGCTTCGCAAGCCTTGTACTTGCACTTTTTAATGAATTTTTGATTACTTTGGTAAAAGGCAATTACAGCGTTATGTTTGGAGTAAGAGAGTATAGAGAGTATAGAGAGTATAGAGAGTATAGAAGGATATAGCAAACGGTAAAACCAAAGCCAATTACTTACAATAAACTATAAACGATACACTATAAACTATAATGGGTAGGAGAGTTGTTATAACGGGGACCGGAATATGGTCCTGCTTAGGTACTAATATAGAGCAGGTTAAGGAGTCGCTCTACAGCGGGAAATCCGGCATTGGCATTGAGCCTGCAAGATTGGAGTACGGTTACAGGTCTGCTCTTACAGGAATAGTAGAGAAACCTAAACTGAAAGGGGTTATAGACAGAAGGTTGCGTGTGGGACTTTCCGAGGAGGCGGAGTATGCCTATATGGCAAGCAAGGAGGCTTTTGTAAATGCAGGAATAGATGATGCCTATCTTTTAGCCAATGAGGTAGGGGTTATCTTTGGCAATGATTCATCGGCAAAACCTGTTATAGAGGCGGCCAAGATAATGGATGAGAAGCACGATTCGGCTCTGTTGGGTTCGGGGCTTATATTCCAGAGCATGAACTCAACTGTTAATATGAATCTTAGCACAATATTTCACCTTAGGGGGGTTAACTTTACCGTAAGTGCGGCATGTGCAAGTGGCTCTCATTCAATAGGATTGGGCTATATGTTAATTAAGCAGGGCTTGCAGGAGATGGTTCTGTGCGGAGGTGCGCAAGAGACAAACTACTACTCAATGGCAACTTTCGATGCCCTCTCTGCATTCTCCATAAGGATGGATGAACCGGCAAAGGCGTCGCGTCCGTTTGATAAAGACAGAGACGGGCTTGTACCAAGCGGTGGAGCGGCTGCGTTAGTGCTTGAGGAGTATGAATATGCCGTAAAACGTGGGGCAAACATTATTGCAGAGGTTGTGGGGTATGGGTTTTCATCTAACGGCGGCGGCATATCGCAGCCAAATGATGAGGGGTGTGTGATAGCAATGACAAGGGCTTTAAATGATGCCGGCATAGCCGCAGATGATGTTGATTATGTGAATGCCCATGCTACATCAACGCATCAGGGGGATATGTTTGAGGCTATTGCACTTAACCGCCTTTTTGGTGGTAAAAAGGCCCTTATCAGTTCAACCAAATCCATGACAGGGCATGAGTGCTGGATGGCCGGAGCAAGCGAGATTGTCTACTGTACCATAATGATGCAGAACGGTTTTGTTGCTCCTAATATTAATTTTGAGAATCCCGACGAATATTCCAAAGATCTTAATATTGCTGTCACAACGGTTAACAAGGAGCTTAAAGTGGTCTTGTCAAACTCATTTGGTTTTGGCGGCACGAACAGTGCTTTGGTAATAAAATCCATTAATGATTAGGTGATTAGGCTCAAAGAATGTGGTTTTTAATTAAAAAATTGATAGTATGAGAAAACTTGTATTGCTGTTTATTGCCATGACAATGGCCCTTAGCTTGAGTGCACAGAAGAACAGTGTTCAATTGGTTTCCGGGGACAAAGATGTCTTTTACAAGGAGGAGGCAGTTGTAAATGTTGTCATAGATGACCACAAAACACTTATAGATGGAAAGGACAAGACTGCAGATATATATTATGGAGATAAGGGGGCAGACGAGTATCAAAAATTCATAGAGGACTTGGATAGAGCACATGAGAGCTTCATTACATTCTTTAATGAAAAAAAAGGCGGCAGAATAAAGCTCACAATGACAGGAGAACCTCAGTTCGACGCGGAATATACATTAAAGATAAACGTAGCATCAATGAATGTTGGCAATGCAGGAGGTATGGCTTGGGGGATAAACCGTAAAGCGGGTGGAGCATTGATCAACGGGAATATGCAACTTATTAACAACGAAACAGATGAGGTTGTATGTGAGTTTATATTTGCAAGGGTAAAAGGGCTGTTATCCCCTGTATTTAAAGGGCGTGCAATAAGTGTTTACCGCTATCTTGCAGATAATCTTCTTAAAGCTGTAAAATAATGGAACTCTCGCCTAATTTAAAAAAACTATACACAAAGGAACACCTTTCCGCGAACGATGCCCAATTGAGAGCGCAGTTTATTGCGTGGGGGCCTGTCATATTTCAGACAACCCGCATAATGCTTAAATACGGCATATTGGAGATGTTAAGAGATAGTGAAAAAGGGCTTACAAGAGCGGAAATATGTGAGAAGACAAAACTAAGCGATTATGCCGTAAAGTGTCTGTTGGAGGCATCTCTCTGCATAGGCACAATAATGGTTGATACAGATACAGACAGATATACGCTTGCAAAGACAGGATGGTTCCTGCTTATAGACAATGCAACAAAGGTAGATATTGATTTCAATCATGATGTAAACTACGAGGGTTGGTTCCGTTTGGAGGAATCGCTTGTTAATGGCAAGCCCGAGGGTCTTAAGCATTTTGGTAATTGGCCTACAGTGTATGAGGGGTTGTCATCCTTGCCAGAACAGGTGCAGAGATCTTGGTTTGCTTTTGACCACTTCTACAGCGATAACTCATTTGACCAAGCATTAAGCATTGTGTTTGACAAGTATAAGCCTCGCACTCTGTTTGATGTAGGCGGAAACACCGGGCGTTGGGCGTTACGTTGTGTCGCTTATGATAAGGATGTGAATGTAACCATATTGGATCTGCCACAGCAGATAGAGATGATGAAGCAGCAGATAAGCGGACAGCCCGGAGCGGAAAGAATAGACGGCTACCCCATAAACCTGTTGGATTCATCCCAACGCTTCCCTACAAACGGTAATGTGGATGCTATCTGGATGAGCCAGTTCCTTGATTGCTTTAGTATGGATGAGATAGTGAGCATCTTGTTTAGGGCAAGCGAGGCAATGACCCCAAATACCAAGCTCTACATTATGGAGACCCTTTGGGACAGACAGAAATATGAGCCTGCTGCAATGGCGCTTACAATGACCTCTCTCTACTTTACCGCAATAGCAAACGGTAACAGCAAAATGTACAATACTCAGGATATGAGGTGTTGTATAGAGAGAGCAGGGATGAGGGTGGAGGAGATATATGATGGGTTGGGGCATGGGCACAGCATAATCGTTTGTATTAAATAAAAAGTCAACTGCTGCGTTATGCTCAACTTTCTAATCCTCACGTACTTTAAGTACGCTCCGGTGTAGAAAGTTTCGCAAGCCTTGCATTTGAACCTTTTATTTGAATACATACTAAGCTAGCAGTTAGATAAAGTTGTACTTACGCTTTTTATTTGACTACAGTGACGTTTGAGAGATGGCTGTTTGCAAGCCTTGCATTTGAACCTTTTATTTGAATACATACTAAGCTAGCAGTTAGATAAAGTTGTACTTACGCTTTTTATTTGACTACAGTGACGTTTGAGAGATGGCTGTTTGCAAGCCTTGCATTTGAACCTTTTATTTGAATACATACTAAGCTAACAGTTAGATAAAGTTGTACTTACGCTTTTTATTTGACTACAATGAGGTTTGTGAGATAGCTATTTGCAAAGCCTTAGCTTTAATATTATTTGAACGCCAACGCCGGTACTAACGTCAATAATGAAAAATTTTAAAAACATATAATAATATGACAAGAACAGAGATAGAGGAAAGGGTAAAGAACTTTCTTGTAGAAGAACTAGAAATTGATGAAGAGAAGATTGCTCCGGAAGCCAAACTCAAGGATGATTTAGGAATAGACAGCCTTGATTTTGTTGATATAGTGGTAATTGTAGAGAGAAACTTTGGGTTTAAGATTAAGCCCGAGGAGATGGCCGGGGTGGAGACTCTCAGGCAGTTCTGCGACTATATAGAGCGCAAGGTCAACTAAAAATTGTTTGCTTTTGGCTTTAGCGTTAGCTTTGGCGATTTACAGTAAAAAGTAAAGAGGGTAAAGAAAGCGTTGGCATTAGCGTTGGCGTTGGCGAATTTAGGGTAAAGAGAGTAAAGAAAGAAAGCTAAAGCTGATAAACTAAGTTAGATGGAACGGAACAAAGAGATGCAGTGGAGCGGCAAGACCGGTGGAACACCTTGGATGCAACGTACATTGGTAAAATGTATGAAGGTGATAAACATACGCCTTGTTTACATTGCAGCCGGTTTTATTGTTCCGTACTATATGGTGGCACACCATAAGGAGTATCTCTCTATCTACCGTTTCTTTAGATGGCGGATGAACTACGGAAAGGCAAGATCTTTCCGGAGCGTGTTTGTAAACCATCTTAAATTTTCGCAGATAATAGTGGACAGGTTTGCTGCATATTCCGGCAAACATTTTACCTTTGAGGTAGAAGGAGCAGATATAATGCGAAAATTTGAATCCAAGGATGATGGCTTTGTTATAATAAGCTCTCATACCGGGAATTATGAGCTTGCGGGATATTCTATGGTTGCAAAGAAAAAGCGTTTTAATACACTCGTCTATGCCAATGAAACCCAAACTGTTATGGAGAACAGAAACAGGGCGCTTGCAAAGACCAATATGCGTATGATCCCCATAAAAGAGGATATGTCGCATATCTTTCTTATGAACAGTGCATTATCTGCCGGTGAGGTTGTAAGTATGCCCGGCGACAGGATGTTCGGTTCAAAGAAGTTTGCAGATTGCCTGTTCTTTGGCGAAAAGGCCAAGTTCCCTATAGGGGCCTACGCCTTGGCTCTGCAGAGAGAGGTTTGCCTTATGGCAATGTTTGTAATGAAGAGGAGCGCCTTAAAGTACAAGATAATCATTAAGGAGATTTCGCTTCCCGACAACAAAGCCTCAATTAAGGAACGCATGAACATTTTGGCGCAGGAGTATGCCTGCTGTTTGGAGAGTGTTGTAAGGGAATATCCTGTACAGTGGTTTAATTATTATGATTTTTGGAGGCATGAATGATTTAAAAAATATACCTGTGCTTGAGTTGCTGCCGCAACGTCCGCCGTTTGTAATGATAGACAGTCTTCTCTCATTTGATGCTGTAAATACGGTTACATGCTTTAAAATAAGAGAGGATAACCTCTTTTTTGACAACGGCAGGTTTACGGCATACGGCCTTACGGAGAATATAGCTCAGACGGCAGCTGCAAGGCTTGGATATATCAACTATATAAACAGGACTGAGGTTAAGATAGGTTACATAGGAGCTGTAAAGAGCCTTAGAATATTACGTACTCCAAGGGCAGGGGAGGAGATAGTTACCACCATTACATTAAAGGAGGAGGTTTTTGGGATGAGTCTTGTTGATGCTGTTGTGAGAAGCGGCAATGAGGTTATGGCGGAGTGTGAGATGAAGATTGCTGTTGCATCTGAGTAGTTATTAGGAGATATGGATTTGAAAAATAATATATTGGAGGTTTCAAAAGAGTTTGAGATAAGATTCTCTGAGGTAGATTCAATGAATATAGTGTGGCACGGCTCATATACCCTCTATTTTGAGGATGCACGCGAGACTTTCGGGGCAAAATACGGGCTTGGGTATATGGATATATTCGGCAACGGATATTATGCTCCGTTGGTAGATCTGCAGTTCCACTATAAAAAGCCTTTGGTATACGGAATGAAACCTCTTATAAAGATAATCTACAGAGCAACCGAGGCTGCAAAGATTATCTTTGACTATGAGATATATGACACCGCAGACAATGCCTTGGTTGCAACAGGCAGGTCTGTTCAGGTATTTTTAGATAAGGATTATCAATTGGTGTGGGCTAATCCACCGTTTTATGAAGAATGGAAGAGAAAGTGGAACGTTTTGCCGCAGTAAAAATTGCAGATAATATTGTCTCTCCGTTGGGGCTTTCATCAATGGAGAACTACATTGCCGTAAAGCAGGGTAGGACTGCGTTGCGCCAATATTCCAAGTGGGGGTTGCCGGAACCTTTTACAGCCTCGTTGATAGAGAGGGAGGTGATTCGCAGAGAGTTTGAACGGATAAAAGGGGCAGGGGGGAGAACGCTTTTTGAGAATTTGGCAATATTGTCTGTGTTGAGAGCAGTGGAGAGTATAGATAGCTTTGGCGTTGGCGTTGGCGATTTTGGAAATAAAGAGAGTAAAGAGGGTAGAGAGGGTAGAGAGGGGAAGGAGGGGTTGGATCTGTCATCGGACAGGGTTCTGTTTGTTCTCTCAACAACAAAGGGTAATGTCTTTTTAATGGATGACAAGTGTGTTGCCGGCGGTGAGTTTGGAGATAATTTGGCGGCTCTGTCAAAGGAGAGAATTCTGCTTGGTGAGGCTGCGAAGGTTATAACGGATTATTTTGGACATAAAGATAACGCGGTGGTGGTTTCCAATGCTTGTATATCAGGGTTATGTGCACAGATAGAGGCTGTTAGAGCTTTAAAAAGCGGAAATTACGATTATGCTGTTGTTATTGGGTGTGATGTACAGTCTCCATTCATTGTGTCTGGATTTCAGTCTTTTAAGGCGTTGTCCAATGAATCATGCAAACCTTTTGATGTAAACAGAACGGGGCTTAATTTGGGAGAGGCTGCCGCTACAATAATATATAAAAGAGTTAGGGCAGAGGATGTTAAGCCAACGGATTGGGTCGCGTGCAGAGGCGCCATTAGGAATGATTCCAATCACATATCGGGCCCGTCGAGAACAGGTGAGGGGAGTTACAGGGCTTTGATGGCTGTGTTGGACGGGGTAGACAGAGATAAATTGGCTTTTGTAAATCTGCATGGAACGGCTACGTTGTATAATGATGAGATGGAGTCTATAGCTCTCAATAGGGCCGGTTTGAGCAGTCTGCCGGCAAACGGGCTTAAAGGTTTCTATGGTCATACCATGGGGGCAGCAGGGGTGTTGGAATCGATATTGAGCATCTGTTCGGCAGATGACAATACAATTATTGCCACTAAGGGGTTTGAAGAGCAGGGGACAACATATAGGGTGAATGTGAGTTGTGAGAACAGGGTTACAGACAAGAGTGCGTTTGTAAAGTTGTTGTCGGGCTTTGGGGGATGCAATGCTGCGCTTCTTTTTAACAAAGGAGGGGTCTTATGGTAAATTGTTGGATAAAGATTACTCCACGCGAGGTAATTCTCAATGGAGAGAAAATTGCGGTTTCCTCTACCGGTGATGCTCTGCTTACAGAGCTGTACAGAGAGGGACTTGCCCCTTATCCAAAGTTCTTTAAGATGGATGCTCTCTGCAAATTGGGATATGTGGGGGCCGAGATGATGTTGGATTGTTTGTCGGGAAGCGGAAAAGATAACCCAAGAGAGATAGTACCTTGTTCAGATGTGGCGGTAGTTCTCTTTAACAGAAGTAGTTCATTTAATGCAGACAGCCATTTTGAGGAGACGATAAGGGATAGGGAGAATTTTTTTCCGAGTCCTGCTGTGTTTGTGTACACATTGCCTAATATTGTTACCGGAGAGATTGCAATAAGGAACAAGTACTTTGGCGAGACCTCTTTTTATGTGTTAAAGGAGAAGGCCTTGGATGTTGTAGCGGAGCATGTTGAATATGCTTTTGAGGATAGTGTGACAAACTTTGTATTGTGGGGTTGGGTGGATTATATGAATGCAGATGATTTTGAGGCTTTAATGTTTGTTTCGGACAGGCGGTAGAGCTAATGGTATTAATGAAAATGTATAAAGATTTATTATAATGGAGGAATTGATTGAAAAACTTAAGGAGCAGATTATTGAAGCTCTTAATTTAGAGGATGTAAAGCCGGAGGATATAGATAATGATGCGCCTCTTTTTGGCGAGGGGCTTGGGTTGGATTCGATTGATGCGTTGGAGCTTATAGTGCTTATAGAGAAGAATTACGGAATAAAATTGGAGAATCCTGCTCAGGGAAGGGAGATCTTTAAGTCTGTAAATACAATGGCGGATTTTATCTCCAAGAACAGGACAAAATAGATGGGTGTTCCGGTATATATAACAGGTGCGGGAATTGTCTCTGCCATAGGTGTAGGCAAGGGGGAGACTCTAAAGTCTCTGCTCAATGGGCGTAGCGGTATATCTGTGTTGCAGTATCTTAAGACAGAGCATAAGGAGTTTCCGGTTGGAGAGGTGAAGCTCTCCAATGAGCAGATGGCGGCAATGCTTGGTATTCCTTGTAGTGCGGTTAAGACGAGAACATCTCTTATGGGGATGCTTGCCGTGCGTGAGGCGTTGGATGAGGCGGGTGTTGTTCTTAACGTTACTGCAGATGACAAGGCTTTGGATGTTGTATATAGTAGCAGGGTGGCTTTTGTCAGTGGCACAACTGTTGGCGGAATGGATATGAGCGAGCAGTTCTACACCAATTTTGTGAATGATGATTCAAAAAATGAGTATATATCTGTTCATGACTGCGGTGCCTGCAGTGAGATGATTGCAGATTATTTTGGCGGATTCGGTTGTGTTACAACTTTGTCTACAGCCTGCTCGTCTGCGGCCAATGCTATAATTTTTGCTGCGGAACTTATAAAGAGCGGCAGGGCGGACATTGTTGTTGCCGGAGGGTGCGAGTGCCTTACAAAGTTTCATCTTAACGGTTTCAATTCGCTTATGATTTTAGATAAGGAGCCGTGCAGACCGTTTGATGAAACTCGTGCAGGTTTGAATCTTGGAGAGGGAGCTGCATATATTGTTTTGGAATCAATGGAGTCTGCAAAGGCAAGAGGGAAGAGTCCTGTAGCATTGCTTGGCGGTATGGGCAATGCTTGCGATGCGTACCACCAGACGGCATCGTCTCCTAACGGTGACGGGGCATATCTTTCCATGAGCAAGGCTCTGAAAGATGCCGGACTGCAACCTCAGGATATAGATTACATAAATGCTCATGGAACAGGAACTCCAAACAATGATGCCAGCGAGAGCGCCGCAATGCAAAGGCTGTTTGGAGAGTGTATGCCACCTGTTTCATCTACAAAATCTTTTACGGGGCATACTACAAGTGCGAGCGGGGCTATTGAGGCCGTTATCTGTCTGCTTGCAATGCAAAACAGCTTTATTCCGGCCAATCTGAATTGGAAAGAGCAGATGCAGGATGGAATAACGCCTGTAAAGGAGACACTTTTAAACAGAAGGTTGATGAGTGTGTTGTGTAACTCTTTTGGCTTTGGCGGTAATGATTCTTCTCTTGTCTTTACTGCTTTTAAAGAGCATGGCTTTAAGGAATAAGGCGAGTAAAATGGAACAGGCTTCTAAGTGATGTTATAATGAAAAAACAGAATATATATGTAAAAGAGGTTGCGCAGATATCCATTCAGAAACCTTTGAGTGAAGAATGGATGTTGTCTCCAATGTTGTATAATGAACCGTACGTTAGGGCACAAGACCCTAACTTTAAAGAGTTTGTTACACCTTTGGAGAGCCGGAGGCTTGGAAAGATACTTAAACGTGCCATAGCAACGTCGTTAACGGTTGTAAAGGGGGCCGGCATAGCTGTTCCGGATGCTATAATAACCGGTACCGGAATGGGGTGCATAGAGAACACGGAACATTTTCTCAGTGCTCTGTGCAATGAGGGGGAGCAGTTCTTAAAGCCAACCCATTTCATGCAGTCTACTCATAATACAATAAGTTCCCTTATAGGTATATATCTAAAATGTAACGGATATAATGCAACATATTCCCACAGAGGAATCTCTTTTGATTCTGCTTTGTTGGATGCCGTTATGCAGATGGAGAGCGGCTCAATATATAGTGCTTTGGTGGGTGCTCATGATGAGATGTCACCAACATATTATTCGTTTATGAAAAAGAGTGGATATGTAGATGGGGTGCATGAGATTTGTAGTGAGGCTGCAGTGTCTGTAATGTTAAGCACAGATGCTACCAATGCCGTAGCAAGAATTTGCGGGGCAGAACTTATGTACAGGCCAACAGAGCAGATGTTAAGATATAACTTTAAGAGATTGTTGGATAGCGCAGAAATAGATGCATCCAAATTGGATGGCGTAGTTTTGGGAGTTAGCGGGAATTCTGCTAAAGATGAATGTTACAGTGCGGTTTTGAGGCAGTTATTTAGTGATGAGGCGGGGCATACGGTAAAGGGGTTGCCTTTGTTGCGTTATAAAAATATTTTTGGGGAGGGGTTTTCGTCATCTGCATTAGGCTTTTATGCTGCTGTATGCTGTATTAGAGGGGGTTATATACCAAAGATGATGTATGCGGGCAGATATGCTGAAAGTGGTATATTGTCCTATGTGTCAGATGGCTTGATTGATAAAACTACGGAAAATGACGAAGTTCGCAGGCTATTGTTGATAAATATGGCAGAGGGGAGAGATTGTGCATTAATTATATTGGAGAAAGTATGTGGAAAATAATACCATGGGCAATATTTCAGAGTGTGTTGCTTACGGCGGGTCATGTGTTTTTAAAATTGGCCTTGGAAAAGATGGAGCGGTTGTCGTTTACCTGGCGTTGTGTGGGTGAGCTGGTAACTAACTGGTGGATTGCAGCCTGCGGCATAAGCTATATAGCTGCATCATTGATTTGGGTATATATGTTAAAGCATTTTCCGTTTAACGTAACATATCCTATAATAAGCATAAGTTATGTTTTTGGAATGATTGCTTCTGTGATTATATTTCATGAGCATGCTCCGCTTACAAGGTGGTTTGGTGTGGCTCTTATAATTGCAGGGTGTTATTTTGTGGTTAAATAAAAGTTTATAGAGTAAAGAAAGCGTTGGCATTAGCGTTGGCATTGGCTTTAAAAGATTAATTTAAGCTAAAGCCAAAGCTAAAGCCAAAGCTGTTAAACTGACTATAAACCTTTTCCGTAAGCCAAATGAGCAAAGATAAACTTGTTTGAACTTTGCCATGGCGAGGAAAAGCTACGCATAAGCGAACTCTTAACTATAAACAATAAACTAAATTAGCTAAGGCCAAAGCTAAGGCCAAGGCCAATAAACATGGGTATGAGAATTTTATATAGAACATTATGTTTTGGCAGCAAGGCTATCTTGGCAGTTGCGCTTGTACTGTTGACATTTTCGTATGCAAGAGCTCAGAATCTTATCCCTGTTCCTGCAGATGAACAGAGTTCCGTTATTGCGTTAATTAAGGAGGCTACGTCTCAGACAAAGACAATAAAGGCAGATTTTGTACAGGTTAAGACAATGCAACTACTTGGTAGCAAAATGGTTTCGCAGGGCAAGATGCTATATGCCCGCCCCTCTTCATTCAGGTGGGAGTATGTAAGCCCGTACAGCTATATTTTTGCAATAGAAGAAGGAAAGGCGATAATAAAATCTGCACAAGGAAAAAGCGAGATAGATATAAGACAGAGCAAACTGTTTACGGAGATTGCCTCAATTATGATGGGTAGCGTAACAGGAGAGTCTTTGGGAGAGAGCAAAGATTTTACATTTTCACTCTTCTCTTCGGCCGACAAAAAGTTGTATATGGCTGAATTGACGCCGGCTAAAAAGGAGATAAAGCAGATGTTCAAGGCTGTAAAGCTCTTTTTTCTTCCCGATAAAAAAGTGGTGGATAAGATTATTATGACAGATAGGGGTGGAGACGAAACTATAATAGAGCTCAAGAATATTGTTCTGAATGAGGAGATAGAGGTGGTACGTTTTGTTGTAAAATAATGAATTACAGATGACTTAATTTATGAGAGTTGCCATTTTTAATATACTTTTGATTCTCTGTCTTGCTCACGTATCTCTGTTTGGTGCAGAGGTTGGCGATACTGTTGTGTACAAACGACAGAGAGCAATTGTCTCATTCGATGCAGCCGGTGTATCTGAGAATGTTGTGGCAGTTGATATGAGAGGGAATAAGTTGTCGGGAATATTGATAATAAAAAAAACAGAGGGGGGGATGGTTGGCACTTTGGTAAATGAGTTTGGTATAAAGGCGTTTGATTTTAAGCTCAGCAGTGCCATTAAAGGCCGGTTGGGTAGCAGAAAGAGGGTGAAACTTGTTGATGTGGTGAAGTTTATGGACAGATGGTATATAAGGCGGGTGCTTAGGCGGGATATAGATTATATGCTTTGTTTTCCTAATGTCCCGCAGGATTGCGGATTTGAGGTTGTCCAAGAGGGGGAGGACATTGTTGTAAAGGATTTGAAGTACAGGATTAATTATACTTTTGTAAAGAGATGAGGCTTTCGGATAGTTTCTTTTATGTGATAAAAAGAGAGGAGTGCTGTGACAAACAGCGTTTTACAATAAGACTTAACGATGAACATGAGATCTTTAAAGCTCATTTCCCCGGTGAGCCTATAACGCCGGGCGTGTGCCAGCTGCAGATGGTGGTTGAATGTGCGGAGCAGCTCCTTAATACCGTGTTGTATGTTAAGGAGGTAAAAAATATAAAGTATATCTCTCTTGTGAGACCAAATGAAAACAGTGAGTATGTAATTGAGCTTTACGGAATTGAGAAAGAGGGTGGCGTGTACAGGCTTAAGGCTGCAATCTGTTGCGGTCTTGCGGTTTGCACAAAAATGTCTGTGGTGCTTTCTAAAAATGAGATATAGAACCCTCCTATAATCCTACAATTATGTAATAGTGCAAATGGACTTAGCCTTTAACGATACAACAAGAAAATTTACAGAATTAAAAAGCTGTGTGCTTATCCCTGTGTTTAATAATGCAGGTTCTATTGTGCGTGTTGTTGAGTCTGTTTTGCAGTATTCTTCCAATGTTATTGTTGTAAACGACGGAAGTACAGACGGTTCGGAAGAACTTTTGAAAGCTGCCTGTCTGCCTGTTGAGGTTGTGAGTTATGGCAAGAACAGAGGTAAGGGGTATGCTATTAAGGTTGGCTTTGAAAGGGCGGTGGAGTTGGGATATGAGTATGCAGTTACAATGGATGCAGACGGCCAGCATTTGGCATCAGATCTGCCTGTTTTTGCAACTGCAATTGAGCAGAACCACGGAGCTTTGATAATTGGCAGCCGTAATTTCAATACCGCAAATATGCCGGGAAAGAGCGGTTTTGCCAACAGATTTTCAAATTTTTGGTTTACGGTTCAGACAGGTTGTAATCTTCCCGACACTCAGACCGGTTTTAGGGCCTATCCGCTTGGCAAGATGCGCTCCGGTTGGATATTGTCTTATAGATATGAGGCTGAGTTGGAGCTGCTTGTCTTTGCAGCGTGGGGAGGGGTAAGATTACTGCCTATTGGTATTAATGTGTATTATCCCCCAAAAGAGGAGCGTGTGACACATTTCCGTCCCGCAAAGGATTTTGCTCGGATAAGTCTGCTCAATACCTTCCTTACATTGTCTGCAATCTTTTACGGATGGCCCGTAAATTTATTCAGAAAACTTTTTAAACGGAGGTGTGGGCAATGATAAATTTTTTTCTTAAAATATATGATTCGCTTGTTGGCAGGCGTGGGATGGTGCTGTTGTTTTTTTCGGCCATTTGCGCTCTGCTCGTTTGGAGAATCTTTTCAATTGAGTATAAGGAGGATATAGCGGATTTTCTTCCATCGGACGAACAGACTGAAAAATATACCGAGGTCTACAAACATCTTGGAGGGCAGGACAGGATAGTGGTTATCTTTTCTGTAAGGGATTCTGCAAAATATAGTGCAATAGAGAGAGCCGAGATGCTCTCCAATGCTTTGGATAGTTTTGCTGCAACTGTTGAGAGGTGCGATACAAACAGGATTATTACCAATCTGCAATTTGGTGTAGATGAGTATGGTATGTTTAATCTCGTAGATTTTATACGGGAGAACTACAGGCTCTTTTTGTCTTCTAAAGATTACGCAAGGGTAGACAGCTTGCTAACAATACCAGGATTTGTGGGGAAGCAGTTGGATAATGACAAGATGCTGCTTATGCTCCCAACCGGTGGAATGCTTGCCGGGAATGTGCAGTATGACCCGCTTAATCTGTTTTATCCTGTGCTGCAGAGGCTTAATTCCTTTAATGTTGCCGGGGATAATTTTAAAATTGCAGACGGAAGGATATTAAGTAGCGATGAGTGCAGGGCGTTTGCCTTTTTTACCTCTCCGTTTGGGATGAGCGAAACGCATAACAATGAGTTGCTTGCAGAGCTGTTGGATGATATAATGCTTAGTGTTGAGGAGAGTGCTCCGGAGGTGGCTGTTTCTGCTGTCGGGGGGCCTCTTATTGCGGTTACAAACTCCACTCAGATTAAAAGGGACAGTATTTGGGCTGTTGCACTCTCTATAGTGCTTATATTTACCCTTCTTGTAGTCTCGTTCAGGCGATTGTCGTATCTGCTGTGGATCTTTGCAGCACTGCTGTTTGGTGGTGTTTTTGCCCTTGGAGTTATGGCACTTTTTAAGAGTAGCATTTCTGTTATAGTTCTTGGTATAGGGTCTGTAATAATTGGTATTGCAGCCAATTATCCGTTGCATTTTTTGGATCATTTAAGACATGAACCTAACAGGCGTACGGCGCTCAAAGAGATGGTTACCCCTCTTCTTATTGGGAATATAACAACTGTTGGTGCGTTTCTATGTCTTGTTTTCCTAAAGGCCGAGGCAATGAGGGACCTTGGTCTTTTCGGGTCATTTACCCTTATTGGAACTATCCTTTTTGTACTGCTGTTTATGCCTCTTTTTGTAAGGGATGGCGGCAGAACCGCATTGGGTAAAGGGGACTTGGAAAAAGGTTGTGAAAAGGGGAGTACCCATGGAAATGGCAAGATTGCCGTGCGATTGGCTCTGCCTGTATTTCTGCTTACGGTTCTGTTTGGCTATTTCAGCCTTTACACCTCCTTTGATTCCAATATAGGGCATATTAATTATATGACAGATGCTCAGAGAGAGGATATGGCTTTTCTGCAAAGCAATCTTTCCAATGATTCTACAACATATATCTATGCCGTATCTCAAGGCCGGAACATAAATGAGGCTTTGGAGGGGAACGAGAGACTTATTAAAGGATTGGAGGGCTTTGTCGGGAAGCAGAAGATTATTGAGATAAAGGGGATTGGCGGTTTTATCCCCTCTGCTGCCGCACAAATGAGCGGGCAACAGAGGTGGAAGGATCTTTGGAGCAGACATGCGGATATTGTGGATACCCTGCAGTTTTGCAAGATAAAGGCCGGTTTCAGCGGCACTGCTTTCGCTCCGTTTGTGGAGAGTGTGACATTGGGGCCTAATGGTACTGCCTCTGAGTGTGAGATAAAGGGGATAGACTATTTTGCCCCTATTATGGAGCTTATGGGGAGGAACTATATAATTGAAACGGATTCTTTGGTTAGAGTTGTAAATTATCTTAAAGTGCCTGCAGGCAGTAGTGAAATGATTAAGAATGAGATAAGGGATGCCGGTATTTTGGATAAGAACAGTTTTGTGTTTGATTCGGGTGATGTTGGAAACAGATTGGTCTCAATATTGTCTGATGAGTTTAACTATATTGGGTTTATCTGCGGGTTTGTTGTTTTTCTCTTTTTGTGGCTCTCTTTTGCATCTGTGGAGCTGAGCCTGCTCTCTTTTTTGCCTTTGGCTGTGAGTTGGCTATGGATATTGGGAATTATGCAGATATTTGGTATTCAGTTTAATATAGTGAGCGTTATATTGGCGGCATTTATATTTGGACAGGGGGATGACTATACCATTTTCATAACAGAGGGGCTGATTTACGAATATGCTTACGGAAAGAGGTTGCTTGCATCTTACAAGAGGAGCGTGGCGCTTTCTGCTCTTATAATGTTTGCGGGTATGGGTATGCTTGCATTTGCAAAGCATCCGGCACTCAGTTCTTTGGCAATTGTGGCTATAATTGGTATGCTTACGGTTGTTGTGATGGCGTACTATCTGCCTCCGCTTGTTTTTAGGTGGATTATCGCCAAACGGGGCAAGTACAGGGATGTTCCGCTTACCATTGGGAGGATTGCCCGCTCGCTTAGATCCTTTATGTTCTTTCTGTTTGCTGCATATTTTTGTGTTCTGCCGTACGGTTTTGTAACGCTAAGGCTGCTTAAAGCCACAGAGAAACGTAAACTGCGTTTCCACCGTCTGTTACAGAGACTTGCAAAATTCGCAATATACAGAATACCTGCAGCCCCGTTCAAATTGGAAAATCCTTTTGGCGAGACCTTTGAAAAGCCTGCGGTAATAATCTGCAATCATCAGTCTCACATAGATTTAATGTGTACCTTAATGCTTTCGCCAAAGATTGTTGTGTTAACCAACGATTGGGTGTGGAACAATCCGTTCTATGGCAGAATAATTAAGTTTGCGGAGTTTTATCCCGTTTCAAACGGTGCCGAGGCGAGTCTGCCAAGGATGAGGGATCTTATGGAGCGCGGCTATTCGATACTTGTTTTTCCGGAGGGAACCCGTTCTGCAGACTGCTCTATAGGGCGGTTCCACAAGGGGGCTTTTTACCTTGCAAACGAGCTTAAGGCAGATATAGTTCCGCTCTTTATACACGGCTTTGGCCATGTGCTTCCTAAAAATGATTTTATGCTCAGACCCGGTTCGCTGTTTATGCAGGTTGGTAAAAGGGTCTCATACAACGATTACATGGAGATTTGCGGCTCGCAGTACGATGTGCAAAAAGACAGGGCGCTCACCTCATATTTTGGCAGGTATTACAGATCCCACTATAAGGAACTTTGCTCAAAATTAGAGACTGTAGAATATTTTATCCCTTACGCCTCCCTTAAATATTATTACAAAGGGCCGGATGTAGAGGCGCGTGCGCGGAAGATTTTCAAATTGATAAAAAAGGCAGATCTTTCTCCGCTTCCCGACAAATATTCTAAAGAGAATGGCGGCAGTAACGACAAGAGAGGCACAGTTTGGATAAAAAACAGCGGACAAGGGGAATTTGCCCTTATCTTTGCGCTGGCTTACACGGAGTATGAAGTTTATGCCTTTGAGAGAGATTATGATTCTGCAGCATTGGCGGCAAATATATCGTCTATTCCTCATAATCTGCATTTTGTACATCTTTGCGGTGATTCTCTGCCTGGCAGCTATCCAAAAGCGGATTGCTGTATTGATTTAAACAATTTGATAAAGGGGGCATAGGGGTAAGCTATGATAATGTGAACGGCTATGAATTACATTGGTAAAAATAAAAAGAGGTGTGTTGTTATTGGGAGCGGCCTTGGAGGTCTCTCCTGCGGAGCCGTTCTGTCATCTAACGGATATGATGTTACGGTTTTGGAGCAGCAACCACAGATTGGCGGATGTCTGCAATGTTTTAACAGAAGAGGGGTTAAGTTTGAAACGGGAATGCACTTTATAGGGAGTGCAGACCATGGGCAGGTGTTAGACAGGCTGTTGCGTTTTTTTGGTATTAGAGAGAAATTGCAGCTCAGCAGATTGGATGAAAGCGCTTATGATATTATTGCTCTTGGTGGAGAGAGGTTTAAGTTTGCCAATGGAAGAGATGCCTTTATAGAGCAGATGGGAGGCTATTTCCCCGCTGAAAAAGACAACTTGGCCAAGTATTATAGTATTGTAAGCGGTATTGCAGAGGCATCGCAGTTCCATTCAAAGGAGTGCGTGGATACAGATATTGTTCTCAATACAGAGTATCAGTTAAGAAGCATAAATGATGTGTTGGATGATTTGATTGCAGATCCGCTACTCAAGGAGGTACTTGTGGGTTCGCTCCCTCTGTATGCTGCTGTAAAGGATAGGACACCCTTCTCTCTGCATGCCTTTATAATGGATTTCTACAATAAAAGTGCATTTAGAATAGCTGGTGGAAGTGATATTATAGGAAAGTTGTTAGTCCGTAGAATAGAGGGTTTTGGAGGAGTGGTACTTACAGAAAAGAGGGTTGTGAGGATTGTATGTAACGATTCTAAAGCTGTTGGTGTAGAGACGGCAGACGGCAATTTTTATGATGCGGATATTGTCATCTCTGCGGTCGATCCGCGTGTCTGCATGAAGCTTATAGATTCCAAGATTATAAGACCTGCATATAAAAACAGGATAGACTCTCTGCCAAGTACTGTTGGTGGTTTTACGGTTTATCTTTTGTTCAAGGATGGGATGATGCCGTATATGAACAGCAACCTTTACGGCTATAAAGGTTCTCCTTGGGGATGTGAGTCGTATAGTGGAGTCGATTGGCCAAAGGGCTATCTTTACATGCACTTTGCAAATGATACCTCTTTTGCAAGGGCAGGGGCGATTATCTCCTATATGAATATGGAGGATTTAGTGCAGTGGAGCAACACCATTAGCGGCAGAAGAGGGGATGATTATGAAAGATTCAAACGAGAACATGCCATTAAATTGATTGCAGAGGTTGAGAAGATATGCCCTGGGCTGAGTGCAGCCATAGAGGGGTTCTATACCTCAACTCCACTTACATACAGAGATTATAACAGTACCAGGGATGGTGCATTGTATGGCATAGCAAAGGATATTGCATTAGGCCCTGCCGGCAGGGTTTCATATAAGACAAAAATACCTAATCTGCTTCTTGCAGGGCAGAGCATTAATTCTCACGGAATACTCGGCGTATTGGTGGGCTCGATTGTAGTTTGCTCCGAGGTACTTGGAAGCGATTTGGTTTTAAATGAGATAAGGAGGGCCAACAGATGAAGGATGTTGTAGTTATTGGAGGGGGGCTTGGCGGTCTGTTCACAGGTGCGCTGCTGTCAAAAAACGGATATAGGGTTACGGTCTTGGAGAAGAACAGAATAATAGGTGGCGGTTTGCAATGTTTTAAACGAAAGGGTGTTGAGTTTGAAACGGGAATGCATATTCTTGGAGGCTTTCAAAAGGGTGGTAATGTAGGAAAAATATGCCATTATCTTGGAATCCTTGACAAACTCTCCATTATGAACACAGATCCTGCGGTAATGGATATGATAACCTCGCTGCCGTCTAAAAGGGTTTATAATATTCCGCAGGGAAGGGAGCGCTTTATAGGGTATTTCTCTGCACTCTTTCCAAATGAAGCTGCCGGTATAAAGAATTATGTCAATGATATTTATGCTCTTGCAGATGAGGTAGATCTGTTCTATCTCAGAGAGCAGAAAGGCTCTATCTTCTCTCACAGTGAAAAGTTTCTCATACCTGCAGACGAACTTATTGCAAGCCATATAGATAATAGTGAATTAAGAGATATTTTAGCCTATATGGCCCCTATGTATGCCGGTATAAAGGGGCATACACCTGCTTATATCCATGCACTTATAAATGTGCTCTACATAGACGGGGCAAGTATGTTTGTTGGAGGAAGCCGGCAGCTTGCAGATCTGCTTGCCGGTGTTATAGAGGATGGAGGCGGAGAGGTTTTGAGTGGAAGTAAAGTTATAAGGATAGATGTTGAGGAGAGGGAGGTTAAAGGGGTTGTAACGGAGGATGGCCGTGAATTTGCCGGGGCAGATTGGTATATCTCTGCCATCCACCCTGCGCTTATGGTTGAGATGGTTGAGGGAAAGGCTTTTACAAAATCTTACAGGACAAGGCTTAAGGAGCTACCTAACAGCTATTCCACCTTTACGGTTTATGTAAAGTTCAAGGAAAGGAGTTTCCCTTTTATGAATCATCCGTCATATCTTAAGGATGACAACTCATCTATGTGGAATCTGCAGCAGTTTGATGATGCCTGGCCAAGAGGTTTTATGTATATAACATCACCGTCTGCCGGCCAGGGGGAATATGCAGAAAAGATGACCATAAATTGCGTAATGGATTTTTCTGTAGTAGAGCGTTGGAAAGATACGGTTACAGGGCACAGGGGGGCGGATTATGAGGAGTTTAAAGAGAGATGCAAGGAGAGGGTATTAGAAAAAATGGAGAAGCTGTACCCTAACTTTCGCAATATGATAGATTACTGTTTTACCTCCACTCCGCTCACAATACGGGATTACTACGGTTCTGTAAATGGCGCATTGTACGGATATTTAAAGGATTGTAATAATATTACCGCTTGTCAGGTGCCAATCTATACCAAAGTTTCCAACTTGCTTCTTACAGGGCAGAACAACAATCTGCACGGAATCTGCGGTGTTCCTCTTACGGCAATAGATACGGCAGAGGCAATTGTCGGGAAGAATATGATAGTTAAAGCGATAAATGAGAGTGCTATGCGTTAGACATTGGCTTGGGTGATAAGGTTGTATTATACTATGATAGACAATAATATGGATATTGAATTTGAGTCTCCGGAAAGAATTAAGTCTTTTCAGGAGGGGCTGTTGCACAAGGCGTTGGCTTATTTGAACTCCAACTCTGCATACTACAGGCGTATGTTTGAGAGATATGAGATAGATATTACCAAGATACAGACTTTGGAGGATCTTGTAAAGATTCCGTTTACAGAGAAGAAAGATCTGCAGATCTTTAACGAGGATTTTCTCTGTGTGCCAAAGGAGAGGATTATAGATTACATAACAACATCAGGGACTTTGGGAGATCCTGTTACTTTTGGGTGTACGGAGAAAGACCTGCAGCGGTTGGCATACAACGAGAAGAAGTCTTTTGAGTGTGCAGGGTTGCATCCGGGCAATATACTGCAGCTGATGACCACAATGGACAAACGTTTTATGGCCGGCCTTGCCTATTTTCTTGGAATAAGGGAGATGGGTGCAAGTATAATAAGGGTTGGCAATGGAATCCCCGAACTTCAGTGGGATACAATAAAGAGGATAAAGCCCGATACTATAATGTGCGTGCCATCTTTCATTCTTAAACTTATCCAATATGCAGAGGAGCATGGAATAGATTATAGAAACAGCAGTGTAAAAAGAATCATTGGAATAGGGGAGGGGCTTAGAGAGCAGGATTTCAGCCTTAATCTTTTAGGTCGCAGGATAAAGGAGAAGTGGGACGTGCAACTTTTTGCTACATATTCCTCTACTGAGATGGGGGCCACGTTCTCTGAATGTGAATACGGAATGGGCGGCCATGTTCATCCGGAACTTATTATCGTTGAGATAATTGGCGAAGATGATATGCCGGTTGCAGATGGTGAGATAGGTGAGGTTGTGGTAACAACGTTGGGGGTTGAGGGGATGCCTCTGCTGCGTTTCAGAACCGGTGATATGGCGGCAAAACGTGTTGAGCAGTGCAAGTGTGGGAGGAACTCCTACAGACTCACTCCGTTAGTGGGCCGAAAGAACAACATGATAAAGCTAAAGGGAACAACTCTTTATCCGCCTGCTGTAAATGATGTGTTGGATAATACGGATTATGTTGAGAACTATATAGTTTTTGTTGAGGATTCGGAGGCCGGGACAGATGAGGTGATTGTAAAGGTGGGCATTAAAGGGAAGCCGGATTTTGATGCGGTGAAGGATCTTAAGGACCGTTTCCGCTCCAGAATAAGGGTGGCTCCTGTTGTTGAGATTCTGCCTCCCGACGAAATTTCCAAGATGAATTTTCCTGCCAAAAGCAGAAAGCCTGTAAAGTTTGTGGATAACAGGAGACATTGCGTTAAATAGCGATTTAGTTTGTATAATTTAACCATTTGGAGCAAAAAAGTCATTCGGTACTATGAGTTTTAATGATTTGCAAAAGTGTGACAACACAAAGAGATGTGATAATATAGGAAGGTTCGATGATATAAGGCCGCACTATAACAGCGAGATTCCTGCAGCAATGAGAAGAATTGCGGAGAGTAGTTCATTTCCTGTTCTTGCCTCTTTTGTATACCCCGGCAAGCCATTGGAAGAACTTAAACAGATGCTGTTTGGCTTTAGAACAATATCTGATTTCCAGTTGGAGGTGATGAGGTGTGTTAACGAGCAGGTGATAGCTCGCAGCATCACGGATTTCTCATATAATGGAATAGAAAATCTTTTGCAGGAAGGAAAATATCTGTTTGTCTCCAATCATAGGGATATAATGTTGGATTCCAGTCTGTTGCAATATATACTGTATAAAAACGGGCATCAGACATCTGAGATCACATTCGGTTCAAACCTAATGAGTTCGCCTCTTGTAATAGATATTGGAAAGTCTAACAAGATGTTTAGGGTGGAACGCGGCGGCAACATGAAAGATTTCTACAAAAGTTCTATGCACCTTTCAGAATATATAAGATATGCCATTACAGAAAAGGGTGAATCTGTCTGGATTGCGCAGCGGAACGGACGTACAAAGGATGGAAATGATGCAACGGACCAGGGGCTGATAAAGATGTTCTGTATGAGCAAGCCTAATGACAAAATTGAGGCTTTGGCGGAATTGAATATTGTACCCGTTTCTGTTTCATACGAGTGGGAACCATGCGATATACTAAAAACATTGGAGCTGTACGAGTCTAAGTATATGAAATATATAAAGAAACCGGGGGAGGATCTTAACAGCATCCTTACCGGAATTACGCAGCAGAAAGGGCGTGTGCATTTTGAGATCTGCAAGCCTTTGGAAAGGTCTGTTTTGAAGTCTATGGGGGATGGTGTTACCGGGAATGAATATAACAGAGCTGTTGCGAGATATATAGATTGTGAGATTATTTCCCATTACAGATTGTTCCCCAATAATTATATTGCTCATGATATAAGGTATGGCAGCAGTGAGTACAGCCACTGTTATTCAGCGGAAGAGAAGAGCCTGTTTGTTGAACGCGTGAACAGACTATTGGATTACGCAGATTGTAACACAGAACTGTTATACGACATATTCCTTGGTATCTACTCCAACCCCGTAGATGCCAAAAGAAAGATTGCATTGTAATCTATGGGCTAACAATAGAGGAATAGCCTGCTGCCCATCCCTAAAAAATGTTGACGAATTAGAGGCGGTTAAGCTAATTTTATGTGTTGTAGCTACTGGATATTATCCCTAAGAACCAATGCGTTAGGGAATTCGGGCTTGATTAGCTCCAGCGCACGGACAGCCTCAGACTTGTTCTTGAAATCCCCAACAGACACAGTAAAATATGGGTTGCTGTATGAACGGTAGGCAGGAATATCCGGGAACGATTCTGCAAACTGTTTGAGAACAGTTTCCGAAGCGTTTCTGGCAGACTGCCTGTTGTCAAAAAAGATCCTTATGCGATAACCGTAGTTCTTTTTCTGTTTGTTCTGCTGAATATGGCACTCCATTGCCTCTTTCATTTTAGAACTTTGGTACACAGTTATCTCCCCCTTCCTGCTGGGGAAATTGTATATTTGTGCGTTAGCTTTGCTTGAAACGGAAAATATCAAAGCTATTGTAAATAGTATTGTTGCGGTTCTCATCGTTAGGGGCTGTTATCTAATTTGCGCTCTTTTGCGCCTGTCTGCTTTTTATTATGTTTACTACCTGTTCTCCCGACACAGAAAATTTTAATTTTTTCTTCATCCCTCCGGCCCTGAGCTGAGTCCTTATATCTGCCATAAAATCCTGGGGGTTAATATTCTTATAGGTAAGCCCCATGATAATGGCCTGCTTGGCATCGAGCAGCTTTACCTTGAACTTGCCGTAAACACGTCCCATATAAAGTTGCTGTATGTTAATGGGCTCAACCAATTCAGCCTCGGCAAATTTCTTTCCCTTTCTATATACCATTGCGTAAAAATCGTTTGACGCAAATTTTTTGTTTACAGGATTCTCCACTGTTGCACCAACCGTAACCACATAGTCTGTAGGTGAATCGGCCTTTACATTCTCTATCTTAAACTCAGAGAACCGAGGTAATTTGTCGGGATTATTAAAATTAACGCAACTTGCAGCCGCAAAAGCGATTAACGCAAGAAGCAGATATTTAAACTTACTCATTATATTTTGGTTTAAAATTACAAATTTATAAATTTCTTTATTCACAAACTATGCCTAAGGGTAATTTTAAAATTCTTGACTATCTTTGTGCAGCTTTGAAGGGGCGGGAAATGTGATGCAGGAGGTGGCGTTAAATATTTAGTAAGATGGATTTTAAGCAAGTTAAGCCTATTCTCGATACAACAAAACCGCAGATTTTTATTGAGACTTACGGTTGCCAGATGAATGTGTATGACAGCGAGGTGCTACTGTCTCTGCTTCAGGATGCCGGATACTCTCTGTGCAATGATATTGAGAATGCCGATGTGATATTTGTAAATACCTGCTCTATAAGGGATAACGCAGAGCAGAGGATAAACGGAAGATTGGATTATTTCCTACAGTTGAAGAAGAAACGTGCAAAATTGGCGGTAAACATGCCGCTTACGGTTGGCATTCTTGGCTGTATGGCGGAGCGTCTTAAGGATAAATTATTGGAACATCCTGCAGTTGATATAGTTGCAGGCCCCGATTCCTACAGGGAGATGCCAAAACTGTTGGAGAATCTTAGGAGCGGGGACAAGCAGATTAATACGCTTCTGCTTCCCGACGAAACGTACGCAGACATTACCCCTATACGTATGGACAAGAACGGAGTGTCTGCCTTTATCTCCATAATGAGAGGATGCAACAATATGTGCTCTTACTGTGTTGTACCATATACAAGGGGGAAAGAGAGGAGCAGGGACCCGCAGAGTATTATAAGGGAGGCAAAGGAACTATATGTTAACGGATACAGGGAGGTAAGCCTTTTGGGACAGAATGTAGATTCATATCATTGGGCAGATCCCGACAATCCTACGCATACAACAAATTTTGCGCAATTATTGGAAGAGGTTGCGCTTATAAGCCCAAAGCTAAGGGTTAGGTTCTCAACATCACACCCTAAGGATATGAGCAACGGGGTGCTTTACACAATGGCAATGTATCCTAATATATGCAACCATATCCACCTTCCCGTGCAATCCGGGAGCGATGTAATGCTTGCCAAGATGAACAGAAAGTACACAAGGGAATGGTATATGGAGAGAATATCCAAGATTAGGGAGATACTGCCCGATTGCGCAATAAGCACAGATATCATTGCAGGCTTTTGCGGCGAGACGGAGCAGGATCACAAAGATACTCTCTCTCTTATGGAGGAGGTTGGGTATGATTATGCCTATATGTTCCAATATTCGGAGAGACCCAACACCAAGGCTGCAAGGCATTTTAATGATGATATTCCTCTTGAGGTAAAGACAAGGAGATTAAATGAGATAATTGAGCTGCAGGGGAGATTATCTTTGGCTGCAAATCAGAAGTGTTTGGGAAAAGAGTATGAGGTGCTTATAGAGGGGACATCAAAGAGGTCTTCCGAGCAACTTAACGGCAGAACTCCGCAAAACAAGATGGTTGTCTTTGATGGCAAGGGGCATAAGGTTGGAGAGTATGTTACGGTAAAGATTAACGGATGTACGTCTGCTACTCTTCTTGGAGAGATAGTTGGATAGATCATTACCGGCTTATCATAACAAAAATGTATTTAAAATATTAATATTATGACAAAGATGAGGACCGTCTACCTCGGCGGATTGAGAAACGAGGTTGAACATCTGCAGAGCGGTACAAAAATAGTTACGGATGCTCCGCTTGACAATCATGGAAAGGGTGAATCATTCTCACCCACAGATCTTTTTGCATCCTCTTTAGGTTGCTGTATGCTTACCATAATGGGTATCTCCGCAGAGAGTTATGGTTTCAATATAGATGGAACAACCATAGAGACGGAGAAGATTATGGGCACCAATCCCCGCAGGGTTGTTGAACTTAAATTGGATATACATTTTCCCAAAGGTTCAAACTATACAGACCAGCAGAAACGTCTTATAGAGGCTGCTGCCCGTACATGCCCTGTTGCCAACAGCTTGAACCCCGAGATTAAAAAGACCATAACTTTCAATTATTAAAAATAATTAGAGAGTTTTATTCTTTGCAACTTGGTGAAAAGTGCCGGAAATGCCTTTTTGCCAAGTTTGTTTTAAGTATTTTTTGGTTTTCTAAAAAATAATCTTACCTTTGCAATCCCAACGCGGCCATGCCCAGATGGCGGAATTGGTAGACGCGCTGGTCTCAAACACCAGTGAAGCAATTCGTGCCGGTTCGACCCCGGCTCTGGGTACTGAAACGGAAGCTGAATGATTTTTAAGTCGTTCAGCTTTTTCCTTATTGACAATAAACAGACGAGTCATTGCTATTGATATCCGCTATATGCAGCCGTACCGCCAAGGCCAAAATATGATGTTGGCTGATTCCAAATGGGGTCTACCTTAGTAGCTGTCTTAGGATCTGTCAACTGAAGTTCGTTATTTGGATCTTTTTGCATTTCCTTGATAAATGCATTTGCTTTGTTAATTTCTAACAGTGTTTCATCGTAAAATTCCTTAGGGACACCTATCTTTTCTGCATCGGATTGAGAAATATTCAGTACATATTCGTTGCCGGATAGCTCCAAGTATTTTACCAAGGTCATATTTGCCTTCAATTTTTTATAATATCTGTCAGTCCTTGTATCGGATGATGTTTTCTGTTCCCCAAAATCTTTTTTTTGTAAGCAAGAGAATAATCCTAATGTCACAAATGACATTAAACACAATCTAAATAAAAAAGCTAAATTCTTCATAATAAATCTATTTTTTTAGTTAATATTCATGCGAGCAAAGTATAATAAGATGTTCCCCGGCACCACAAATGTAAATAAAATTATTATGATTGTCATAATAATTGTTTTGATAAAAATCCTGTAATTATTTAAAATTAAGATGTATGGCGCTGTTAATCGGTGTTACAATCATATTCAAACTCCCGAACTTATGGTGAGTAATTTTTACTAAGTTGTTAAATAAGCGTAAATTTTACTGAGATTATGCGAGATTGTGATGCTTTATATTTACCTTCGCATCTAAATATGGCAAATAGAGAATTAAACAGGCTAAAAGTTGTTCTTGCAGAAAAGAAGAAAACAAACAAATGGCTTGGTGTACAACTGGGAAAGGACAAAACAACCATATCAAAATGGTGTACCAATACTTGTCAACCAGATTTGGGTAATCTTATGATGAACTATTATCTGTCTCTGCTTGACCGCCTTGAACGTGGTGCAAACGAGAACCGCTCCATTGGCATCATACTTTGTGCGGAGAAAGACCGTGTAGAGGTGGAACTCGCACTTGAAGATATGGGAAAGCCTATCGGAGTGGCAGACTATCAGCTGATAGTGCCAAAAGAAAAATTACAGAAAGTCCTTGAAATAAACAAAGAAGATAAATAAGATGAACAATGGCTAAGAATTTTGAAATACGAAACAGCACGGCTGAGTTCCTTACCTTTGTTGCAGAAGGGAAAGAGCAAGGCGTACAAGTGTTATATAAAGACGAAACAGTATGGGCTACTCAAAAAGCTTTGGCACAGCTTTTTGACTGTTCAACAGACAATATCGGATTGCATCTGAAGAACATCTTCAAGAGTGGAGAACTTGTGGAAGATTCAGTTACCGAGAAAAACTCGGCAACTGCCGCAGACGGAAAGAACTACATGACAAAGTTCTATAATCTTGATGCTATCATTTCTGTTGGCTATCGTGTTAATTCTATCCGTGCCACTCAATTTCGCCAGTGGTGTACCTATGTCATTCGCCAGTTCTCTTTGCGTGGCTATATCATAGACAAAAAGCGCATGGAGAATGGTTCATTCATCGGTGAAGACTATTTTGAACATTTGTTAGCCGAAATACGTGAGATAAGGTTGAGTGAACGAAGATTTTACCAAAAGCTCACGGATATATACGCTACAGCTATTGATTACAATAAGGATGCGCCAACCACACGCTTGTTCTATAAAAAAGTTCAGAATAAGATGCATTATGCTGTACATGGGCATACCGCAGCAGAGCTTATTGTAGAAAGAGCCAATGCAGAGAAAGAACATATGGGACTGACTACTTGGGAGAATGCACCTAATGGAAAGATTGTCAAGATAGATGTGAGTATCGCCAAAAACTATCTAAAACAAGTGGAGCTTGAAGATATGGGGAAACTTGTCAACTCGGTGCTCGACTTAGCGGAACGTATGGCAAATCGACATATACCAATGACTATGGAAGATTGGGCTAAGCGTATTGACATAATTCTTAAAGCTGGAGGTGATGCCGTATTACATGATGCAGGAAAGGTTTCTGCTGAATTTGCCAAGAGCTTTGCAGAATCAGAGTTTGAAAAATATCGTGTGATACAAGACAAATTATTCAGTTCAGATTTTGATAAATTCAGTTTTTTACCGTTGGACGATGATAAGAATTGAAAGCCTAAAGCAATGATTGATATTGTTCTTTAGTCATATTTATTTTCTTGGATTGTGTAAAAGATCATCAATAAATGTTACATTTGTGATCTATTCGCTATACAATGTGAATGTAGCATGGGGTGTAAATAACAAATAAACTAAACTTATATGAAGAAATGGCTTGTTTTCTTGCTCGGTATAATAACAGGTGTTATACTGACATTTGCATTCGCTTTTTATGTTAATCTGTCTAACAATTCTGGTATCGTTGGACTTGAAATGTTTGAAGAACCGGGAGATTGCATGGAGTATTCACAATTTGAGGTTTTTCAAGTGGTTGAATATAGATGTGCTTTGGCTCATGTCGATGACTCTTTTGGCGCAATTGTATTCATTATTCCAAATGAAAATCAACAATTTTACGATGAACAGAAGATTGTTCTTAAAAAAGGCCAATGCGCACAACGTGTCGGAACGTATAAGTATAGTACCAAAATGAAAATAGAAAAAACTGTCCCGGCGATTAGGATAGTTGATGGCGTTGAATTACCGAAATCAAATAATTCTGCTTCTAATAACAAGAATGCAGGAAAGACCTTGTTTGATAAGCCTGGAGATTGTGTAAGCCGAAAGAACTTTGAAGTACAGGAGGTTTTGGAGTCAGGAGATGCTATTGCGCTGGAAATTAGAGAAGTTATTTCTGGACATGTACTTACTTCTGATTTAGAAGTCTTAATATTAGCTCAAGATGATAGTAATTTTTACAATAAGCAAGTAGTCAAGGCTCCACAAGGCAAATGTGCAAGACAAATCGGTAACTACAAGTATCAAGAATATGGTAAAACAAAAGTAATTCCTATAATTGCTTTCAAATAAATAATAACCGTTCTATGCCATTCGCACCATTCATATTTCTTATTTGCTTGGTGACAGGTATTGCTTACCTTATCTATGTCAAGCGAAAAGAGCGTGAACTCATTGAGCAGGTTACGCCCATTACTCGTGGCGAATGGTCGGAGCGGAGAGTGGTATTGAAACTTCTGAAAGCGGGCATCAACCCCAAAGCCATATTTCACGATTTATACATTCAGAAGCCGAACGGCACTTATACACAAGTCGATGTAGCCGTTGCAACCAAGGTGGGCTTAATCGTTTTTGAGGTAAAGGATTACAGCGGTTGGATTTTCGGCAACGAACACCAAAAGTATTGGACGCAGTTACTGGCATACGGCAAAGAAAAGCACCGCTTTTACAACCCCGTAATGCAAAATGCCGGACACATTCAAGCTATCAGACATTGTTTGCCGCAAAATCCGGGCATACCGATTTATTCCGTTATCGTATTCTTCGCGCTGCGTATTCCGGCTTAATGTCGGCCAGATATTCCGGTGATACTCGGCCACCATTGTTATACATTGCAAAGATATCAATATTTCTTTCTCATGGAATCACCTGACTTATGAGTAGCTTTCCATAACAAAGGAAGCAGCTATAGAATGGAAAACAGAAAAACTATTTTTTAATGATGATTATAAACCTCAACTCGTGAGCCGGAATTCCTCTCTATAAATTGGGGAATTTACTTTGCCGAAATTGGGCCATTTGCATGTTGCATATTACAAATATTGCTTTGACGCCAACTTTGCATAATAATATACTTATCATAAAAGCAAAATTCCAACTGGAATCTGGTTCTGTAATACTCCAGAACCTCTCGTCCATCCATTGAATCATCTGTAGAGAAATATAGCTGCCACTTGTCTGTCCTTCCATCCATCGGATACCAAACGGATAAAGAAACAAACTTCTTGAGGGCTTTTGCATATACCCTCAACCCATAGAGTTTTCCTTTGTTCACTTCGTATTCCGTACATCGGGTCAGGTCAAGATTGGCAAAGTCTATCTTACCATCATACCACTTGGGATGCCCACGCTTTCCTGTCTTAGTTCCCTGTGCGGGATAATAGAGGACTGCATCATTCCTAAAACGGCTGATTACATGAAAACCATTCTTACTCATTGGTGTTATAAAGGTTTCCTTAGAGAAGAACGCATCAGCAACCACCAGATTGGAAATCTTCTGCAGTTGCTCTTTTCGGCTGATAAGATAACTGCTATACCAATCCACCAGGTTCTTGTCCACGCTGTCTAATGTCTTGCTATCCGGCGTCTGAATAGAACCTAAAGTCATGCATTCATGATTATCAATGTCTATGACTCCGATACCCATGATCTCCAATCCACGCTTATAATCCCCGGCACAACCGGACCAGAAGTAACCAATCCAAGGTGTCTTATGACCGGACTTGGGAATATAGGAAGGATCAATGGCTATAGCTTTTCTTTGGCCGGTAAGGTGTTCTCTGATAATTGAGTCGTTGAATGCAAACCAGTCGAATGCTTCCCTCTTGAAAAGGTTTCGGTATGTCTGCTCCGAAAAAAGTCCATACCTGCCTAATTGGAGGAAATTGATACGATTCGGAATAGCCATGAATAATTTCATTGTATCCATGAAGGCCTTTTCAAAAGGTTTGCTTATATTTACAACTGATTTGAGAGCCGTACGGCACTCGGATTGGTATTGCATAAGGAGCGTTTCTTTAGTCATAATCAGAAGAGTTTTAGAGACTTTTAATTTACTAAAAACCAACAAATTATGCAATACTTTTTTCTTTTTTTATCAGCTGTTTAGTTGCTTTTTTTGTACACAATTCATACTGCTTAACCATTCGTTTTTGACAACATTTCAATGAACTGTTATATGCTTACTGAGCCTGCCTTGGCCGGCTCTATGTTTAATTTTTAAAATATCGGTAAAAATTTACCGAAGTATTGTAAAGTGGACTCAGTAAATTTATTACTTTTGCAGTTGAATTGAGGAAACTCTATACAAGACATGTTAGAAAAAAGAGGCGTTATGTCTTCTTCTTGTATGTACGAAGCCTGAGAAACTTCTAAAGTGAACAAGAGAGGTCGTAATGGTCTCCACGCATATGCGTGGGGCTGTTATTTCCACATCTGTTCACGAAGGTTTTCTCGGGGCCTGTACATAAAGAAGTGTGGCATAGAGCACCACGCTTCTGCGTTAAATAACAGACTATATTGGGTGCTATATGGCATAGAACGAAACTACACGTATGACAATTCTAATTATTATTCTCATTGTTGTAGCAATAATCTTCATCATCAACCATAATGGTAATAAACATAATGAAGATATGAAAAAACTTGCTGAGCAAAAAAAACGGCACAAAGTTCACTTAGCCAACATAATATCAACAACAAAATCATGGATGCAGTCCATGCTATGGGTGATGGTCAAAATGCTCAATACTGGAAAGGGTTTAAGCGCAGAAAACCAAACGAAGCAAAAGCCATCGTTGCTGCTTCTAGATTGAACATGGACTCTTTGAGTGATAAGGATGCCTTTGAAGTCGTGAGCACATTCCTTCGCTGGTCTGAGAATGCTGGCAAACCAATTTCTAAACTTAAAGAAGACACTATTGCACAACTCTCTGGGTTTCTCAATGAAGTTTCTTTCGAAATGTTGGAATCCAAGCTTAAAAACGAGATACCTAAGGAAGCTAAGACATTCAACATTTCTCCAAACCATACAGTCGGCTACTTTATGCTAATATACTTGAAGGAAGCACAAAACTGCCAATCTAAGACAAGTGTTCCAACTGGTGACATCCGCTCTTTGGTAGAGCAGTTGTTAGACACCGTCTTTACAAATGAGATGAAAGCAAAGATGAACGAGGATATGGCATATGTATTCGGTAGTTTGGTCGTTGATATGGTTAAGAGTGGCGACGTTGATTCACAACTTCAAATGATGTTGTCATCAATGACCATTCAAAACATCAAGATGATGAATAAATTGTATGAGTCGGGTAAGGTGGATAAAAATGAATTCGACCAAATACTTGAAGAAACTCTTGATAAGTTTGCACATCAATTCTAAAACAGTATATTATGTGGTGGATAATAATTGCTATTATTGCTTTTGTGGCATTTAAGTTCATTTTGGACTCTAAAGCTCAATCAAATGCTGTTGCAAAACAAGGTGGCATAAGAAAGAAATATTCAATATTGCTTGATTATTTTCTTACAGGAAATGAGAATTGTCGAATTATTCAGGAAAATAGTACATTCATTCGTGTCGGTGCTGCCAATCCTGCTGCGAGTACATATTTTAACATCGCCCAAACCTACGGAACAGTTACAATACAATGGATTTATAAAAGCATACCTCTTGGAAACCATAAGTTAGAATGGCAGTTCAATGAGTTTGCAGACCAACACGAAATGATACGTCAAATTGAGCATGACGTAGAAACCTATATGGGCAATGTACTATCTAAATTTCAGTAATATGGGACTGTTATCTAAAATATTTGGTGGGGCGAAAGAGCTTACAAAAATCTCCAATGGCGTTGCTAATGTCATCAACATGCTTGATGAATACGAAAGCGACCCAGACTTAACATATCTGTATGTGTCGGCATGGATTACACGTGTTGCAGTTATTGATGTAGTGGAAGCAAACGAATTTCCCTCACACTACGCTCTTTATGCCCCGATTCATGGTAATCAGACAAAAATGACCATCATGGAAGCATACGGATTAACTATCACAAGAGTTGTGTCCTGTGTCCAAAGCACTTGAGCGTTCCTCACGCATTCATGATTATGTGCAAGACATCTTAGACAAAAAGGAAGCTTTCTACGAGATAGACAGGCAATTGCCCGAAGAACAAAAAAGAATATTCAGATAACATAAGCATACCTACAACAATGAAAAATACATCTTGACTCTATTCCTATGTTTTACGTTTTTTTTAATGCACAAACCATCGCCTACAATGCTGCCATGAATTTTTATATAGGCGAAAAGAGAAACAGCCTTTCAGCAGGAATACTCCATTTATTCTGTTGTACTTCTGATATTTGTAATTCGGCACACACTGAGTGCCGAATTGGTTCTGTGAATTCGGCGGACAGTGTGTGCCGAATTTCATTTCCCGACATGATATAGTGTAATACTTGTTCTTTCAGTTGTGGATAAACAAGGTACAACCGCCTAAAATCACGGAATCTACGTTCATTCAGTCCTTTTGTATTCAACCGCTGTTCCAATTTCTTCAAAAGCTGTTCTCCGTATGCGGCACGGTCTTCTCCGTTCTGTTCAAACTCTACGATATAGCAACCCATAAGTCAGTTACGGGAAGTAAGGGAGAGGTTTACAGCGTGTGCGGCTTGTGCCTGCAACGTGTTCTGTATCGTGCTGATATGTTTTACTAATGATTCAAAGTCCATAGTTACAAAGATAAATCTTTTATGGTTAAACCTTGTCTTTTATCTTTTTGGCTCTCATATTGGTCTTGCGCATCCACCAGCGGTTTTTCATGCGCATTGCCCATAATTTAAGCGGAGCTGTATGGCGTTCAATCTTTTCCGGGTAGATATCCTTTATGTTAATGAGTATGCCTGTCTCCTCAACCCCTCCGAATCCCGGATTTATAGATGTTCCAAATACCCTCATAGACGGTGAAAGGTTCATATATGAGTTGATCAGCGGAGGAATATGCTCACCGTAATTTTTTATCTCGTGCTGTAGAATCTTATACCCCTCCTTATACGGTTTATCGCGGAAAAGCTCCGCAATCTCAGGATTATCCTTGTCGCAGTCCAAAGGTGTGATAGGCGTTACAAGATTTTCATTGTCACGAAAATAGTGACTCATAAAGTTTAACAGTATATCCCTGGCCCTTCCATTATATGAGGTGTACATTGTTACCTTGCCAAAGAAATACTCGCAATCCGTATATTTTAGAACAAGCGCACCAAGACCATCCCAAAGATTGTCTAACGAATAGAGACTCTTTCTGCGGATATTGGTACTTTGATAATTGGGTTGCACAAAGGAACGCCCAAGCTCTATTGTTACAGGCATATACTCCTTTACAAACTTGTCAGAAAACCTGAACAGCTCCTCTGTGGCAAGTTTGTGAATATCCAAATCCTTGCAGTTAATATATCTGTACCCGCCAACAATCTCCAAATCCTTTGGATCCCAGACTATCAGCTGCAGGTATGGAGAAACCGGGTCTATATCAAACTCGTCTATGTCAAGCTCCTTGCCTGTCCCTCCGCCGGCCATCCTAAACGAAATCTCCCTCAAACGTCCTATCTCGCGCATTACGTTAGGCGAATCGTGCGCAGTAACCTCAAAAAGATAGTTTCCGCCTCTTCTTGTCTCTCTAATGAACTTGTCTGCAGTGAGTTCCTTAATAATGAGCTCTCTTGGTACGGGGTTGATTATTGGCTGCATCATTTTAGTGAATATGATTTTTCTCTTATAAGTCGGTTCCACATTTTAATATCGGGGTTTTGCCTTATCTCCTCTATGTTAACAGGCTTCCCGACAAACAGCTCAAAGGTACGGTTTTTTTGTCTGAACATCTCGTCGGGAAGATAAATCATCTCAATATTGAACTTTATCCCCAACGCTTTCCTTATGTTGGCAAGTCTGTAGAAGAAATTGGAGTTCTGCCCCATAAAGTGCATGGGCACTATGCTCCTGTTGTATTTAAGAGCCTGTTTTATGTAACCTCCCTTCCATTCAAGATCTGTAATGGAGCCGTTTATCTTTCTGGAACAGAGACCTGCAGGAAAGTATAGTATCTGATTTGAAGAACTGTAGGCATCCTCTATTCTTCTTGCATACTCCTTGCTCATTGTGCCATGTTTCACCGTATTTACAGGGATGAAAATATCCTCTAACGGCTTTATATTCATAAGCAGGTCATTAACAACAAACATCACCTTTTTGTTATATAATCTGCTTATCTCATTAATAATGATTATGCCGTCCAATCCCCCCAAAGGATGGTTGCATACAAAAATATATTTTTGAGATGGAAGCAGTGCAGATTTATCCTCAAATGTTACATTACAGTTTACATTAAACTCATGCAATAGCTTTTCTGCAAAGTCAACACCGGTGTAGCCTGCATATTTCTCAAGGAGCGCATTAAGCTCATCTTGGTGAACAGTGCGCTTGAGGTAATTGATGGCAAACTTTGGCGTAAATTTTGACAATGTTCGGCTTTTTGATGCAAGAACTTTGTCTATGTCTATTTTTAATGGCGTCTGATTTTTGCTCATAAATTATTATTAATAAGCGTATTGCTTGCATAGATATTGTCTGTTGCGTAGTGCTTTAAAGAGCTTGGCTTTGGCAGAACTAACATCTATCCTGTAGTTGCAAGAGCTTTTGTTAGCGCGAAGTTAAAAAAAATTATACCTTTGTAATATGTTAAAACAGGGATTACAACAAAAATTACAGCAAAAGCTGTCACCTCAGCAGATTCAGACAATCAAATTGCTGGAGCTTACTACATTGGAACTTGAGCAGAAGATAAAAAAGGTATTGGAGGAGAATCCTGTCATAGATGAGAACACGGAGGCGGAGGAGCAGGAGGAGGAACCAAAGAATGTATCGTTGAGCGAATATGGTACAGATGATCCTACCCCATCCTATAAACTCTATGTAAACAATCAAGGAAAGGATCTAAAGCCTCAGTACAACACCTTTTCTGTTAAAGAGAGCTTCCAACAGAGTTTGGTGGCTCAGTTGGGCTACAGAAATTTGGATGAGCGCACACGGAAGATAGCTGTGTTTATGATTGGCAGTTTAGATGATGACGGCTATCTGCGCAGAGACTTGGAATCCCTTTCGGACGATATTGCCTTTAGACTTAACATAGAGACAACCCCTGAGGAGTTGGAGAAGATCCTAAAGATGATTCAGGAGTTTGAGCCTGTTGGAGTTGGTGCAAGAGATCTTAGGGAGTGTCTTCTGTTGCAGATAGAATCAAAAACAAAGACAAAAGCTGTTGAAACAGCTTGTAGAATCCTTAAAGATTTCTTTACAGAGTTCACAAAGAAACATTATCAGAAGATAACATCTAAATTGAATATCTCGCAAGAGGAGCTGAAAAGCGCCATAGACGAGATTGTAAAGCTTAATCCGCGTCCGGGCGGACAGATAGATGATTCATATACAGAGCAGGCTCAGCAGATTGTTCCCGATTTCCTTTTGGAGGAGAAAGACGGAGAGATGGTCATGAGCATGCCCAAATATAATATTCCGGAACTTAAAGTTAACAAACGTTATGCAGAGTTGCTTATGAAGTCTTCTCAACAAGACAGAGCCGGGAAAGAGGCTGCAACGTTTGTAAAGCAGAAATTAGACTCTGCCAAATGGTTTATTGAGGCGCTTAAACAGAGGCAGCACACTTTGGAAAGCACAATGAAAGCCATTTTGGAGTTTCAGAAGGATTTCTTTGCAGAGGGTGATGAGACAAAACTTAAACCAATGGTCCTTAAGAATATAGCTGAGAAGACCGGTTTGGATATCTCAACAATATCCCGCGTGGTGAACTGCAAATATATCCAGACACCTTTTGGCATCTATCCTTTAAAATATTTCTTCTCCGAGGGGTTAGTGGCAGATAACGGGGAGGAGGTATCAACAAGGGAGATAAAGAAGATACTTCAGGATTGCGTGGCAGCGGAAAATAAGTCCAAACCTCTCACAGATGAGGAGCTTGTGGCAGAGCTTAAGAAGAAAGGCTACATTGTTGCTCGCAGGACTGTTGCCAAATACCGCGAGCAGTTGAATATCCCAATAGCCCGTTTAAGAAAGGAGATATAGCATAAAAAGCTGTTTTTGGCTTTTTATGCTTTCCAAAATATTTGTCTTTTAGATAACAAGCTCACACACCACATAGTAAAGAAAACAATAACAGCCGCTCTTAATATACCCAAACCGTGCATTCCGGCAGGATAGGCCATCTTGTACAGATAAATGAATCCTGTGAGTTTCATAAGCGGCATCATAAACGAATCAAACGCTATATAGCTCATCAGCGGGTTTTTCCCTGCTCCTGTAAAAACCTTTACAAGTAGAGAACCGGGTATAAACTTGCACACATAGTCGCAGAACATGAGCAGAAGGATACTTAAAGCGCATGTTGCAAAACAGTACTGTATGGTGCAGGGAACCTTTTTAAGACCACCGTCTATGGGATCCAAAATCAACCCTATGATAAGCAGATAGGCGGCAGTGGCAAACAGTGTCTTGTATTGGGTAAAGTATCTCTTTACAAATAGCCATAACAGAATCATAAAACCTGCGCTCACAATAAGTGACAACCAGTACCAACGCATATAAACGGAAAAGATAACCCATATAACCAATACGAGAATTGTCGGGAAGAAAAGGTGCATCTTCTTATTTACAAGCTCTTTATAAATATCCTCCCCGGCGGAGAATCTCTTTTGCAATGTGTCTCCAATAAAGGTTGCCGGAATGAGTAGCAGAAGAAAGTATATATATTCTACATTGAACCACCAGCGTATGTTTGGGTTGGCGTATGTGATTGTTGGCATATTCTCATACATAGATGCCATTGTTATTGCAAGAACTATCCCAAATACAAGGGCTCGGTTTCTGTAGGAATCTCTTGTGAAGTACCAGATTAAGGCTCCAAAAAGGTATAGAAAGGCCAATAAAAAGATTATTATGCCGCGCCTCTGTACATTTATGGTTTCGTTAAAGCAGTAGTGCCCTATTGCTATAATGCTTAGACAGAGCGCTATACCCAATATTCGCATACTGCAAACAAACCGTTTGGATCTCCCTTTGAATACCATGTAGAGCGGGAACAGAGCAAGGAATCCGGCTATTGTAAGTGCAGATGTGAGATATGTGTTATATGCTGTGCCAGAGGGGGCGGTGTTGGTACTGTAGTTTAAGAAAACATAGAGATATGAGAACATCCATAGCATTACAAATCTTTCAAGTACCTCAGTTACATATCCTTTTGCCGTTATTCCGCCTGCAATTTTGGCTCTACCTGCCATTGGAATGGAGGCTCCCATGCAGAATATGAATATGGGAAATACCATATCCACCCAACTGAGCCCCGCTATTGTCATATCAAGCTCATGCGTTGGTGGCGGATTCTGTATATGATACATCCATGCAGGAAGTACCCCGTAAGGAATTATTGCGCAGAACACCATTCCAAAGATGGTGATACCGCGCAATAAATCCAATGACAAGTATCTCGTAACTTTATCCAATACCGCTGTTATTTGAACCTCTTTATAATCTCCTCTGCCTTGGCAACCTTTTCATTTAGTAATTCATCTGTTTTAGCCTCTGCAATGAATCTTAAATAAGGTTCTGTATTAGAGGGTCTTATATTAAACCACCAATCTGGAAATTCAACTCTGTAACCGTCAAAATCCATAAATGCAGTAGACTTTTCTGCATTCATAAAGTAGTCCTTTACAGCCTCCATTGCCTCCTGCTTGCTCTCTAATTTAAAGTTTATCTCCCCAGAGTTCTTGTATCTCTCTATCTCTGCAATGGCTTGAGAGAATTTTATCCCTTTGGCCTTCAGTTCAGATACTATATCCAAAACAATAAGTGATGCCATTACTCCGCTGTCTGAATAGAAGAACTCTTTAAAGTAGTAGTGCCCTGCAAGCTCACCTCCATACAAACCGTCTATCTCTCTAAGTTTTCTTGCTGCAAATGCACGCCCAACCTTCCATGTGTACATATTAGCTCCAAACCTCTCCTTGAGATACTCTCCAACAGCTTTGGAACTTCTTATATCCTGAAGGACAGTGCCTTTCATATTTCTTTTTCCAAACCAGTAATTTCCAAGAAGAGCAATAATCAAATCCGGAGAGATGAATCTGCTGTTCTCGTCTACGAACATTACACGGTCTGCATCTCCGTCGTAGATAACGCCAATATCGCATCCCTCTTTACGTACAAGCTCCTTGAGAGCCTCTACGTTCTTTGGAATAAGCGGATTGGCCTCGTGATTTGGAAAAGTGCCGTCCAATTCAGAAAAGATATAATGAAGATTTTTGCCTGTTCCAAGAATATCCTTTATGAACAGACCTGCCATTCCGTTGGAAATGTCAACTCCTATGGAGAGGTTGGAGTAGTCTTCTTTATATTGCAACTGAAATTTTACATATTCATTAATTATATTGAGTTTTTCAACTGTTCCCTTTTGTGTGGCCGGAATAATAGGCTCGTTATTCTCTATCCAGCTTTGAATCTGTCCGAGACCGTTGTCCAAACCCACCGGAAGTGCATTGGTTGTTGAGACCTTCATACCGTTGTACTCACGCGGGTTGTGAGATGCCGTAATCTGCACAGACGCTTTGAATCCGTATTTTGCTGTTGCCCAATACACCATAGGGGTTGTGGCTAAACCAAGATCTGCTACATTGGCCCCCGCGTCTGTAATACCCTTTATCAGATACTCTCTAATCTCAGGTGATGATTCCCTTACATCCCTACCAACCAATACTTTATCTGTTTCTAACAGCTTAGGGATAAAATAACCCACTTTATATGCTGTCTCTTTGTTGAAGTCCTTGTTGTAAACACCTCTTATATCGTATGCGTGAAATGCACCCATATTGTTTCCTCCTCTCTTTTACAATTTTTTCGCCGTTAATATTATCTCTTTGGTTTTCTAACAATTTTGTAATTCGTCCTCACCTTTCCGTTAGCTATGTTGTTGAGCTTGCCTGCTATAAGCTTCTTTCTAATCTGGCTTACTTTGTCGGTGAACAGAATCCCTTTAAGATGATCCATCTCATGTTGTACAATTCTGCACCCGAAATTGTTGAATTCCCTCTCAACCTCTTCAAAGTTCTCATCTATGTAACGCACCTTGATTCTTGCAGGCCTTATCACATCTGCATGAATATCCGGAACACTAAGGCACCCTTCGGAATATTCTGCCGTCTCCTCGCTCTCCTCAACGACCTCGGGATTAATCATTGCAAATCTGAATCCCTTAAGATCCGGCATATCCTCCTGCAGCGGAGAACCGTCTATTACTAGAAGCTGGATGGATTTTCCTATCTGAGGTGCTGCCAAACCAACCCCATCTGAATTTTCCATTGTTTCAAACATGTTGGGAATTAGCTCTTTAAGCTCCTTTTGCAACTCCTCATTCTTATAATCCAACTTGGCAGCTTGCTCTCTCAAGACCTCGCTACCGTATACATATATAGGTAATATCATCTCTAAACTTACTTTGAAACGCGTAAAGATACTATTTTTTTTGTAAATTGCATCCCGACAAATATTAGATGATTTATGAAAGGGTTACTGTTTTTACAAGACAACATCAGGGCTGAATATAAACTTAGAAAGGCTTTGCATTCAGATTTGGGCAAAATATGGGAAATAATGCTTCAGGCAAAGGAGATGATGCGCAGAGAGGGACGACGCCAATGGACGGAGGAATATCCGTTACCAGTTGATATTGAGTATGATATAGATAAAGGCTATGGATATGTTTTGTACAGAGACAGAGAATCTTTCAAAGATGAGGTAATGGCATACGGAGCTGTGGTTTTTGACGGTGAACCCAATTATGCAATGATAAAGGGGAAATGGCTTACTAATGGGAATTATGTTGTTCTTCACAGACTTGCCGTATCTGACAAATATAAGAATATGGGTGTGGCGACAATCTTTATGCAGCGCGTGGAGGAACTTGCCCGCACGGAGGGTGTGACTGCATTCAGAGTAGATACCAATTTCGACAATGTTGCAATGAGGCGTATCTTTATAAAAGGTAATTTTACTCAATGCGGTGAGATTACGGTTAAGGACGGAACTCCGCGGATTGCCTACGAAAAATGTTTATAAGCTTTGGCGTTGGCGTCAGCTTAGTTAAGCCAACGCTTTAGCCAATGCCAAAGCTAACGCCAACGCCAATGCCAAAGCCTTACAGAGTCCCCTGTTTCAGCTTCTCAACATACCTGTTAATCCTCATCATCTCCTTTGGAATATTAATGGACTGAGGACAGTGAGGCATGCATTGCCCGCACCCTATACAGTGATCTGCCTGTCTGAGTTTTGGAACAGAACGGTCATATCCTATAAGGAATGCCCTTCTTGCCTCTCTGTAATTCTCATCCTGCCCGCTTTTAGAGATATTACCCTCATTTACACATTTGTTGTAGTGAGTGAGGATACTTGGAATATCCAAACCGTAAGGGCATGGCATACAGTATTTACAATCATTACATGGAATGGTAGGGTACTGCATCATAAGGTCTGCGGTATCGTACAGATACTGCATCTCCTCGTCGTTAAGTGGCTTGAGTGGGCAGAATGTACGCAGGTTATCCTCAAGATGCTCCATATAGGTCATTCCGCTCAAAACGGTAAGGACATGTTCGTGAGTACCGTTAAACCTGAATGCCCATGAAGCCACGCTTCTTTCCGGTTCACGAGATTTGAGTCTTTCCATTACGCTGTCTGTAACCTTTGAGAGACGTCCCCCCAAAAGCGGCTCCATAATGACAACCGGAATATTTCTCTTTGCGAGTTCACCGTAAAGATATTCCGCATTTGTATTTCTTGGATTAATCTCTTTTGCGTGCTTCCAGTCCAAATAGTTCATCTGAATCTGTACAAAGTCCCATTTGTATTCATCGTGCTTTGAGAGCAGGTAATCGAATACCTTTATATCTCCATGGTATGAGAATCCAAGATTACGTATACGTCCGGCTTCGCGCTCCTTAAGCAAAAAGTCTAAAATACCGTTGTTCACATATCTCTGCTCGTACTCCTCCATACCACCGCCCATTCCAACGCCGTGAAGAAGCATATAGTCTATATAATCTACCTGAAGCTCCTTAAATGACTTGTAGTATATGTTTAGCGATGCCTCTCTTGTCCACGTTGCAGGGGAGAAGTTGGAGAGTTTGGTTGCTATGAAGAACTTGTCCCTTGGATGTCGTTTAAGGGCAATGCCTGTAGCCTCCTCAGACTTTCCCTTGCAGTAAGCCGGAGATGTATCTATGTAGTTTACACCATGTTCAAGTGCGGTATCAATTAGGCGGTTAACCATCTCCTGATCTATAACCTCGTCTGTGGTACCATCCTCTTTCTCAATCTTTTTGGTAGGCCATCTCATACAGCCGTATCCAAGGAGCGAAACCTTTTCTCCTGTCTTTGGATTTGTGCGGTATGTCATCTGGTCTTTTGGAATCTCTCCCTGAGCAGTTATGCTCTCGCCGTTTGCGGGGTTTTTGTCTGATCCGCATCCCGACAAAACAACTGCAGAAGCCGCTGCTCCAACTCCAACCTTCTTTAGGAAGTCGCGGCGATTGTTGTCTATATTGTTAGTATTCATTGTATTCCATTATTTAGTTTATACTTGCTTTAGCTTTTTTACTTTTTTTACTCTCTTTACTCTCTATACACTAAAAATAGCCAAAGCTATCCTTCTTTACTATTAATTAGATAAAAATAGGAATTTCAAGGCTTGCACAACTTTCTACACCGGAGCGTACTAAAGTTACGTGAGGATGGAAAAGTTGGGTATAACGCAGAAATTACATTTTTAGCTAATTAATTTTGTGAACCTCATGCCCCTCTACATATATAGCACTAAACGGCCTTGCCGGACAAAGATTCTCACAGGCTCCGCACCCTATACAGCGCTCTTCGTTCACAACAGGAACCCTAAGCTCTTTGTTGTCGGGACTCAAAGCAACCATCTTTATAGCCCCTACAGGGCAGTGTCTTGCGCAGTTTCCGCATTTTACACCGTCCGTAACAGGGATACAGTTCTTTTTAACCCATACGGCATGGCCTATCTGTGTTGACGACTTATCCTCCTTTGCAATCTTTTTAATGGCGCCTGCAGGACAAACCTCGGAACATTTTGTACACTCGGGCCTGCAATAGCCGCGCTCGTAAGAGGATTCGGGTTGCATCATGGATGTAAGATCTGTAGATGGCCTCAGTACATTGTTGGGGCATACCGAAACACAAAGCTGGCAACCCGTACAGTGCTGTCTGAAATGTTTGAGACTTTCGGCTCCCGGAGGTACTATAGGTGTGGCCCTTTTAGGAACGTTCTTGTCTAATATTACAGCCAACCCGCCGTCTACCTTTGTCTCCTGAGCTTTGACCGCAGCAGTGCCAATGAGTACTCCGGCACCGGTAAGGAATGTCCTGCGTGAATTGCTTGTGCTGCTTTGAGTTGCTTTTGATGATGTCGCTTCTGCCTCTGCCTTTGCCTTTGTGGCTCTGTCTCTTCTCATTGTATAGCTTATTGCCCCCTGTTTGCAGTTTTCAATACAGTTGAAACAGGTAACACATCTTGAATAATCTATCTTTTCATTCTTGGAGTCTATGCATGATGCCTTGCATTTCTTTGCACATAGTCCGCAGGATTTGCATTTCTCATGATTGATTACGGGGCGGAATAGCGAGAATTTAGAGAGAAAACCTAATACTGTTCCAACCGGGCATACAGTGTTGCAGTAGGTCCTGCCGTTTTTCCATGAGAGTGTTACTATTATAATAAAGGTAATGGCTGCAATGATAAATGTAGGCAGGCTCTTTAGCCATATCTCTTTTTCATAAAATGCGTAGCTGTCTGCACGCTCCGCAAAGTATGCCAATATGTTGTTGCCCCATGCGTAAACAGGTGCAAACAGGTTACTTGCAATTCTTCCGTAAGAACTGTAAGGGGCAAGCAGTGCGGCAATAGAGCCTATTCCGGCCACTAATGCTACCAAAAACAGCACAAGGAAACCGTATCTGAACCATTTTAACTGCGGAGAGTATGAAAAACGCAGTTTTTTGCCCTTTCTCTTTCCGCTTATCCAAGATACAATATCCTGCATAATGCCCAACGGACATATAACTGAGCAATACACCCTTCCAAACAGCAGTGTAAGGATAATTAAAAACAGTACAACACCAACATTAAGGGCGAGTACTGCCGGTAGGAACTGGATCTTGGCCATCCATCCAAACCACAGATGGATTGTTCCGGTAAAATCCAGAAATAGCAGGGTCACAATGAGGAATGACAGAGCTGCTATTGTTACTCTGATTTTTTTAAGCATAGGTCTTGCTTTTTATTGTCGTTTTGTATTATTTTTATTTCGGCTCACCTACAAGTTCCTCAAATGAGAGGAGTCTTTGTCGGGAAGACAAAAGTACAAAAAAATTAGGGAGCTTGTGATATGGAGGGTTAAACATCTTACAGATTGAATTAACTTTTTTACATAATTTGTTATATTTTGTATCTTTGCAGCGTTTGAGTGATATTTCTAATGGGCTTTTTTGATAGACTTTTTATGAGAAGGAAGTTGGATACAAAGATGGAGGTTATAGTTGTTAAAAGGCCGCTCCCTATAGAGTTGCACCTTATCATGTGGTTTGAGTTAGTGGGAATGACTGCATATATTGTCGTTAATGCAATGCGGTCTGTAGCGAAAGGTTATTATGGCCCGTTCAGCTATCTGCAGATTGCACTCTATTCTCTGTTTTTCCTCTTTATGGCGCTGTATAGTTTTGAGGCTTTTTACAGTAGGAGAACTTATTCTGTGATTTCTGCTGTCATGTTTAATGTGATGCTTATAATGGATACGGCCTTAGGGTACATGACCGGATACGACCACTGTATTGCAACATGGCATATTGTTGTGGCATTGCTATGTATTGCCGTACTACTCTCTTCACCAAGAATCAAAGCTGTATTTCCTGTAAAGGATTGGAGTGTAGGGACATTTGGCGCTGTCGTTTTTGGAGGGTACTGTCTAACCTTTTTGCTTGTGATTGTCTTTCTGTTATAGCTTGTCTTTTGGCCGGTCCAAGTATGTCTGCAGGATAATGGCTGCCGAAACCTTATCTACAGCCCCCTTCTCTCTCCTGTCCATCTTTTTTACTCCGCTGTCTATGAGTGAGCGCATAGCCAATTGAGATGTAAAACGTTCATCCTCTAATATGACCGGAATTTGCGGGAATGCTTTATGCAATTGTTTCAGAAACAGATCTACATCGTGTGCCGCTTCAGATGGTTTATTGTTCAGATTCATGGGATAACCCACCACAAAAGCCTTTACTTTATTGTTTTGAATATATTTATTAAGATATTCCACTATCTTTGCAGCAGGAACAGTGTCCAAGGCAGAAGCAAATATGCCAAGGGGGTCGCTTACCGCAACTCCCACGCGTTTTCTGCCGTAATCTATACCTATAAGCCTTTCCATAGTGCAAAGGTAGTTTTTATTTAAAAATATATGGCAAAACTTAATAACGACAAAAAGAGCAAATTGTCCAATAAATACAGGTTTTCTATATCAAATGATACTACTCACGAAGAGTTGTTTGTGTTTAGGTCCAATGGAAAACTCTTTCTTTTGACTATTGTGCTTGCAGTTATCTTCCTTATAGTTTCAGTAACACTTCTTATCTCTTTTACCTCTTTAAGGGAGTTTATACCCGGGTACCCCTCTGCCCAGACAAGGAGGGAGTTGGTGCAGAATGCCCTTAAATTAGAGGCCTTACAGAACGAGCTTAATACATGGAGTCTGCAGCTGATAAACATACAACGTATCTCACAAGGTTTGCCTCCGGTAAATATAGACAGCCTTATGAATGTTGCAAAGGTCTCTGCAGATTCATTGGGAACGCTTGATGATGCTCCGGGGCTTTTGCACGAAGCGGATTCGCTGCTAAGACTTCAGGTAATAAAAGATGAACAACTCTCTTCTGTAACAGGGCCGGGAAAGATAGAGCAGATAGAAGGCCTTCACTTCTTTACACCTGTAAGGGGTATAGTAACGGAACCGTTCAATACAGGGATAGGACATCCGTATATAGATATTGCTGCAGAAAAGAACAGTGTGGTATCATCTGTGTTAGACGGTACTGTGATTAGCGCAGGATGGACAGATGATTCGGGTTATACTATCCAGATTCAACACGACAACAACCTTATCTCTGTTTATAAGCATAATGAAAAACTGTTAAAAAAAACAGGGGACAAGGTCTCTGCCGGCACACCTGTTGCTTTGGTTGGCGGCACAGGAAAGGTGTCAACAGGCACTCATCTCCATTTTGAATTATGGCACAAGGGTGAACCTATAGATCCTGCACAGTATATAAAGTTTTAGAAAAAAGAAGTTTTAGCACAAAGACCAAAATGAGAAAAAGAAATTTAGCTATTCTCGGTTCAACCGGTTCTATAGGAACACAGACATTGGATGTTGTATCGCAGCACAGAGACCTGTTTGATATAGATCTGCTCACGGCAAATAACAATGCAGAACTTCTTATTAAGCAGGCCATTGAGTTTGAGCCTAACAATGTTGTCATCTGTAATAAGGAGAAATATAACATCGTGGCAGAAGCCCTAAAAGAGAGCGATGTAAAGGTGTTTGCAGGTATTGAATCTGTAAATGAACTTGTAAAAAGCGCCTCTGTAGATATGGTAGTTGCCGCAATGGTTGGCTTTAGCGGATTGGAACCAACCATAAATGCCATAAAGGCGTCAAAGATCATTGCTCTTGCAAACAAGGAGACATTAGTCGCAGCAGGTGAGATAATTGTAAATCTTGTAAAAGAGAATAACAGTGTGCTTTTGCCGGTAGATTCCGAACACTCTGCAATATTCCAGTGTCTGCAGGGCGAGGATGCAGAGATTGAGAAGGTATTGCTCACAGCCTCCGGAGGGCCTTTTAGGTTTACCCCTGCTGATGAGCTTTGTAAGGTTACAAAACAGCAGGCTCTGTCTCATCCAAACTGGAATATGGGGGCCAAGGTAACCATAGACTCAGCCACAATGATGAATAAAGGGCTCGAGATGATAGAGGCCTCCTGGCTTTTTGATCTGCCTGCTAATAAAATTGAGATAGTTGTACATCCTCAGAGTATAATACACTCAATGGTTCAATTTACAGACGGTTCATTAAAAGCGCAACTTGGAGCTCCGGATATGAGAGTCCCTATTCAATTTGCACTGTCATACCCTACAAGACTCTCGCTTAATACCAAGCGGATAAGTTTCCCTCAATTGCATGAGCTTACATTCCATGCTCCGGATACGGACCGTTTCCCTCTTATTAAAACAGCATACAATGCTCATGCGGCAGGTGGAAATGTTCCATGTATAATGAATGCTGCAAACGAGGTGGCGGTAAAGGAGTTTATAAACGATAGAATCACATTTACACAGATTGCGATTTTGGTTGACAAGACAATAGATAAAATTGTAAAAAAACACTTTATAAGCAGCCCCTCTGTAGAAGAGATTTTTGAAACAGACAAAGAGACCAAAATAATCGCAAAAGAGCTTGTTTCTGCCCTTTAAAACCTGTTTAAAAACCTTGCAAATCGTCCTTGCAAGATTTTTTTGTAAAGATTTTTTGTATGTTTTTGTAAATTAATATGTTGGACTTGTGCTTTAATTCCTGTGTGAAAGAAATTGGAGCGGCTGTTTTTTCTGTGATAGATTACTAATTAATAACTTTGCATCTGAAATTTTTAAGATTATGGTAGTGTTAATAAAAATATTGCAAGTTGTTCTTGCGCTTAGTATACTTGTTCTTATTCATGAGTTAGGGCATTTTCTCTTTGCCCGTCTCTTTAAAATAAGGGTGGACAAGTTTTACCTTTTCTTTAATCCATGGTTCTCTCTTTTTAAGTTCAAGCCAAAGAACAGCGATACCGAATACGGTATAGGTTGGCTTCCTCTTGGCGGATATTGCAAGATAGCGGGAATGATAGATGAATCTATGGATAAGGAGGCCCTTAAAAAGGAGCCGCAACCGTGGGAATACAGGGCTCACCCTGCATGGCAACGCCTTTTTGTAATTGCCGGTGGTGTATTGTTTAATTTTATCCTTGCCATAATTATATATGCAGGAATAATGTATACGTGGGGTGATGAGTATATAAAAAACTCAGATGTAAAGACGGGAGTATATGTAAACAGACTCGCAGAGGAGGTTGGATTTAGAAACGGTGATATTATCCTCGATTTCGACGGACTTGTCCCAAACAGTTTTGATGAACTTCAGATAGAGCTTGTAAGAAGTCAGGCGGAGCATGCCAAAGTCCTTAGAAACGGAGATACTGTTGTGGTAAATATAGATCCGGTATATTTCCCGGCAATGCTAAAGACTCCCGGAATGTTCGAATACGGTATCCCTTTCCAGGTAGCTTCTGTACCGGATTCCTCAATCAATGCAACGGCCGGTTTGTTGCAAGGGGACAGGATATTGGCTTTGAACGGCCAAAAAGCAGAGATACTCATGGAGGTAAAAGACAAACTGCAAAGTTTTAAAGGCGATTCTGTTGTAGCTACTGTTGCCCGAGGCGAAGAGTTGCTGTTTGTACCTCTGCAGGTTGATACGGCCGGAATGCTGCAGATAGCCATAAACGGTAACTTAAAGGATTTTTACCCTATAACTAAATCCTCGTACTCTCTGTTGCAGTCCATACCTGCAGGGTTCAATAAGGCGGTTACAACGGTGAGCAATTACTGGAAAGAGCTTAAGCTTATAGCAAGCCCAAAAACAGAGGCATATAAATCTGTGGGGAGTTTTATATCTATAGGTAAGATTTTTCCCGACAAATGGAACTGGAGGGCTTTTTGGAACATTACGGCATTCCTTTCGATTATGCTGGCAGTCCTTAATATCCTTCCTATCCCTGCTTTGGATGGCGGACATATAATGTTTACGCTTTATGAGATTATCACCAGACGCAAACCGAGTGACAAGTTTGTGGAATATGCTCAGATGGTAGGTATGATATTTCTGTTCGGGCTTATGATTTTAGCTTTTGGGAATGATATTTTTAGATTATTCAGTTAATTAAATACATACAGTTATGAAGAGGTTTTTAAATATTTCGCTTATACTCCTTACAGCTGTTTTTGCTATCTCTTGCAAAGATTTTGGAGGTAAATTGGCAAAAAAAAGTGTTACAGGCAAGGCCGGAGAGGTAATAGTTGTTATGGATAAGGGCCTTTGGATAGGTGAACCGGGCGCAGAACTGCGCAAGGTGTTGGCATCGGATTATCCTGCATTACCACAGAAAGAGCCTGCATACAACCTTGTTCAGATTCCTGTAAATGCTTTTTCTACGCTGTTTCAAACACATAGGAATATTATAATTCTGCAGGTAGACCCAAATGAATATCCTGAGCCGAAGATTGTAACAAAGGAGGATATATGGGCAGCCCCTCAGACAGTGATAAATATATCGGCACCAAGTAAGGAGGCTGCTGCACAATATATTGCGGAGAAAAAAAATCTCCTGTTCAACACATTGGGACAGGCTGAGCGCAACAGAATTATAAGAAACTCAAAAAAATATGAGGAGAGACCTTTAAGGGATATAGTTGCTGCGGAGTTTGGTGGTTCCCCATATTTCCCTACAGGTTATTCTCTTAAAAAGAAGACCAATAATTTTATCTGGATCTCGTACGAGACAACATATACCAATCAAGGGATTTTTATCTTTAGAATTCCATATAACGATGCTAATTCACTTACATTGGAACCGTTCATAGCGGCATGTGATGAGGTGCTTAAAAATAATGTGCCGGGTATGTTCGAGAACAGCTATATGACCACATCCAAAGAGTTTGAACCAGAACTCACATGGATGAGGTATAAGGGGATTGATTTTGCCGAAATACGAGGTCTGTGGGAGGTTGAAAACGATTTTATGGGTGGTCCTTTTGTAGATCATGCCTTTTATTCTAAAGATGGCAAGTCTATAATTGTAGTTGAAGGTTTTGTATATGCTCCAAGATATCCTAAACGTAACTACTTAAGACAGGTTGAATCTATAATTTATTCGTGGGAATGGGCTGAGAACTTTAATAAATAAAGTTTTTTGGTAGTTTAATTTTTTTTTCTACCTTTGCAGTCCCAAACAGGTATGGTCTGTTCGTCTAAAGGCTAGGACTCAAGATTTTCATTCTTGCAATAGGGGTTCGATTCCCCTACAGACTACGAAAAATAATAAAAAAATAAATAAAATGGCAAATCACGCATCGGCAGATAAGCGTAATCGTCAGAACGAGAAACGCAGATTGCATAACAGGTATTATGCAAAGACTACGCGTAATGCAATCAAAGCACTACGCAATACTACAGACAAGGCAGCTGCGGAAGCTCTACTTCCAAAAGTGTATGCAATGTTAGACAAATTGGCTAAAACCAATATCATCCACTCAAACAAAGCAGCTAACCTTAAGAGTGGCCTTACTGTTTATGTAAATAAGCTTTCATAAATCAGTTAAGCACACACGAAATTTTGTCATAATAGATTATAAAGCCCTGTTCCCTTTTGGGAGAGGGCTTTGTTTTTTTAATAGTACCGAATGATGCTTTTGCATCAAATGAATTAAGGAATAATGTAGAAGATCATCGTAAAATATTGCTAACGCAAAAGCCAAAGCTTGGTAAAAGGTTAAATATTGCAGGAGATGAAGGGATTAACGATTTTGGAGTGGAAAGATGAGGACAGGCCACGGGAAAAGTTTATTAATTGTGGTGCCGGAGCTTTAACAGACGCAGAACTTTTGGCCATTTTGTTGGGCTCCGGAAACAGAAATGAGAATGTAGTGGACTTGGCGAGGAGAATACTTGCGGAGGCAGACAATTCTCTCTCTGTATTAAGAAGGTACTCAATTGTAGAATTACAGAAATTTAAAGGGATAGGTAAAAGTAAAGCGTTGACAATACTTGCTCTGTTTGAGCTGTTCAGGAGAATCGAATGTGAGAAAACTCCTGCACGCACTGTTATCTACTCCTCTAAGGAGGCCGCAGATGCAATGCAGCCTATTCTACGAGACAAATGCCATGAGGAGTGTTGGGTACTCTACCTTAATGTGGGGAACAGACTTATAGCAAAAGAGTGTATTACGCAGGGCGGAATATCGTCAACTGTGATAGATATGAGGCTTATAATTAAGAGGGCTTTTGAAAAATTGGCAACGGCAATTATCCTTGTGCATAATCATCCATCGGGCAATGCAAACCCAAGTTCACAGGATTCAATGCAGACAAACAGACTTAAAGAGGCTGTAAAGTATTGCGATATAAAGCTTTTGGATCATATTATCGTAGCTGGTGATAACTATTTCAGCTTTGCAGATGAAGGGCTTATCTAGTCAGCTTTGGCATTGGCTTTGGCGTTGGCCATTTTGAAGAGTATAGAGTGTAGAAAAAGTAAATAAAAGTAGATTTTTAAAGAATTTTTAGAACAAAATTTGCATAATCAATAAATAATTCATACATTTACCAACGATAGAGTTTGAAATGATTACTCATTTCAGCGCCCTGCTTCACAGGTATATAAGATATACAGTTTCAAAGAGCAGACTGCAAATGGTACAAGGAGTGTACTGTGAGCCGAAGCGGGGGATAACCGTAATGTTAAACTTAAACATAGCAGCAATGAAAACAGTCTTTAAATCGTTGCACAGCATAATACTCCTTATGCTCATGCTCCTTATGCCACTTCTTTCCATTGCTGCCGATACCATAAGGGTGAACATCCCGTGTGTTACCGTTACAATGGCAAGAAGCTACAATTTCAGCAGTGCTGCCAACTCTGTATATGTTCCAGTGGAGTTCAACTCTGCAATGAGTGCAGACAAGGTGGCGGACTACATTGAGGAGAGCAACGCATTCCTCTTTGACCATTACGGAGAGGATGTGGTGGAGATAAGCGGTGTATCGGATGACTTTGGTACAATATACTTGGACATCAAACCAAACACAGGGATAAAACGTGTCCTCCTCATAACGAGCGTCAGCAGTGACAGCAAGGTCATAACTGTTGTGCAGGCAGGTGACACTCCCGAGCCTGAACCTGAACCCGAACCGGAGCCGGACGAGAAGTTCAACATCCCCGGCAATTGGAAGATGGTGCGCCACTACACAGATGAGACAGGCAACAACTATGTAACGGACATTACCTTCTATGACGGCCTGGGATACCCCTCACAGATAGTGAACGTAGGGGCATCCCCTACCGGGAACAGGAACATCGTTACCCCTATAGTCTACGACAGGATGAGAAGAAGCGACTCCGTTCTCTTCCTGCCGTATGCCTCGGCTACTATCAATACCATAAAGGAGGAGAGTGCGCCTCTGCAGGGGCAAAGCTCATTCTACGGCACTCTCTATGGCACAAGCGAGAGCAGCCATGCCAAGACAAGAAGGGTATATGAGCCATCCGAGCTGAACAGAGTGTCGCAGGAGCACAAGCCGGGAAGTGCATACGCAAATAAGAATGTCTCCTACAGCTATGAGACTAACGGTGCAAACGAGGTATTTAATCTTAGGGTGAATCTTGCTACGGGAGCACTCCACACAGACAGCTCATATCCTTATTACGATGCCGGAACACTCTTCAAGGATGTGGCGACAGACGAGGATGGGAACACATTTACAACTTATAAGGATGTTGCGGGAAGATTGATAATGGAGAAGAGAGGGGCGGACAGCAAGACCTATTATGCCTATGATGACAGAGGATTTCTCTCTTGGGTGATTACTCCTGCCGGAAGTGCCCTGCTCTCTTCATCTTCCAATTGGAGCAAGACAAGTACAAATGCCGTCAATTACTGCTATGTCTACAGCCATGACTACAGAGGCAATGTGACAGAGAAGAGCATTCCCGGGGCAGGTACAAGCGAGTATGTCTATGACAAGGGTGGAAGACTTGTTCTTGAAAGGGATGCCAATCTTAAGGAGAAGAACAGATGGATCTATCATGTCTATGACAACATAGGGCGGGAGATAGAGTGCAATCTTGTACAGGGTACGGCATCGGTAACAAGAACTTTTGCACAAACGAAGTATGACAATATTTCTCCCGACAACACCTATCCTCAGCTCGGAGGAGGAACGCCCGATACGCCTCCGTCTGACATAGGGAACTTTACCCTTATATGCAAGCTCTCTCAGACAAGGTTCGGCGGCGGGGTATATCGCACGGTATCTTCCACTCAGACCTCATCATTTACCGTTCCGTCCTATCTTGCCTTCTCTCCGGTGAGCGGTGTAACTGAGAGTGCAGACCTTGATAATGTAAAGATTATAGGTTACAAGCTCTATGAGAAGATTGCCCTGCTTGACGGAAGCGAAAACGGCAATACCGGCAACACAAGCTACATAGAGAGGGCTTTCCATTATGACAGGAGGGGAAGGGTGATGCAGGTGGTGGAGAAAAACTCCACAGGCGGCATAAGCAGGACAAGCACAAAGTATGACTTCAGGGGAAACATCCTTGCCGTTAACGAGAACCACTCTGCAGGCAGTCTTACAATAACAAAAGGAACGGTATACAGTTATGACCAAAGGGGAAGGATGCTCAGCGAGAGGGTATCTGTAAACGGAGTGGAGAAGGCAACGGTAAACTACAGCTACGATGCTCTTGGCAATCTTACGGGAAAGAGCTACGGCAACGGGGTGATGGACAACCTGCAGTACAACATTCAGGGATGGGGTACGGTATCACAGACTATGAAGGGAAGCGAGACGCTGTACAGCCAAAGGTTGAGATACTATGATGCGGAGAAAGGGAGCGGACTGTATAACGGCAATATCTCCGAATGGAGAATGCAGCATGGGACAAACGCTGCAAGCACATACAGGTACGGTTATGACGGATTGGGAAGGCTTACAACAAGTAGCAGATATGCCGGAAGCGGTACAAGTGCTACAAACAGTTGGTGCGAGAGAGGGATAGATTATGATCTTAACGGAAATATTGTTACCTTGCAGAGGTTTGGCAGTAGTGCGGGTACGGTAGAGGATGATCTGAGTTACGGCTACACAGGCAACAGGCTCACAACCCTTACAGGCAGTAGCCAAGGAGCTGCACTTAATGCTTCATACAGCTATGACGCCGGTGGCAACATGCTCTATGACGGCAGAAGAGGATTGGGAATAAGCTACAACATGCTCAATCTGCCGGCCAAGGTGGTGGAGAAGACAGGTGCAACAGCGGCAGACGGGGCAGTAAAGGCGGAGTATCTCTACAGTGCAGATGGAATTAAACAAAGGGTTGTAGACGGGGCAGGCAGTAACGGTTATCTCTATCTTGGAACGTTGGTACTCTCAAAGAGCGGAGAGAGCTATACGCTCTCAAGCACAGGTTTTGGCGGAGGAAGGATAATAGGCGCTGCCAATAACAGTTGTTTGGCATATTACTACGGTACGGATCACTTGGGCAGTGTGAGGGTAATAACGGACGGCAGCGGCAGTGTGGTGGAGAGGAACGACTACTACCCTCTTGGTATGAGGACAGCCACAGGCAACAGCTATCCGCAACTGACGACCAACCTCTACAAATATAACGGCAAGGAGGTGCAGACGATTGGAGGTCTTGGCTTCACAGACTACGGCGCAAGGATGTACGATGACTTCACCGGACGGTGGTTTGTTCCGGATCCGTTGGTAGAAAAATACGCCTCAATGTCTCCTTATATGTACTGCGGTGGAAATCCGATAATGTATGTTGATACTGATGGTAGATTCCCAATAATACCTTTTATAGTGGCATACTATGGCGCTGCAAAGTTTATGGAGCGAAATGGATTAAATAATACATCTCGTGAAATAGGTTATGCCATGCAACATCCTATTAATGCATTAAGAGTAGGATGGGCTATGGATGGCAGCAAGTGGGGAAATATTTCAACAGTAGCATCAAACTTTGCTGTTAATATTGCAAATAATGCAAAATTAAGTTTTGGGAAAGAGGGTGATGAAGGTAATGCTTTACGCCATGTTATATGGCAGAGCATCATAACTCGAGATCTTGGAGAAAGACATGCAATAAGAATTGCCGATGTCCACGAAGATAATCCACACGTTGATTTAAATGTCAGACGTTTCAAGAATCTTACAGAAGCAGATCAAACTATAGACTTACTTAACAATATTATTGGTAGAAAAATCGGAAAACAAAATCCTAAGGCGAATAATAAAGATCTTGCAAGGAAAGCTGTTGAAGAGTTTTATAAAAATGGATTGTGGACAGCCTCAAAAACAAATGGTAATATAATCATTATAAAGACTAAAATTACAGAAAGTGAGTATCAAAAAGCTCTTGAAGAGATTGATAAGAAAGGAGAAAATGGATTAAATAAAATAGTTAGTAGTGCCTTATGAAAGTCTTCGCTTATATACTTGTTAGCTGTACAATAATTCTGTTTATAACAGGTTGTCACATTGCAGATAATAGTATCGGATACTATATTGATCATTGTTGTGATTTTAGTAAGAATGATACCTGCTATATTGATATGAGAAAAGTCTTTAACGTGGATTATGACTCTATGTATATATTCTACTGGAGTACCACAACCCAAGGGGTAAGGAATATAACCGGGGTAGAAGAGTATGGTGATTACAAAAATTCAGATAAAGGTTCTTTTGTATGTTCTGATGATTATAGAATACTACTTATAAAAAACGGAAAAATAGTCTATAATAGGCTCTACTATTCTTCAACTAGAAAAGTACATATTAATATGGAAAGCTTTATACTTGTTAAAGGGGATGGCTATTTTGATGGAAAAGTAATGGATGACCAAGGATATTTTGCCCCAAATCCAATTTTTATGGTAGTGAAAGATAGGCAAAATTTGGAATATGATATTTATGCACTTGCTTTTTGACTCTGCCCAGCTGGTGCGAGAGAGGGATAGATTATGATCTTAACGGAAATATTGTTACCTTGCAGAGGTTTGGCAGTAGTGCGGGTACGGCAGAGGATAATCTGCTCTACGACTACACAGGCAACAGGCTCACAGCCCTCACAGGTAGCAGCCAAGGAGCTGAGCTGAATGCTTCATACAGCTATGATGCAGGTGGCAACATGCTCTATGACAGCAGAAGAGGATTGGGTATAAGCTACAACATTCTCAATCTGCCGGCCAAGGTGGTGGAGAAGACGGGTGCAACGGCAGCAGACGGTGCGATAAAGGCGGAGTATCTCTACAGTGCGGACGGTATCAAGCAGAGGGTTGTAGATGCTACAGGCAGTAACGGTTATCTCTATCTTGGGACATTGGTACTATCAAAGAGCGGAGAAAGCTGCTCATTGGCAAGTACAGGTTTTGGCGGAGGAAGGATAATAGGCGCTGCCAATAACAGTTGTTTGGCATATTACTACGGCACGGATCACTTGGGCAGTGTGAGGGTGATAACGGACGGCAGCGGCAGTGTGGTTGAGAGGAACGACTACTACCCTTTGGGTATGAGAACAGCCACAGGCAACAGTTACCCGCAGCTGACAACCAACCTCTACAAATACAACGGAAAGGAGGTGCAGACGGTGGGAGGCATTGGCTTCACAGATTACGGCGCAAGGATGTACGACGACTTCACCGGCAGATGGTTTGTTCCGGATCCGCTGGCAGAAGAGACTGTATGGTCATCTCCATTTTCTTTCAACCAAAATAATCCTATAAATAGGATTGATCTTACCGGAAGAAAAGATAATCCTGTATATGATACTTATGGCAATTTCTTGGGCACAAATGATTTGGGATTACAAGGAGATGCGATTATAATGGATAGATCAGATTTCAAACAAGGAATGTCATTAGAAGAATCCATGTCCAAGCATAAAGGTTATAACAGTTTTGTATCTGAAGATGCAAAGAATAAATTCTTGGAACATTATGGCAATTTACCTAATAGGCCTGACTACGATGGTTATCTAACTTTGAATGAGGCTAATAAATGGTACAGAGAAGGAAACGGGCAGCCGTTGTTCGTCTCATTTGAAAAGATTGATATGTCGGGTGTGTATTCAAAAGGTGATAAGGCTATTGGAAAAGAATGGAAAGTTAATTTGTCATTTCGTAGTGCATCAACAAATGATGGACTGGTATATGGAAAAATAACAATAAAACAGTACCCAAATGATTATGTTAGAGCCTATGCTGATTGGTATGACTTTGATATGCACTCTTTTTGGAATCCTTTTAATTGGCCAAGGAATTTTGCCACAATCATTGGTGGAATATTGGCAGGCAACGGTGTTAAATATGAAATAAATATATATGGAAGTAAAAAATTACAGACAAGGTGTAATTCATGTCCGCAATTATCTCACAGGTATGATGAATTTTAAACACGTACTATTAATACTACTTATATTTTTGGACAGTTGTGATTATTCCGAAAATTTATACTATGGTTATTTTTATGTGGATGAAGGAGGGGATACTAAAGTTATATTGAATGGGGCACAATATCCAGAAATTCCAGCCACTATTATAGAGTTTGATTATAACAGAGATTTTATTATAGCTAAACAAAAGCCAAAACTTCCTCAAGAAATTTTAAATAATATGAATTACCTGTATAAAGATGGAGTAGATACCTTTTATTGGATTATATCCACAAAGAATTATTTTGGGTTGGGGCCATTAGACAAGCAGGAATATGAGGCAGCAAGAAAAGAATATGGTGTTCCAAACAAATTGAAATTAGAATAAGTGCCTATCATTATGAAGAAAGCAATATATGCAATTTTAAAAGCTTTACTTGCTCTGTATTTTGTAGTTCAATTAATTGATTATGGAATTAGAGAATATGAGTATTATAATCGATACTATTTAAATATTGGAAAGGAGAAAGAGTATGCTGTAATGAGAGATCTGATGACAAACTGCGGAATAAGTGGAATTGTAGATTCTGTAAAAAACAATAGTGTGTTAATCAAGTTAGAGAAGTTTATAAAATCATTCTATTTTATTCCCAAAGAGTATAAGCCTAAGTTTTCATTTAAAAAAGGTGTTAATTATGAGTATTTGGAGGTAGAGGTTTCTAGTCCTGAGTTGCAATATTTAAAAGTTGGTATGACTGCAGAGAAAGAAGCCGGAAAAGATTCTATAAACGTTGATACAATTAGTATTTCATTGTTTTAGAATCATACATCTTTAGAGTAATACTATGTGTGTTATTTCAAGCGTGCCGTGTTATATGACACGCTTGAAATAACACATGATTCCAAAGAGAATAATCTAATGGTCTTTTTGTCGGGAAGAAATATTACAATGATAAAAGTATTGCTAACATATGTCGAGCAGTGCGAATACTAACAAATACTACAAGAATGAAAACAAGAATTATTATAACTATAATGCTATTTCTGTCTGTTTTACTGTGTAGTTGTAATCCGCAAGCATGCTTGCAAAGAAGGACTGACAGAATAATAAAAAGGTCTTATAATCAAGTTGATACCGTTTTTGTGTATTCCATAGCTTTCCATAATTATAAAGTAGCTTGGTTTCATAAAGGAAACTTATTACACGTATTTAGGATTAAACCACACAGCACGAAACGCTATAAACCAATTGAAGCTAAGAATATTACATTTAACAGTAAAGATTTAGATAAGTATTTTGAAGATTCTATATTTAAAGATGTTAAATGTTTCGAACTTACCTTGGATGGAGAATGGGTTGAAATTTTTATTAAAAATCAAAAATCTTTTGAAAGCAGTATTGATATAAGTTGCCTATATAGGACTAAATATAAGCCAAATAGTCTTCCATATAAGCTTCAATACGATTTCTACAAAATTAGAATTCTGCCCATAAATTTTAATTTTGATTTCTGGGAAAAATACTTTGAAGAATAAGCTACAATATGCTCAAGCTGCCGGCCAAGGTGGTGGAGAGGAACGACTACTACCCTTTGGGTATGAGGACAGCCACAGGCAACAGCTACCCACAATTGACAACCAACCTCTACAAATACAACGTCAAGGAGGTGCAGACGGTGGGAAATATTGGCTTCACAGACTATGGAGCTGCAAAATTTATGGAGCAAAATGGCTTGAATAGCAGAGGGTGAGTATCAAAAAGCTCTTGAAGAGATTGATAAAAAAGGAAAAAATGGATTAAATAAAATAGTATCGAATACTATATTGATCATTATTGTGATTTTAGTAAGAATGACACCTGCTATTCTGACGGAAAAATAATAAATGACCAAGGATATTTTGTTCCAAGCCCAATTTTTATGGTGGTGGAAGATAAGCAAAATTTGGAATATGATATTTATGCTCTTGCTTTTTGACTCTGCCCCGTCTTTTGTGAAATTTATAATTTTTGTATTAATGAATAAAAGGTGTATCTTTGCAGACCTTTTCTCGAGAAGATAAGGAAGTTATTAATAATTAATCATTAAAACTCACTACAGTTATGCCTGTAAGAATAAGATTGGCTCGTCATGGTAAGAAGAACTATGCTTATTACCATATAGTTGTAGCCGACAGCAGAGCTCCACGTGATGGACGCTTTATTGAACTTTTGGGATCATACGATCCAAATACTAATCCTGCAAATATCATCATTAACTCAGACAAAGCAATTGAGTGGATGGAGAAAGGTGCACAACCATCTGATACTTGCAAAAGAATCCTTTCTGCAAAGGGTGTTCTTCTAAAGAAACATCTTAAAGGTGGTGTTAAGAAGGGCGCTTTGACTCAGGAGCAGGCAGATGCAAAATTTGCTGCTTGGGTTGCAGAGAAAGAGGCTAAGATCAACAATAAGAAAGCTGCTTTGGCACAGGGTAAGGTAAATGCACAGAAGAGTGCATTGGAGGCTGAGGCTAAGGTTAATGAGGAGAGAGCTGCTGCAATCGCAAAGAGAAAAGCAGAAGAGGCTGCCGCTAAGGCTGCGGCTGAGGCTGCTGCAAGAGAGGAGGCAGAAGCTGCTGCAAAGGCTGCAGAAGAGGCTGCTGCCGCAACTGAGGCTCCCGCTGCTGAAGCACCTGCAGAAGCATAAATGTACATGCGCAACTATGGCAAAGGATGATATCATAAGTATTGATTCGCTTTTTGTAGTGGCGCGTGTTGCAAAGTCTTATCACACAGATGGAGAGGTTGTCATTAAGATAACTTCTCCATTTTTTGATTTTGTAAAGAAAAAGGACCCGTTGTTCATTCTTTTTAACGGACTGCCTGTCCCTTTTTTTATTACGGAGATTACCAAAAGAGGCAATAGCGGTGCAATTGTCAGATTCTCAACTGTAAGGGATTTTGCCCATTCGGAAGAACTTGTCGGGAAGGATATATATATAGATTCCTTAAGGTTACCAAAAAAGGCTCAGAGGGAGCTTGCTGCGGAAAATCTTCATAAGACGATAATAGGGTTTAAACTGTTTGATGAGAACAACAGCTATGTTGGTGAGATAACGGATTATATAGAGTACCCTAATAATTCATGTATAGAGGTATGCGGCACTTTACTGCCTCTGCATGAGGAACTTATTGTAGATATAGATATTGAAGGTGGTACAATTGCAATGAAAATTCCTGCGGGATTGTTACCGTAAAAACTATTTTGCAGATCTTTTAGCCTCTGTCTCCTTTACAATGGCAACCATAACGGAGTCGTTCATCTTTGTGTAAAACTGCTCGTAGGCGCTGTTGGCAGCATTTATGAGCGATATTCTGTAGAGATTATATTCCGGCTCATCCCCGTTAAGATACATGTTCATAATCTTTGTAGGGTATTCGTCTGCGTGCATTTTGTTATGCCTGTGCCAATGTCTTAGCACATGGTTCTTCTCTTTAAAGGTAGGTAATGAGTCTATTTTTGACTTTATTCTGGCGCATTCCATATTGGTATTCTCAAGTACCATCTTTGAGAGTGTGTCAAACAGCTCAATGGAACTTATCTTGCCACCCTGTCCGTCATCTATCTGTGCATACTCTATACCCCCCTCTATGGAATCCTTTTCTTCAAGATAATTTGAGTATAATACTCCAACACAAACAAGAAGAGATACTACAAACAGGAGTATGACATAGAGCGCCCATGTGGCTCTCCGTGGAACTACAAGCGCATAGTAGTCGTTGTGTTTTACTATCCTTATCCCTTTCCCTGCAAAATTATCTGTATTTTTGTCTGCTGCATCAGATGTGGCTGTACTGTTGCTATTATTGTACTGCTGTTCGTTGGCGTTTGGCAGATTGTCCTGTGCCAATGTAATACTGTCTTTGAAGTCATCCCACCCTTTGTATCCCAAATATCTTGAGAGAAGTGATAGGGTGGATGTTCTGGTGCTTACATTGCTCTGAATATAGTTGAAAAACCTTTTAAGGGTGGTTGGACTTATATATTCGTTGGTTGCCCTCTTGACCTCTGATGAGAGAAAATCGTAGTCGCCGGGAGAATCCATGGAACGGCCGGCCTTCTCTTTAATTGCTTTTTTTAGCGCGTCAATATGCAACTGTGAATTGTCCATTGTTAAATTCAGATAAAAAATTAGGGTTTTCAACCGGTCACAAATATACATATTAATCGGCATATAATACAGCAAGGAATATAAACAATATTTAAATGGCATATAATGGCATGTAATGATAGTGCAGTGGTACAATAAGTTAACGATATGTGAAGATGTTTTGAACTTATTAGCTAATTTTGTAGTGCAAATAAATAATATTTAACTTAATGAAAAGATTCTTTATTTTAATCGTGCTGACTCTTTTGTATTCGGCTTCTGCTTTGGCTCAAGGTGGTGCCAAATATACAGTAGAGGGGACAGTGAGTTTGAAGGAAACCGGAGAGATTATTCCCTTTGCACAGGTAGTCCTTAAAGAGACTAGCCAGTGGTCATTTACTAATGACAAGGGTGAATTTAAAATTACCGGAGTGTTTCCAGGCAAATATACACTTTTTGTTTCGGCTATAGGTTATGTAGATTACAATCTTGTAATTAATATAACCGGCGACATCAAGAACTTTAAAGTACAGATGTTGGAAGATAACCTTGCATTGGAGGAGATTGTGGTTACAGCGGAGGCGGGTGAAACAATGAATTCGTCCAGTAAACTAAACAAGAGTGCTATTGAGCACCTGCAAGCTACCAGCTTGAGCGATCTTATGCAGTTGGTTCCGGGAAATACCATAACCAACCCTCAGATGAGTAGCAAGCAGCGTATAACTATAAGAACAGCAGGAGTAAGTTCGTCATCAGATCTTAATAATGCCAGAGGTGTTGCATACGTGGTAAACGGCAACAGGGTGCAGAACGATGCCTCTCTCTCTATGGGTAATGATGTGAATGCAATGGATTTTAGAAGCTATTCGCCTGAGAATATAGAATCCGTTGAGGTCCTTAAAGGTGTTGTTTCAGCGGAGTATGGAGACCTTACATCCGGAGCTGTCCTTGTTAAGACAAAGGCAGGACGTACTCCGTTGGAGGTTAAATTCAAGGCAGACCCATATCTTAAAGGTGCATCAATAAACAAAGGTTTCGGACTTGGCAAAGACAAAGGTTATATGAACTTGGATTTAGATTACGCCAATTACAATACAAGACTTGTATCTACAACCAATATCTTGGACAGGGTTAACTTTGGTGTAACATATTCAAATACGTTTAATCAAGACAACACACCTTTCAGACTGAACGTGAGGCTGACAGGTTCATATCTTGGCAACAATGTAACCTCAGATCCCGATTCCGGCAAGAATGACTATACAAAATCCGGAAAAAAAGATTTTAGTTTGGCTGCATACGGTATGTGGCAGCTTAACAAGAGCTGGATTACCACCCTTAACTATAACCTCTCTGCCAATTTTGGAGTTGAGTATAACAGAGATTACACAGAGCTTTCACAGAGTCTGCTTCCCGACATTCATGTCACAGAGGAGGGAATTCATGTTGGAACCATAACATCCGGCAGTGCAAAGCAGCTTAAGAAAGTGGAGGATATGCCTCTGTATCTTAACGCCAAACTTACAGCTCACCTTAATAAAAAGTATAAAGGCACACTTTTCAACACCTTGTACGGTGTGGAGTGGAATACCAAAGGTAATGAGGGTAACGGTGAGTGGTACGAAGGGGATATGCCGCAATATTTTAGGCATCAGCCGTACAGACATACTCCATACGCACATGATTTTAATGCTTTCCTTGAGCAGAAGGTGGTTATTCCTATAGGTAAGACATCGTTTGAGATGAGTGCCGGAGTACGTTTTACAAAGATGTTCTACAAACATTATGATCTTAAACCTATAGTTGATCCGCGTTTTAATGCCAAATATGAGATATTCAAAGGCAACAAGAAGAATCTTGTGCGCAACTTTGCAATAAGAGGAGGTTGGGGACTGTTAGACAAATTGCCAAGTATGAATATGCTTTACGGTGGTGATACCTATTTGGATTACGATCTGTTCAGATATAATGAGACTAACTTCTCTATAATCCAGACATCCATAGACCCTGAGATTAAAGACTATGACTTTAAGCCTACCAGAACAAGGAATATGGAATTTGGTTTCGATATGAACATTGGTGGGGTAAAATTGGGCGTTACATACTTTAATGAGTACCTTAAAAACGGTATAGAGAGTGCAAGACACTATTTGGCAATGGATGTAAACAGATATGGTGCGGTAAACTATTCCGGTGCAGATCCAAGGTTTGTAGATGGCGTACTTTACATTAAGGATGCAGACGGTTTCTATGTTGAGCATACAGACTTTACAAGAACAACCGAATTCAAGTCCTCAACATCTATTGTAAATAATAGAACTACAAAGAAATGGGGTATAGAGTATGATATCAATTTTGGAAAGATACAGGCAATTAACACCAGTATTATTGCAAATGGATCATACGTAAAATCAGATGGCAGTTATTCCGGAACTTCCGAGTACTATAATATAGGCCAAAGAGACCCTTTAGATGCAAAACAGGCTTTCCCTTACATTGCAATCTTTAACGGAAACAGCAGTGTGAGAAACGGTGTACTGCAACAGAAATTCAATACAAACGTAAACTTCGTTACCAACATTCCTAAACTAAGAATGGTTCTTACCCTAACCATGCAGTGTATCTGGATGGACAAGCAGAGAAGCAACTTGGACAATGCCCATACAACAGTTGAGAACGGTGTATATATAAAGAATCCGGTGGCTTATATGGATGCAACAGGAACCGTAAGGCCGTTTACAGATTATTACACAACTACAGACAGCGCTCTCAAGATGAGATTGGGTATGATGAGAATAAGCGACAGCTTTGCATATAACTATCTTACAGCCTCTTTTAACCCATATTTTATGGCAAACATAAGGGTGTCAAAGGAGATAGGCAAGTTTGCTGCAATTTCGTTCTATGCAAATAACTTTACAAATTCAAAACCGCTTATGAAGAGCAGTGCAAGACCTCACTTCAGCGGGTACATCAAGAATACAGACCTCTATTTTGGTGCGGAAATTAAAGTAACATTATAAACAGATAAGGGAAATGAAACGATTATTATATATTTTGCTTGCAGTGTCCTCTCTTACATCCTGCCTTAAGGATGCAAAGGAGAAAGACTTTCGCGATGATGCCATAAGTGGCTCCATTACCGTGCAGATTGTTGCTCCGCAAGGGCAGTCTGTAAATATGGATGGAATGAATGTTATCTTCTCCGATGCATCGTCGGGACTAACATACGAGGCTGTTGCAGATGCTTCCGGCAAGGCCACCGCCAGAGTTGCATACGGTAGCTATATAGCGTCAACCGAATCAAAGATTGCTTTGTCGGGAGGCAAAACCGCCATTTATAACGGCTCTACAGAGAGAATTAAGGTTACTCCCGACAACAGTGTCGTAAATGATTTCAATCTTAACCTTAACTACTCGCAAACCAGCCAGATAATAATTAAGGAGTTCTATTATACAGGTTGTATTAATCCGGAGACAGGAAAGAACTATACTCTTAAGGATACCTACTTCTCACTGTACAATAATTCCGGAGATGTTGCATATTTGGATTCTCTTTGTGTAGGTGTGGTATTTCCGTTTAACGCACCTCTTAACGGAGGCCTTTCCGATTGGGTAAAACCCGGCACTTCTGAGTTAAGGGATTCAATACCGGCTGCCTCTATGTCGTGGATGTTTAATGGTACGGGTAAAAGCATCGCTATCCAACCCGGAGAGGAGGTTATTGTATGTCTTAATGCTATTAACCATATTCCAATCTGCAGTACATCAATAGATTTGAGCAACTCTAACTATTATGCAATGTACGATGCTGCAAATACTCCTGCCCAGTCTGCCCCTGCACCAGGTGTGAAGACACTTGAATGTTTCTGGAAGACCGGAACATCAAGAGCATTTGTAGTATCTATCTCAAGCCCTGCACTGTACATCTATACTATGGGCGGAAAGAGCAAGGAGCAGTTCATTTTGGACACAAAGGCTGTTAATCCTAACAGCCCCGGCAATAGGAATAATGATGTGCTACTTATAGACAAGAACCTTATTGTAGATGGAGTTGAGTGTCTGATCTCTTCAAGCCAGACAAAGAGACTGAGACCGGAGATAGATAACGGTTCTGTAATAATCAAAGAGGGTGGCGGAGCCGGTAAGAGCGTCCATAGAAAGATAGACGCAGAGGCTACTGCTGTAGCAGGGGGAAGAATTGTTTATCAGGATACAAATAATTCATCAAATGACTTTGAGGTTAGAGATATTCCTACACTTAAGAAATAGCAGACTATTATGGATAATATAATAAAGAGATCATATATCGGTGCGATTGCGGCAATTGCAATGGGTGCGGTTCCTGCAACTCTAAATGCGCAGGAGAGTAAAGATTTTAGCGGCAAAGCATATTACAGCTTTGAACGTATTGAACAGACAGCTCCATGGCTTAAATCCGGCAATGGCGCAGGGCTTATATTTAATACAACCCCTATGAATTTCTCTGAGGGGGCACTGTATTACAATAATGTGAACGGAGATTACAGAAATTATAATCAGGCAAAATCTTCCAATAATTTTGGATTGGACACAAAATCCTATTCACATATAGGAGATGTCTATTTTTATGGCCTGTTCAACTACGACAGGACAACTAAAAATGAGCAAAGCTGGCTTGGTACGGTTGACGAGAACTCCAATCTTGCCCCTATGACAGAAAATGTTCCCGGAAAGGTTGTTACAGAGCAGTATATACTGCAGGCCGGTGTCGGGTACAAGTTATCAAACAATTTTGCGATAGGATTTGATGTAAACTACAGGGATGCATCTGCGGCAAAGAAGAAGGATGGACGAAACAAGAATATCCTCTCAAACTTTACTGTATCTCCGGGAGTTGTATACAGCAGCAAGTATATTAATGCCGGAGCGAATTTTATCTACAGATACGATTCTGAAAAGGCGGATTACACATATCTTGGCGATACCAAAGACAAAGAGTTGTACTATTTTGAAGGACTATTTTTCTATAGCGCTGTTAATGCCGGAGCAACCGGACTTGTTGATTCAAGAAAATACGAAACTAATTATTATGGAGTAGGAGGGCAGGTTGAGCTGAAAGCCGGTACTTTCTCATTCTATAATCAGTTTAGATATATTACGGCCAAGCAGAATAATTTTGAGACATATAATTTTGCCAAGAATACCAATTCAGATGAGATAAGGGAGTATGACTATCAAGGTATTTTCTCTGTAAAATGCAAAAAAATAGATAATTATCTTAAGATTGGTTTTAATAGCAACGAAAATGCGCTTAATGCTGTTATCAACAGTTACAGAGAGGTAGAGGGGGAACAGAGCCAGTTTGACTGGTATAAAGAGGGGGAGGTTTTAAGATATATGGATAGCCGTAAGACTTATAGTGCAGAGTACACAGGTGTAATTAAAAGATCCGAAACCTTTGCAAATATAAGCTGGAGTTTAGGTTATTCACGTACTGATGTTGAGAAAGAACATAAATATTATCCTGCAGACTACACTCAAGATTACAAGTTAGACAGATATTATGCCTCAATAGAGAAAAGTTTTATCTGTGGTGACAACAGCTTTATAAATCTTGGTGTCAACGGCGGATATGTTAAGGGAAGCGGCAACTCTCTTACAGAGACCAACCCTCTTGAAAGTTCATCAATAAGAATCCATAAGGAGTTGCTTGCAACAGATTATCTCTATAATGTAACAGATCATACCTATTTTGGCGGCAATATAAAGTACAGTTACATTGTAAATGCAGAGAAGGGTTATACAGCATGGATTAAGGCAGGGTATCTCTACAGGAAGATGGGATCTAACGCAGAACTTTCAAAGGCGTTGAGCTCAGAGAATATTAGTTTTAACAAAGACAACAGACAATACTTTAACGTAACAATAGGATTTAATTTCTAAAAACAATAATAAACACACTTAATGACTAAAACTCATAAGAATTGGCTCCGAAGAGTAGTGCAAATTGGAGTCATAGCCCTTATTGCGGCTTTTGGATTAAAACTGTTTGGTAATCAAACATTTGATTGTGAGGCTTTTTGCCCGTTTGGAGGACTTGAGACTCTCTCAACTTATCTTGTTAGAGGCTCAATGGCATGTAGCATGACTGCAACCCAGATTATGATGGGTGTAGTGCTTGGAATAGGAGTTATCCTGTTCAGTAGACTGTTCTGTTCATATCTCTGTCCTCTTGGAACTGTGGGAGAGGGCCTGTCAAAATTGAGAGCAAAACTAAAGGTAAAGGAGGTATCTGTTAAAACAGGTTCTACCTTGGATATTGTTTTGCGTGCAGTAAAATATATATTGCTGTTTACGATCTTCTATTTTACAATTAATTCTTCGGAACTTTTCTGTAAGAACTTTGACCCATATTATGCGACAGCTACAGCATTTAAGGGTGAAATTACACTATGGATGGTCTGCATATCAATAGCACTGTTCATTATAGGTAACTTCTTTATAAAGATGTTCTGGTGCAAATATATCTGTCCGCTTGGAGCAGCCAGCAATATATTTAAGTTCACTATAATGTTTGTAGTGGTTTTTGGTGCATATTTAGGTCTAAATTATATTGGAACAGAGATGAGCTGGGTATGGCCTCTCACCGCAGTATGCTTGTTCGGGTATCTTTTGGAGGTATTCTGCAGAGAGAGCAAGGTGTTCCCTGTTCTAAAAGTATGCAGAGATACAGAGGCTTGTAATAATTGCGGTCTTTGTGCAAAAAAATGTCCGTATTCAATTAACGTAAATCAGGTGGTAAAAGTAAAGAATGTAGATTGTACATTGTGTGGAGAGTGTGTTAATGCATGTAACAAGAATGCACTTAGCATAAGCGGAATGAAATCTCCTGTTAACAAAATAGTTCCTGTGGTAATTGTTGCAGTTCTATTTGCGGCCGGTGCATATTTTGGCAGCACTGTAGAACTCCCAACCATAGATGAGAGATGGGGAACAGAGGAGCAGCAAAAGAACCTTGAGAAGCTTACAGTAGAGGGACTTCGTTCTGTAAAGTGCTACGGAAGTTCAAAGGCTTTCTCTGCAAAAGTTCAGAAGATAAAAGGTGCGTATGGCGTTGCTACATTTGTTAAGCATGGAAGAGTAAATATCTATTACAATCCGGCAGAGACAACGCCTGAGATTATACAACAGGCAATCTATACCCCAAGCAAGTTTAAAATATCTCAGCCTACACAGGCAGATTCATTGGTAAAAGTAATTACAATACGTACAGAAAAGATGTATGACAAAATGGATCCAAACTATTTAGGCTTGCAGATAAGGCAGAGTAACAGAAAATATTTTGGATTGGAGTCTGAATACGCATGTCCGTTAATTGTAAGACTATATATGGCTTTGGACGAGCCTATTGACGAGGCTTTCTACAAAGAGATGGTAGAGATGAAGGTCTTGGAGATGCCTGTACATGGCGGTGGAACCAAGGAGATAAAGGTAGATTTCAAATATATGGGCTTGGAAGACCAGATAGACACAATAACCAGAAGAGCATTTTTGGAGAGGCAGTTCAATTTCTTTGAGCGCAAGTACACTACAAACATAGAAAAATTGGGACTTGAGCACAAGGATTCATTGGATATAGTATACCCTGCGCTTGATAAACCAATTATAACCAGGAATATACCTTATCTGTCATCTTATCTTTCACTTCAGGATGGCATGTTGGGAATGAAAACAGTAATCAACGACAAAGAGGAGTATGCATTCCGTTTCTTCTTTGATAGTACCGTTCTTACTCCGGACAAATTAATTGAAATCCTAAAGGCTCCACAGTGGACAATAAAGAAACAGGATGGCACAACCGAGGCTACAGACCCTAAATTTGTTGTAATTGAGGAGAATAATTAAAGAGTTAAAACGAAAGATGAAAAAAATCACAATAATGCTGGCAGCGGTACTTATGCTGCTGCCGGCAGTTTCAAACGCCGATGAGGGGATGTGGATGGTAAACATGTTTGAGAACTCCATTTACCCTCAGATGAAAAAAATGGGTCTCAAACTTACAGGTAAAGAGATCTATAACGAAGATGTGGCAAACTCGCTCAGTGATGCCATTGTATCTTTGGATTTTGGCTGTACAGGAAGCATGATCTCAAAAGAGGGTCTTCTTATAACCAACCACCACTGTGCATATGGAGATATATTCCGCTTGAGTACAAAAGAGCATAACTACTTGGAGAACGGCTTTTGGGCTATGAATAGAGATGAAGAGAAGCCTATTCCCGACAAAAACGCCCTTTTCCTAAGAAAAGTCATAGATGTTACTGCTGATGTAAACGCAGAGAGAGAAAAGCTTAATAAAAACGGCTTTCACGGAATGATGATGAGGCGTGTTTACAGAATGGTAGAGACAAAATATAAATCTCAATACCCCGGAATGGAGTGCATGTGCGCTAATATGTGGAGTGGGGAGGCTTATTATATGTTTGTATATGAGGTCTTTTCAGATGTGAGACTTGTGGGTGCCCCTCCGGTATCCATAGGTGCATTCGGCGGAGAGACAGACAATTGGAGCTGGCCTCAGCATAAGGGCGATTTTGCTATATACAGAGTCTATACAGGAAAGGACGGCAAGCCTGCAAAATATTCAAAAGATAACGTGCCAATGCAGCCTGCCAGAACACTTGCAATATCCGCAGCCCCAAAAAAGATGGGAGACTTTGCCATGATAATGGGTTATCCGGGGAAAACCAACAGATATGCGTCATCATTTGAGGTAGAGCAGAAGCAGAATATCATTAACCCTATTGTTGTAGAGGCAAGAAGGAGCCGATTGGATGTTTGGGATAAGAAGATGAATGAAAATCCGGATCTCAGACTTATTTACTCAAACATATACTTTAATATAAGCAACTATACAGATTTTGCCAAGTGGGAGAACAAATGTCTAAAACGTTACAACGTTATAGATATACGCAGACAGGAGGAGAAAATGCTTACAGAGTATGCCGGCACAGAGAGCCCTATTAGTAAAGAAAACGAAAGATTACTCGAAAATCTTAAAAAGTCGTACAATAGCAGTATGAGTCTTACTCGTAACCGTACATGGTACAAAGAGGCGTACCTGCTGTGTTGCGATTGGGTAACTTCATGTAAAAAATTTGCAGCTATTGCCAGAGAGATGCAAAAAGGCAAGATAGATTCTGTAGATATTAACAGCCCTTTAGTAAAACGCTATATCAAAAGAGCTGAAATTGAGTTTGCAAAATTTGATCAATCTACAGATTTGGAGCTGTTTGGCGTAATGTCCAATCTGTTTATACAGAACTTGGACAGGAAATATCTGTCGGATACCGTTAAAGCGTGGATAAACCGTTGCAACAACAGTGGTGAGGAGTTTGCAAAATATGTATACAGCAGGTCTGATTTTCGTACAGTAGAGGATCTAAAGGCCTTTTTTGCAACTCCAAAAAGCGTTAATGATATCTTGAACGACCCGGTTATTGTATTTAACGAAGGTTGCAACATACAGGATTTTAACCGCAGAGGAAAATGTATAGACGATTCTTTGGGATGTTGTATAGAGAAGCTCACACCTAAGTACACGCATGCAATTTACAATATGCGCAAGTCGCAGGGCAAGCCGCAGTATCCTAATGCAAATTCCACAATGAGACTTACATACGGTTCTGTATGCGATATATACCCAACAGATGGTGTACATTATGATTATCAGACAACCATAAATGGTTATATAGACAAGCAGGACAATACAAATTACGAGTTTAGGGTAGATGACAAGATGAATAAGCTCATTGCCGCAAAAGATTGGGGCAGATGGGGCGAAAAAGGTAACCTATATGTTAATTTCCTAACCAATAACGATATTACAGGAGGAAATTCCGGCAGCCCGGTAATGAACGGTAAAGGGGAGCTTATAGGATTGGCCTTTGATGGCAACAGAGAGAGTATGAGCGGAGATATCTATTATCATCCATACTATTTTAAAACGGTTTGTGTAGACATCAGATTTGTCTTGTGGATAATAGACAAGTATGCGGGGGCTCAGAATATATTGGATGAGTTAGATATAAGATATAAATAAAAAAAAGGGCAAACGCCCTTTTTTTTATTTGGTAGTGGATCACTTGATTATGAAACTTTTAGTAATCTTAAAAAAAATAACTCGGTAATCTTTAATTGTCTTTTCGGTCTATATTTCTTTTCTCAAAAATACTGCAAAATCTTTACCAACTTATTTTTTAACGCTTACTTAATTTATAAAAGTTGGAATATTGGAAGTGATATATTACTTTTGCAGTTGAATGAGAGTTTCCAAAGCGTTTCGTGCGCTTTTTGGAATTAAAAGGGAAACAGGTGAGAATCCTGTACAGTTCCCGCTGCTGTAAGTCCGGAGGTTATATACCTTTTATATTGCATTCTTTTAGTCACTGATATTTTATCGGGAAGGCGCAATTTCAGACAAGTCAGAAGACCTGCTCTCGTACTTTATAAAAAACCTGCGGGAGATGGGTTGTTTATAACAGCGATGAATTCTTAAAAGATTCCTCTTGTACAGAACTTTATGTTGGGCTGTTATCTGTCTTCTCATACTCCGTGCAGTTAGTGTTTTGATTATAACTACTAAAAATATTGAGTATGAAAGAGACTAATTATTATGAATCTCCACTTGTTGAGATCACCCTTTTAAAATTGGAAAAAGGGTTTGCTACATCTGAAATTGGAAATGCCGGCGAATCTGGTTGGGAGGAACTATAAACGTTAAAAAATGTTCTGTATGAAGAGATTGTTACTTTTCATGGTAGCCGCAATAGTTGTGGCTTCATGTGCAAAGGAGGATACTTTAAAACTTAATGACGGTAATGGAGTTTCCCTTTACGGGTATGCCCAAGAGCCTGTTACAAAGACAACATTTGGAACTCCCGGAAAAGATTATATTCCATACAAATGGAGCGCAGGAGATTATATTTGGGTAGATGGTATTAGAAGTGAGGATGTTACAGATCTGTCCGAAGCTTATGCAAGGTTTGTCTTTGGTGCAGATGGCCCCGCATCTGCTGCAAATGTAGATGTGTATTACAACATGACCGGTAGTGGAGTTGTGGCAAATGTGCCTGTCGGTCAGACTCAGGATGGCGTTACACCCGCTCTTCTTGGAAAGAACGGCGATTTTGGTTATGCCACCACAGATAGGAACGGCAAATTTGTGCTGACTCATGCAACTTCTAATATATGGTTCAACATATATGGTGAAGTTGCCAAAAAACTCAAAAGCATTACAGTAACATCAGATAAAGATGAGATTGCCGGTGAAGCCTATTTCAGTATTGTTTCCAAGAAGTTTTTAAATACAGAAAATGGCTCTAAATCAATTAAGCTCACATTCCCGGAGAAAGGCATAGCAATCCCTAAAACAGGGAATAGTGAGATAACAGCAGCTGTCGTGTTGCTCCCTAACGTTAAAACCGGTTCTGTACTTACATTTAAATACGAGTTTGAAGATGGTGTTTATTACTCTGTTGAAAAGACAATGGATTTTGACTTCACTCCCGGTATAACTTACAGACTCACAACAGAGATAACTAAAGATGATCTTTATACGTTGGCAACTTGCGATTTCGATACCGGAGAGACAAATTGGAATGCGTTGATAGATAACCCTGAATATGGCGGTCCCCTTTTGTATCCAACAGATGCATCCAAAGTATATGAATGGTATGACTATAATACAGATCTGTATCATACATTACCTAACAATTGGGGCGATGGCCAGTATTGGGGAGGTGGAATAGCTGTTTCCAACTATTACAGTACAGATTATAAGTCCAAAGGAGGTTTCCTGAATCAGTTGACTGTTTATGGTACCGGAGCTCATAGCGGTAATAATTGTGCTGTATCTTACGGATATTTGGATATTGTATCAACTCAGTCTTGGGGTGATGGAAGACCACATATCTGGTCTGCAGCAGGTCCTGTTGTCTTTGAAAAGATGTATGTAAATATAACATGTTATCTGCTTAGTTGCTGTCTCGGTGGCAACAGCCTTACTGCTCCGCTTGCACCAGACGGCTATGTGAAGATTATTGCAACGGGATATAAAGATGAAGCAGCGTTCAATGCAGATAAAAATGACAACAAGAACACTGGAAATAATCCGGAGGTTGAGATATTTATTGCCAAGGGTAATGGTGTTATCCAGACATGGACAGAATTTGATCTGTCTAAACTTGGGAAGGTTGAGTATATTCGCTTTAATGTATCCGGAGATAGCGACAACGGTTACGGTTTCAGCCAACCTGCATATTTTGCAATGGATGATATAACCATAAGGAAACCTTATAAGGAGTAGTCGTTTTAGTTTTGTTAATAATATATTGATTGTATGTATGTGAAATGGAGCTAAATGAATAATGAAATTTTTACGAAATAAAGTTTTCGCGTTGGCGTTAGCCTTTTTAGTGCAACAAAAGCAGAGAGGGTAATTATTAACTTTTTTTGAATAAGTTGCGTAAAAAGTTGTACGAAAGAAATTTTTTATTTAGTTCCAAAAATTAGGGGGTGACTGATCGTTCAGCCACCCCTTAATTTTTTACAGTGCAGTAAATCCTCTAAAGTTTGTCACCGTAAGCAAGATCTCCTGCATCCCCCAACCCGGGAACAATATAAGACTTGTTGGTGAGCTCCTCGTCTATTGCGGCAACCCAAAGCGTAACCTTTTTATGAGGCAGGTTCTTTGAAAGATAGCCAAGGCTTGCCTCGCTGGCGATTGGGCATACAAGATGGGTGTGAAGAGGTTCTCCGTTCTCCAAAATTCTGTTATATGCCAATACTAAGGAGGCTCCGGTAGCAAGCATGGTATCTGCCAGGATAAGAATCTTGCCGTTAACATCCGGGCAGGTGAGATATTCAAAGTTTATCTTAAACTGATTGTCCTTTCCATACTTCCTGTATGCTGCAACAAAGGCATTTTGAGCGTTGTCATAAAAATTAAGCAGTCCCGTATGGAGCGGAAGTCCTGCTCTAAGTATTGTAGAAACTATTATATTATCCTGAGGAAGAGAACATTTTGCTATTCCTAACGGAGTCTGTACCTCTTTTGTGGTATAGTCTAATGTCTTTGATATTTCGTATGCGAATATCTCACCTATACGCTCTAAATTACGTCTAAAGCGCATTCTCTCTTTTTGGATATTCTTGTCTCTTAGTTCAGATACAAACTGGTTGAGGAGAGTGTTCTGTTCTCCAAGGTTTATTATTTTCATAATTAAAATCACTTTAAGCCGACATATTCGGTATCTGAACCCCAAAGATATAAAAAAATAAAGAAATAAAAGCTGTCCCTGCGGCAGGACAGCTTTTATTTACTATTAACCTAAATCTAACCTATGAAAAAACTATTTGTTTTATGTTATTTCAAACACTGTGCCATAGATTAATATTTAGTTGTTTTTTTAGATAATTTACAGATAATTGAAAAGTTTTTTTACCTTTAAATAGCTGATACTATTTAATTTACATAGTATATGTAGTTTTTATACAAGCTTTAGCTTTAGCTTTCTTTACATTTAAAACTTGCCAACGCCAACGATAACTATACTAAAATCTTTTCAATATTAATTCCTCAACAGTTCTTTTAGGCACATGATGAGTCCCGTTCTCCTCTCTCCAATATTTAAAATTATTGTTCTCCATATCATCTACTACAACCTTCTCTACAGGCACACCCAAAGCGATAACCTGAATTATTGAATATCGTGGCTCAAGACCAAGAATATTGGAGAGCTGTTCCCTCTTTACAGAAGCTATTATACAACCACCGTACCCAAGCTCAACAGCCTGTAAAAGTATACTCTGTGCAGTAATTCCATTGTCGCAAGAACAGTTGCCGGCTATTTCGGTATCCAATAATTGAATAATATATGCGGCAGGCCTCTCGCCCTCAGATGGACCGTCCCAATCTGTAAGGTATCCTGCCCATCCCAAGGTGGAGAAGATTTTAGAGTTCATCTCAGCCGAGTTGCATACAATGTACTTAATAGGCTGTATGTTTCTCGACGACGGAGAGAACCTTGCAGCCTCTATCATAAGAGCAAGCTCCTCATCCTTAATGGGCTTGCTCTCATCAAACCGTCTGTAGCTTCTGCTCTTTTTTATAAGGTCCAATACCTTCATATTGTATCTACTCCTTTACAAGTTCAACCCTCTCAATTACAACAGGTGTCTGAGGGACATCCTTTGCACCTACAGGAACATTGGAGATGGCGTCAACAACATTAAGACCGCTCAATGTCTCTCCAAAGATGGTATATGCCCCATCTAAATGAGCACAGTTCTCCGGAGATGAAACAATATAGAACTGGGATCCTGACGATGCCTTCATAGGATTTGATGTATCACCTTTACGAGCAGCTGCAAGAGCCCCTTTCTTATGTGTGTGGATACCCACAATCTCCGCAGGAATTGTATATCCCGGGCCACCCTGTCCCCATCTGCTCCTCATTGTGGTATCCTTTGAATACGGATCTCCAGCCTGAATCATAAAATCCTTTATAACCCTGTGGAACAGAATGCCGTCAAAAAATCTCTCCGATGCAAGTTTTACAAAATTGTCTCTGTGCTGAGGGGTATCTTTGTAAAGTTTTATTCTTATTGTACCCATATTGGTAACAATGTCAAATACAGGCTCTTCTGCTACCGAATCAGGGCAGAAAGCCAATTTCTGTTCTGTTTTTACCTCCATATTCTCCTTTTTTGTCTCTGCAGATTCATCTGCACTTTTGTTGTTTTTACTACCACCGTTACAGCCTGCAAAAGCCAATGCTGCAATGCCTAAAACAGTTAAAATTCTAAGTTTCATGATAATGATATATTTTCAAATGAAGTCCAAATATAGATAAAAATAATGTTTTTACGCTACTTCTTTTTATCTTTGAGGCATAATGCCATGTTGCAGTTGAAAAAATGAAGAGATTATTAAAAAGTTATCTGAAATCCGTATGGATTACTTTTCTTTTAGTTGTGTCTGTATTTCAATATGCAGGTGCAACAGCATTCTCTTTATCTGATTCAACGGCAAACAAAACTCAGAGGGTGGGTCTTGTTTTAAGCGGAGGTGGCGCAAAGGGCCTGTCCCATATTGGTGTTATAAAGGCTTTGGAGGAGAACAATATACCCATAGACTACATTTGCGGTACATCAATGGGAGCCATAGTTGGCGGACTTTACGCAATAGGCTATACTACAGATGAGATGATAGAGCTGTTTGCCGGTAAGGAGTTTGATTCCTGGTTCAGAGGGGAGCCTGAATATGAATACGGCAGTTTCTTCTATAGAGATGAACCTACCCCTACCATGTTCAGTTTTGGAATAGGAACAAAGGAGAATAAGAATCCGCTTCCCGACAAAAACGGCCAGGTGGGCTCAAAGAAAAAGATAAAGTTAGACCTGCCGGTGAGTTTTGTAAAGCCATACCCCATGGATTTAGAATTTATGAGAATCTTTGCACCTGCAGCAAAGGCTTCCAAGTACGATTTTGATTCCCTTATGGTACCCTTTTTCTGCGTATCATCTGATATTGCAAGAAAGAGGGAGTTTGTATCGAGGAAAGGGGATCTCTCTGCAGCGGTGAGAGCATCAATGACATATCCGTTTTTCTTTAAACCAATAACAATAGACTCAACATTGCTCTTTGATGGAGGATTCTACAACAACTTCCCATGGGAGATAATGGAGGAGAGCTATTCGCCCGATTTTATAATCGGAGCAAAATGCGTTACAGGTGAGAACAACTTAGATGAGGAGGAGATAGCCTCACAAGTTATAGGGATGCTTGTCTCACAGACAGATTATAACATCCCTCCGGACAAGGGGGTGATAATAAGCAGGGTCTACCCGTATGGTGTTATGGATTTCAAGAGGGTGGATGAGATTGTGGAGATGGGGTATCAGAATGCACAGCCATACATAAAAAGCATAAAAGAGAGGGTTAAAAGCCAAAGGACCCCGGAGCAGCTTGCCAGACGGAGGCGGTTGTTCAAGGAAAAATGCAAGCCTATGGTTATTGCAGATGATATAGACATATCACCAAATATGCACAAAGGGGACAAGATATTTATATCAAGAACTTTAAGAAACGATAAAAAGGGCAATATAAAATTCGAGACCTTTAAACGAGGCTACTACAGAGTTATTGCAACCAACACAGTGAGAACGTTTTATCCTTCGTATAAATTAACGGATGATTCGCTCTGCCATATTAATATAAAGGCTACAAAGGCAGCCCCTGTAAGAATATCCATTGGCGGTAATATATCATCTTCGTCACTCAACCAGGGGTATTTAGGGGTAAGCTATTCAAAAATGGGGCTTCATCCATGGAAGGTAGGACTTGGAATGAACATAGGACGCTTCTACAAAGGGGGCAATATAGGGTTCAGATATGATATAGGTATCAAACCTATGGCCTTTATATCCGGAGATTTTGTACTTCACCAGTTTGATTATTACGGAGGCAATCAGTCTCTTTTTACTCCCGACAAATTGCCCGATAATGTTCAGGAGAGGGAGACATACGCAAAAGTATCGCTTGGAACAGCCCTCTCAATCAAGAGGAACATTGTTGGAAAGATCTCCGTTGGAACAGGCAGATTGGATTACAGATATTTTTTTGACGGCAGTTACGGGGCAAAAGACAAGCCCAACAAAACCTATATAGATGTTGTCTACCCGGAGGCGAGCATAGAGAGAAACTCCCTTAACTACGACTTTTACCCTACAGAGGGACAGAGACTGTTTATAGGGGCAAGATATATTTTCGGCCGGGAGACCTATCACAGCAGCAGGAGGGCTGTGCCCGATATGGTAAATGGAGATTTGTCGGGAAGCAAAGAGTTTAAAAACAGTTTCAGACATACAGTTCTATGTAGGTTCTATTCAGATGGTTACTACAGGATAAACCGCTGGTTAAGATTAGGTACCATGTTAGATTTTACTTTCTCTACAAGACAGGATAAAGGAAATTATTACGCCACATTGCTCTATATGCCTGTATTCCAGCCTGTACCGCACAGTAATACCCTTATGATGGAGAGGTATAGGGCAAACACCTATTTGGGCGTTTCGGTGTCTCCGATAGTTACATTCGCAAACTCGCTATATCTGCATACAACTGTAGCATATTTCCAGCCTTGGGAGATGATAAACCATTTAGGCAGTGGCTTATATGAGTATAGCGGCCGGCTACCTCACGGCGGCTTTATTGGAAATGCCGCTCTCGTGTGGCAAAGCCCTATAGGACCTGTCTCGTTGGCGGCTACATACTACTCAAAGGCAGATGGAAAGCACTGGTATACTCAATTGAATATAGGAATGTTGCTGTTTAAGAAAAGAATGTTCAGGTAATGTCTAACTTTAATCCAATAAAAAAATTAGCGTCGGAGACCGCCATATATGGGCTGAGTACAATATTGGCCCGTATGATAAATTTCTTCTTTGTCCCAATATATACAAGGATTCTTACACAGGAGAATTATGGCTCGTATACAGAGATAATGTCTTATATAGCTGTGTTACAAGTTGTTCTTATACTTGGTTTGGAAACAGGGTGTTTTAGGTTTGCAAACAATATAAAGAACTCCCCGCATGAGTATGAGGGTATGACCCCCAAAGACCCGTTTGCAACCTCTTTTATAACAATACTTGGAACTTCTGCTCTCTTTTGGCTGTCGCTTGTACTTTTTGCAGAGCCATTGGCGGAGATGATTGGGTATGCCGGTTACAGACAGATGATAATATATACAGGCGGAATCTTAGCGTTGGATTCGGTTACTGCAATAATGTTTGCGCAGCTCAGGTATAGGGAAAAAGCTCTTAAGTTTGCAGTGTTCAAGACAATAAAGATTGTATCTGAATTGGGCTTTAATCTTCTTCTGTTTTTTGTTGTACCAAAGTATCTTGTGCAGCATCCGCAAAGTCTCCTTACAGCATTCATACCGGCACAACCGGATTTCTCATATGTAGTTTTTGCCGTATTTTTAAGTTGTATTGTGTGCACATTGCTGTTTGTACCGGATATTCTTCATCTCAAACTCCGTTTTAACGGCAAGTTGCTTAAAAAACTTCTTGTCTATTCGCTACCGCTCATGATTGCCTGTTTGCCGGGAATAGTAAATGAGAGCTTGGACAGAATACTTTTTAGATATTTTGCTCCCGAAGGTTCAATATGGAGGGCGGAACTTGGCATCTATGGGGCTGCACTCAAATTGGCGGTAATAATGAACCTGTTTATTCAGATGTTCAGATATGCTGCAGAGCCGTTCTTCTTTGCAAGAGGCAAAAACAGAGAGCTGCTTGCACAGGTAATGGAGTATTTTGTTGCGTTCTGCATGATTATTTTCTTAGGTATAATGTTCTATATGGATCTTATAGAACTTATATTGGGCAAGGAGTTCAGAGGGGCTGTTGGAACGGTGCCTGTAATGCTGCTCTCTTATATGGAATTGGGAATGCTGTTTAATGTAAGCATGTGGTATAAACTTAGCGGGCAGACAAAATATGCTGTTACAATTACACTTGCCGGGTTGGCCGTTACGTTTGTGATAAATGTTGTCTTTATGCCATATTTTTCATATTGGGCATCTGTGTTCGCTCATCTGCTTAGTGTTACATGTATGCTGGTTTACAGCGTAAAATTGGGAAACCGGTATTATCCTATCCCGTACAGGTGGGGTATTATATGCAAATACATAGGCGCGGGCTTGGTCCTTTATGGAATTTCCTATTTAATGAATACCTTTGTGTGGAGTTCAATCTCTGCGGGCCATGCTGCGGTGGAGTTGATAAAGATAATATTTAATACAATACTTTTAATTGTCTTCCTTTTGTACTGCTTAAAAAGAACGGGGATATATTCCGTAATTAAGGCAAGGATAGGAAGGTGAGGTTAAATTTGAATTATGAATAAAACAGAGAAGATTATTGTAAAAGTCATTAACAAAAGTGGTACTCAATTACCTGTGTATGCAACAGAACTTTCTGCAGGGATGGACTTGAGAGCTTCTGTTAATGAAGCTGTTGAGATAGACAGCCTTCAAAGAGTACTTGTCCCAACGGGGCTTTATATATCGCTGCCGGAAGGGTATGAGGCGCAGATAAGGCCAAGAAGCGGATTGGCTGCAAAACATGGTATAACTGTACTTAACAGCCCCGGAACAATAGATGCAGACTACAGGGGTGAGATAAAGGTTATACTTGTCAATCTTTCAAAGGATAAGTTTGTAATTGAACCGGGCGAGAGAATTGCACAGATGGTTGTTACAAGACACAGCAAGGTTGAGTGGTGTGAGGTTGAAGAGTTGGACGAAACCGAACGCAATAGCGGCGGTTTTGGATCAACAGGTGTTCATTAATTTTGTACCGGATGGAAATAGAGAGCTTATACAATATATATAGAGGGTGTAGCGGCGGTGTATGTACGGATACCCGGCAGATTAAAGAACATTGCATGTTTTTTGCCCTTAAAGGGGAAAATTTTAACGGCAACGAGTTTGCAAAACAGGCGCTTGAAAAGGGGGCAGACAGGGTGATAATGGACGATTTGTCCCTTTATGAGAAGTTTGGAGGCAGAGCTGATGAGAAGAGTATCATACTTGTTGAGAATGTGTTGGATACCCTTCAGCGTATAGCACGTCACCACAGACTACGTTTTAAGATACCTGTAATAGCACTTACAGGAACAAATGGAAAAACAACAACCAAGGAACTTATAACGGCGACTCTTGCAACAACATACAATGTGGTAAGCACAAAAGGAAACCTTAATAATTATATAGGTGTACCACTAACGCTTCTTGGTTTGAATGAGGATACTCAGATTGCAGTAATAGAGATGGGAGCAAGTGCCCCCGGAGAGATAGAACATCTTTCGTGGATTGTCTGCCCCACCTTTGGTCTTATAACCAATGTTGGAAAAGCGCACCTGTTAGGGTTTGGTTCATTTGAGGGTGTCATGAAAACAAAAGGTGAACTGTATGACAACCTTGTGGAGCACAAAAAAATTGCATTTATCAACACAGATAATGAATATCTCTGCCTAATGCAGAGCATGCGGCCGTCATTGCAGATTGTGCCATACGGAGTGAAACCAATGGATGCTCGGATAGTAAGAGAGGACAGATCTCCATACCTTAATGTAGAGATTGCCAATCCATCATCATTGGAACAGCCGTCCCGTATAGTTGTAAGAACGCATCTTATAGGTGATTACAATGTGGACAACGTGCTTGCGGCTCTATGTGTTGCAACCTATTTTGCAGTGCCTACACAAAAGGCGGTAGAAGCAATTTCAAATTATATCCCATCAAACAACAGATCACAGTTATGCAGGACAGAGAGTAATACACTTATTATAGATGCCTATAATGCCAATCCAACAAGCATGGGGGCCTCTTTGGATAATTTTGCAAAATTGGAGATGGACAACAAGATTCTCATATTGGGAGATATGTTGGAATTGGGCAGTGATTCCCTTTCTGAGCATGTATATATCATAACTAAAGCAGATACTATCAATCCTAATGCAATATTTCTTGTCGGGAGCGAGTTTATCAAGGCTTACAAAGAGCTTTCGGGGAGGATAAAAAGCCGTGTGATGACTTTTGCAAATTCAGACGAGCTGGCATTGTATCTTAAACAGGAAAAACCCGCGGGGAAGACATTCCTTATAAAGGGTTCTCATGGCACCCACCTTGAGAAAATAATTCAGTTTTTGTAGATGAGTTACCCCTTATATGAGTTTATAGTTTATGGTTTATAGCTTTAGCTTTGGCATTGGCTTTAGCTTTTTTACTCTTTATACCATCTCTACTTTTTCTACCATTCAAAATGGCCAACGCTAAAGCTAAAGCTAACGCCAACGCCTACAGAGGTTGTTTCACTATTCTCTAATTATATTCCAAAACACAGATTGCTGAAATATTCTTTTAAATCTTTTTGGAGGATAGAAGTTCGGCATTATCTTTGCGCTCCGGAAACCGCCAATACTAAAATAGTTTCCATATTTTATTTTGTTGATGAAACGGGAATATATATTAGAAACAGCATTTAAAGAATACGCTAAATACGGGGTAAAACGTGTTAGCGTGGATGATATTGCGCAAAAACTTAAAATTTCAAAGAAGACTATATACGAGTTCTTTTCAAGTAAGGATGAACTTACAAGGGAGGCGCTTGTGTATAAGAAAATAGAGCAAATGGCGGTAGCGGCCAAAATTGCCGGCTGTGCCGGTTCGCCGTTAGAGAGGATCATTAGAATTGATATGCTTAATTTTAGGTTTTTCAGTAATATCTGCGAGCAGTTTTTTAATGATATAGCAACCACACCGGCTTTAAGAGAGGAGGGGGAGATTTGGTTTAATAGCATGAAAAAGCTCATTTATGGGCTTATAAACGAGGGTATAAACGAGGGAGAACTTAGAGAAGATGAAAATTACGAAATATTGGGACCTCTTACAAAGAGTCAGATAATAAACAATTTGAGTATTGAGGAGTTAACCAATAAGTATAGACCGGATGAGATTTGCAAGATAACTCTTATTACAATAATGAAAGGTTACTCAACCCAAAAAGGGAGAGAGGTTTTAAAAAGAATAGAAAAAGAAGATATATAAGTTTATGAGAAAAGGTATTTTAAAATTAATTTTAACGGTCTGCGCCGGAGCTATGAGCGTGCAGGCTTTTGCGCAGGATACTTTGCATCTTACATTGGATGACGCACTTAAAATTGCACTGTCTGAAAACCGTACGTTAAAGATTGCAGAGATGGAGGTTGTAAAGAAAGGTTATGCCAGAAAAGGTACATACGCCTCACTTTTCCCACAGATAGATTTTAGTACAAACTACCAGAGAACCATAAAGAAACAGGTGCTGGTTATGGGTGACCAGTCTATTGCAATTGGTACAGACAATACCTGGAGCACTGGTTTCAGCGCCTCTATGCCGTTGGTAAATGTTCCTCTTTGGAAGAGCATACAGATTACAGGGCAGGATGTGGAGCTTGCCGTTGAGAAGGCGAGAGGTAGCAAGATAGATCTTATTGAGCAGGTAAAGCAATCCTTCTTTGCTGTACTTCTGGCAAAGGATTCATACGAAGTGTATAAGGAGAACTATAATACGGCTGTAGATAACTATAATGTTGTAAAGGATAAATATGATGCTGGTAAAACATCTCAGTATGATCTGCTTACAGCGGAGGTTGCGGTAAGGAATGCAGAACCAAACATGTATAATGCACAAGGGAATATTGTAGTTACACAATGGCAACTTAAAGCTGTTTTGGGATTGGATCTTAACAATGAGATTGCATGTGATGGAAACCTCAAGGATTATGAGTATGAACTTGCAAGGGTTTCTGAGGAGGATCCAATGGCTGCTGCAGACACGCTTTCTTTAGATAAGAACAGTACGTTAAAGCAGTTGGAGATTCAGGATGAGCAGCTGCACAAGACATATCAGTCTCAACTTGCAAAATATTATCCCACACTTGCAGGCTCTATTTCTTATAACTGGAACGCTATGACAAATACATTCAGATTCAATCAGTTCAACTGGACACCCTATTCAGTTGCAGGTATATCCCTTACTATTCCAATCTTTTCAGGAGGACAGCGTTATTATACGCTCAAACAGACAAAGGTGCAGAGGGAGCAGATGGCGCTCCAGATAGAGGAGACAAGAAAGAATTTGGAGGTTTCCATTACCCAAAGTCTCAGCAGCCTTAACACCTCTGCAAAGCAGTATACTGCGGCCAAAAAGAGCATAGAGAGTGCAGAGAAGGGTAACAGTATAGCTCACAAGAGATATGAGATTGGTAGTGGAACACTCTTGGAGATGCAGAATTCACAGCTTGCACTTATGCAGTCGAGGTTGAACCTTAATAGCTCAATCTACAATTATCTTGTTACCAAATCCTCTTTGGACAAGATTTTGGGCGTAAGCGCGGATAATTTGTAGCATTGGCGTTAGCGTTGGCATTGGCCTTAATTTAGTTGAAAGTGTATGGTTTATAGTGTATAGAGAAAAGCGTTGGCCTTAATTTAGTTGAAAGTTTATAGTGTATAGATAATTTTTAAGTTAATAGCAGTAAAGCTTAAAGTAAGAAACTATCAACTTAAAAACAATAAACTAATTAACTGACTTTAAACTATAAACAATAAACTTAATTAGCCAAAGCCAAAGCTAAAGCCAAAGCCAAAGCCAAGGCTAAAGCTAAAGCCAATTTATCGGGAAGAAAAATAATAGTGATAATAATTTTAAAATAACATAACAAAGATGAAGAAAAGTAGAATTATCGTAGGCGGTCTTATGCTCTGCGCATTTGTCCTTTCGTTGTCCTCATGCAAAAGCAAAAGGGAGACAAAAGATGCGGAGGCTGCTTTGGTAGCTGCACAGAATGTAGAAAATGCAGCTGCTGTTCAGGTGAAAGTTGAAAAAGTTTTTGAGGAGGATGTAGATCAGGAGGAGGTCTATTCAGCTTCTGTAATAGCCAATACAACAAACAATATATCTCCAAAGATGAGTGTGAGGATAGAGAAGATTTTTGTTGAGGTTGGAGACAGGGTTCAGAGAGACCAGATTCTTGCAAAGATGGAGGCTACAAGCCTTGTTCAGGCAAAGAGCCAGATGCAGAACGACTCTATTGAGCTGAGCCGTGCACGGCAGTTGTATGAGGTTGGAGGCAACTCAAAGTCTGAGTTGGACGGAAAGATTCTTGCTTACACAATCTCAAAGACAAATTACGACAACCTTGTTGAGAATACAATCCTAAGAAGCCCTATCAACGGTATTGTTACTGCAAGAAATTATGACCAGGGCGATATGTTTGCAATGTCGCAGCCTCTTTATGTGGTTGAGCAGATTACCCCTGTAAAACTTGTTGTAAATGTTTCTGAGGGGCTGTTTAAGGATATAAAGAAGGGTATGTCTGTTGATGTTAAATGTGATGTTTACGGAGACAGAGTATTTAAAGCAAAGGTGAATTTGGTGTACCCTACAATAGATGCCTCTACAAGAACATTCCCTGTTGAGTTGGTTATAGCAAATGCAGACCAGGCTGTAAGGCCGGGGATGTTTGCAAGAGCATATTTTGTTTACGGAACGGCAAAGCATGTTGTAGTTCCCGACAAAGCCGTTCTTAAGCAGAGCGGTTCCGGCGACAGATATGTATATGTTGTAGAGAACGGGAAGGCTGTATTCAAAAAGGTTGAACTTGGTAGAAGAATGGGTACCGAGTATGAGATCATAAGCGGCCTTAACACAGGTGATGATGTTGTTACAGAGGGACATGCAAGGCTCTCTAACGGATGCAATGTAGAGGTGGTTAAATAGCAACTGTAATTTTGGAATTTAATTTATGAGTTTATATCAATCAGCAGTAAAGAAACCTATAACCACAGCCCTTATTTTTGTGGGTATAGCAATCTTTGGTATCTTTTCCCTAATACAGATACCTATCAACCTGTATCCCGACATTGATACAAACACCATTATGGTTATGACAACCTATAGCGGTGCCAGTGCCCAGGATATAGAGAACAACGTTACCAAACCTTTGGAGAACACCCTTAACAGTGTAAGTAACCTAAAGGATATGACATCCAAATCCAAGGAGAATGTATCTATCATTACCCTGGAGTTTGAGTATGGTATAGATATAGATGTGGCAACCAATGATGTGCGAGACAAGTTGGATATGGTTACCTCTGCGCTTCCCGACGAAGCCGACACACCTATAATCTTTAAATTCGGTGCGGATGATATTCCTATCCTGCTGCTGTCTGTAACGGCAGAGGAGAGTACAAACGGCCTTAACAAGATCTTGGATGACAAAGTAGCCAACCCGCTCGCACGTATTGCAGGTGTAGGTACTGTGTCTATTTCCGGTGCACCTACACGAGAGATAAAGGTGTATTGCGACCCTTATAAATTGGAAGCGTACAACCTTACAATTGAGACAATAGCACAGGTTATAGGACAGGAGAACAAAAATACCCCTGCAGGTTCGATAGATATTGGATCCAACACCTACTCTATGCGCGTGCAGCACGAATTTACAGATGCTTCACAGATGAACGATTTGGTTGTAGGGCATCAGGGTGACAAGATTATCTACCTTAAAGATGTTGCTACAGTTGAGGATGGCTTGGAGGAGAGATCCCAGGAGACCTATAACAACGGACACAAAGGCGGTATGATCATCATTCAGAAACAGTCCGGTGCAAACTCTGTAAATATATCAAAGAAGGTTAAGGCAAAACTTCCCGAGATTCAGGAGTCTCTTCCTTCAGACGTTAAGTTGGGTATCATTGTAGATACATCGGACAACATCCTTAATACCATAGACTCCCTAAAGGAGACCATCTTCATAACATTCATATTGGTTATGTTGGTTGTGTTTATCTTCTTGGGGCGTTGGAGAGCTACATTTATCATTATCCTTACAATCCCTATATCGTTGTTAGCTTCTCTCATATATCTGTTTGCAACGGGTAATACGTTGAACATTATATCGTTGAGTTCGCTTTCCATTGCAATTGGTATGGTGGTGGACGATGCCATTGTGGTTTTGGAGAACGTTACAACGCATATAGAGAGGGGTAGCCGACCTAAGCAGGCAGCCGTTTATGCTACAAATGAGGTTGCAATCTCAGTTATAGCATCTACACTTACAATGTTGGCTGTGTTTATGCCTCTTACAATGATTAAAGGTATTGCCGGTATAATGTTCAGACAGTTGGGCTGGATTGTAAGTATCATTATGATAGTATCAACAGTTGGAGCATTGTCGCTAATTCCTATGCTTTGTTCAAATATGCTTAGGCTGAATAACAAGCATGGCAAGCTGTACAACCTGCTTTTTATCCCAATCAACAAAGGCTTGGATTGGTTGGATACTGCATATGCAAAACTGCTTGGGTGGTGCGTTCACCACAGAACAATTGTCGCAATGGGTGCTTTGGCAATATTCCTGCTTACAATGCTCTTTATAGGCCCTAAAATTAAGTCTGAGTATTTCCCTGTTGCCGATAATGCCCGTATAGGTATCACAATAGAGTTACCTATTGGTACGAGACAGGAGATTACCAAAGAGTTTGCGTTAAAGATAAACCAGCTCTTCACCGACAAATATCCCGAGATAAGAAAGATCAACTTTACAGAGGGTTCTGCAAGTACAGATAACGTATGGGCATCTTTCCAGACAAACGGTACGCATATTATAAGCTTTAACATAAGTTTGTTAAGTGTTACGGAGCGTGAAAGGGGATTGCTTGAGATCTGCGAGGAGATGAGAAAGGATCTGGCTCAATATCCTATTATTAAAACCTACAAGGTTTTGGCCGGCGGACAGAGTGGTGGAATGAGCGGTGAGGCAACTGTGGATGTTGAGATTTACGGTTACGACTTTGCAGAGACAGACGCAAGAGCACAGGCTGTAAAGGCAAAACTTATGGAGGCCGGTTCTAATCAGGTACTTATAAGCAGGGAGGATTATGTTCCTGAGTATCAGGTAGAGTTTGACAGAGAGAAGCTTGCTCTTAATGGTCTAAACGTATCTACTGCATCGCTTTATTTGCGTAACAGAATTAACGGAGCTTTGGCCTCTTACTATAGAGAGGATGGAGATGAGTATGACATAAGAGTAAGGAACGGACGCGAGTTCAGACAATCTGTAGAGGATATAGAGAATATAATGTTGTACAATGCTGCAGGAAAAGGTGTGAGAATCAAAGATGTTGGAAAGGTCGTAGAAACACTTACACCTCCAACCATCGAGAGAAAGAACCGTGAGCGTGTCATTACCGTATCTGCAGTTGTACCTCAAGGAATGGCGATGAGTGATTTGGTTGCTGCAACAAAGAGCATTCTTAAGGATATGGACTGGACCGGCAACCTATCATGGCAATTATCCGGTTCATACGAGGATCAGCAAGATACCTTTGGAGATCTTACATTGCTTATGGTATTGATAGTAATACTGGTATTCATTGTTATGGCTGCACAGTTTGAGTCTTTGACCTATCCGTTTGTGATTATGTTCTCAATTCCGTTTGCGGTTGTAGGTGTAATGTGGGGATTGTTTGTAACGGGTACACCATTGAACGTAATGTCTTTGATTGGTCTTATGATGTTGTTAGGTATTGTGGTAAAGAACGGTATTGTGCTTATAGACTATACAATCCTTTGCCGTGAGAGAGGTTTGGGAGTTTCTCAAGCTGTTCAGACAGCAGGTCATTCCCGTCTGCGTCCTGTGCTTATGACAACTCTTACCACAGTGTTGGGTATGGTGCCTATGGCAATTGGAACAGGCGAAGGTGCAGAGGTTTGGAGAGGTATGGGTATGACTGTTGCGTGGGGTCTTTCTGTATCTACTTTGATTACTTTGGTAATTGTTCCTGTAATGTACTGCGTATTTGCCGGAAGAGGTATCAAACGTAAGAGAAAGAAAGAGATTAAGGTTTATCGTAAGGCTAAAAAGGAGTTGGCTGCTGCCAAGTAACAATTAAATTTTATTAGAATGAAAGCATTATTTATATCATACAATCAGGCATACCACGAGGAGATACTTGATCTTATGAATCAGGCTCACTTGAAAGGGTATACAAATTGGGAGATTGTAAGAGGCAGAGGTTCCGTAGACGGGGAACCTCACCTTGGAGACCATGCCTGGCCAACACTTAATGCAGCTTTGCTTATCTTTGGACAGGATGACAGGGTTGCAACTCTAAAGAAGACACTTAAGGTATTGGACAAGACCAACCCTGCCATGGGACTGCATGCCTTTTCATGGACTGCAGATGAGGAATAAAGTCTACATGTGAGCCGTTTTGCGGCTAACTACGGCTAACCAAATAATTTCTTTAAAAAAACGCTTCCGCGGAGGCGTTTTTTTATTGCCTTTTTTGCCGGTTCAAGAGAGTTGTCTTTAGGATATGCCATTTTCATTTTTGAAAAATCCCTGTGGGCTTTCCATACGCTCTTTACATAACTTCCCTTTCCCTGTAGAATATATATGCAGGCACATAATCCGTCCAAACATCTGCGCCAAAATAAAAGCAAACCTCTTGTTGAGTGCGGATAGTTTTTGTACAGCATTAAGAGGTTGTTCCTGTAATTGAGGTATAGCTTAAAAGGGGAGGTTTGTGGAAGTGTGCCGCCTCCAACATGATATACAACAGCCTGCGGAACAGACCATACCTCATAACCGGCTATCTGTGTCCTCCAGCAGAAATCTATCTCCTCCATATGTGCAAAAAACTGCTCGTCCAACCCACCTAATTTATCGTAAATCTCAGACCTTACACACATAGCTGCACCGGTTGCCCAGAAGATTTGAGTGGAAGCATTATATTGCCCGTTATCTTTCTCTACCTTATTCATAAGCCTGCCATAGCAGTATGGAAACCCCCAGATATCCAAAAGGCCTCCTGCAGCTCCTGCGTATTCAAAGTACTCCGGCCTGTATTCTGCTAAAACTTTTGGCTGTACTATACCAACGTTTGGATGCGAGTCCATAAACTCAACCATAGGCTCCAACCACCCCTTTTCAACTCTAATATCCGAATTGAGCAGCAGGAAATATTCGCACTCCGTCTCTTTGAATGCTCTGTTATAGCCCCCTGTAAAACCGTAGTTCTTGTCAAAAAGGATGAGCCTTACCTGCTCTGCCGTATAGTTTTGCCTTATCCATTCAATAGAATTGTCTGTAGAACCGTTGTCTGCAACAACGACCTCTGCATATTGCGGGGTGTTCTCCACTAATGCGGGCAGGTATTTTTTTAAAAACCCCTCACCGTTCCAGTTGAGGATTACCACAGATACTTTATGCTTGTTGTGAGCTTGAGCTGTTTGCAGGTTGGTATTTTCCATTTTTATAGACTTTATAAGACAAAAGTAACCAAAATCCTTTACTATCCTCCCGCTTCCAGACAAAAAATAGCTTTAGCTTTGGCGTTGGCTTTGGCCTATTAAGTTTATTGTTTATAGTTTAAAGTTAAAAGTCAGTTAATTAGTTTATAGATTTAAAGATATTAGTTTTTTACTTTAAACTTTACTGCTATTATCTTTAAAACTGTCTATACACTATAAACTCTCAACTATTAACTTTTATTTGGCTTACGGAAAATTTTCGCTTACGCGCAATTTTTTGTATCTTTGTAGTGAAGGTTTTGGAGAGACGTCTGCACCGTTCCGCCGGAAACCGTTTTCCACCTAACAGCAAGAAAAAGGCTTGCGCACACAGCGGAACAGCAGTAATCTCAATATTCACCACCTGCTCCATATGGGATATACTAAAAGTATATAGTTTTAAAGAACAAACTGCAGCAGTGCCAAGGAATGCACTGTGAGCCGGAGCAGAACAATGACGCTATTGATATTTGTCCAATAGCAGCAATTAGTGTACTGTATACAGCGTGTTAATCTGTGGCCTTTTTATATTAACACGCATGGAAATTATTTAGAGCTAAGGAACGTCTTCTTAAACGTTTGGCTTTTTTTGATTTAACCTTCTGAAAATGAATAGATTTAAATTAATTGAATATGTGTATTACAGAATGATTTCATTCTACGAACGGAGTCTATTTGAACCTGTATACCATCCAAAAAACCACAAAATACATGCAGCCGGTCTTTTTGCTTTATGTTTGTTTTTCAATATCTTATCAATAGCTTATGCCATAGCATTATTATTTCGCATAGAAGAGTCAAAATTGTTTATTGATTATGCATTCGTCATTGCCCTTATCTTAGCTTTAGCTATTTCTATAACCGTTAGCGTGTTATATGATAAAAAATACAAAACCCTATGCAAGAAATATAAAAAAGAAAAGAATAGAAGTTTAAAGGGATGGCTTATAGTGGTTTATTGTATCTGCTCAATATTAATGTTTTTTATTTTAACGGTTGTGCAAAACGCATTTTTCAATGATGTTACAAATTCTCGTCTTTAAGAAATATCATAAAAAACAGATGTGTGTATATGTAAAAACAGGCAGCCTTTTTTTGACTACCTGTTAAATTTATATAATATTTTGATGTAACAATATTATTTGGTTACGCGCTCAAGCCATTTAACCATTCCAAACATAACTCCCATAGATACAAGACATACTATTAGGAATACGCTCCAGCACTGCCAGATAGGAATTTTGTTGAACATAAGCGGACCTAACCACAAGAAGAGGTTTCCTATAGCTGTTGCACCAAGCCACAGGCCCTGGCACAGACCCTGAATATTCTTAGGAGCTACCTTAGAGACAAATGAAAGGCCGAGTGGAGAGATAAACAACTCTGCAACTGTAAGGAAGAAATATGTAACAATCAGAACCCATGGAGCTGCTTTCAAGCCTGCTTTTGCAGAATCTGCCATTGCCTTGAAATCTGTACCCGAAGGGTAGTTCATTACGAATGAGAAGATTGCAAGGAACAAGAATGCTGTACCTGCTATACCCATACCAATGGCAATCTTCTTAGGGGTTGAGATCTCTTTTCCTTTCTTAGCAAGCGAACCGAACAACAACATAATGATAGGGGTAAGCACAATTACAAAGAATGGGTTTACAGCCTGCCATACCTCCGGAGCAATACTGTCTGTGTTCACAAAGTCACGAGCAAAGATAGACAGCGAAGCACCGTTCTGGTGGAATGAGAACCAGAAGAATATTACTATTCCAAGTACTGCGAACAGAGCATACATACGCTGCTTGATCTCCTTTGCCATTGCCTGCTTCTCCTCTGCTGTATACGTAACAGACTCGGCTTTAGTCTTCTTGCCTGGGGTTGGGAATACCTTTTTACAAGCAATGAAGATTACAAGTGAAATAAGCATTGCTACAACAGAAGCTATGAATGAGTAGTGGATACCTGTGTTGAATACATCCAAATACTGTGTACAGAAACCTGTAAGATCTGCGGTTGAACCGCCTACCTTATTTACAAGCTCATTAAGGTTAGATGCGTCTGTTGCATCCATCCCTGTACCAAGGTTAAGGTATTTGTGGCATAGTGCAGGAAGGTCTGCGTTATATACCAATGAGTGAACCTTTAACCACCATTCTCTTAAAAGAGGGGCAACGAAAGGTGCAATAAGACCGCCTATATTAATAAACACATAGAAGATCTGGAACCCGGAATCTCTGCGGCTCTTTGCAAGAACCAATGCCTCAGGTCCCTGTTTCTCTGCCTCTTTTTCGTAATTGTCATACATCTGACCTACAATAGCCTGCAAGTTACCCTTAAACAGACCGTTACCAAATGCGATTAAAAACAGCGCAAAACATGTAAGTGGAAGTAGCCAGCTTGTGTTTTGAGCGGTTGCGAGAATAGGAATAGAGAGCAATACATAGCCTGAACACATAATTATCAAACCAGACATTATGGTTCCCTTGTAGTTCTGAGTCCTGTCTGCGATAAAACCGCCGACAAGGCTTAATACATATATTCCGCAATAGAAAAATGAATAGATAAGGGTACTTTTCTCGTCGCTAAGACCAAACTTTGAGCAGAGGAACAGTACCAATACCGCGTTCATAATGTAGTAGCCAAAGCGCTCTCCCATATTGGAGATTGCTGCAGCTAACAATCCTTTAGGATGGTTTTTAAACATAAGTTGCTTTAATTTATTTTAAGTAATCTTAAAAAAATAACTTGGTAATCTTTAATTGTCTTTTCGGTCTATATTTCTTTTCTCATCAGTCATGTGCCGCCGGCACACTCCCTCTTCAAAAAGACATCTATCCTCAAAAATACTGCTAAATCTTTACCAACTTATTTTTTAACGCTTACTAAGGTTAATATTTCTTTAAAAAGTTTTCAAAAGACCTACAAAGTTATTAAAATTTAAATGAATTCAAAATATGATTGGAACTTTGTCGGGAATAGAAGTATCATTCACTAACAGAATACGCCGGACGATAATTCATTCTTGAGAAACGAATACACATAATTCGCACTTTGAAAATACAATCCTGTATTAGGGTTTGTCAACTTCAGATATGTTTTAGATTTATATAGAGTGTCAAGAGCCTCGGTTATTGTGACGTCAAAGTCTTTTACCAACAACTCAGCCAGGTCTGCTTCCATTGCCTCTTTCATATAATTAAAATCGTAATTTGTCATATTCTTTTAAGGTATTTTAGTGCTGCTTCCGAACCAAAAAAATATTGGTACGTAATTCCTTTCATGTATTTCAATCTGTTGAGAAATTCAATTTTATCAATGCTACCATCTTTTAGTTTACGAATTTGCAGGCCGACTTTATCGTTAGCAATAGGACCATAAATTATATCATAATGTTCAACATTACCTCCTTCTCTATTTGCAAATACAAAATCTGCCCATTCTTCGGAATACTCTTTAAATAATTTTATACGAATATTGGAAGCATGAACTCCTTCTACATCAAACTCAAACTTTGTTATAATAGGTTCACCGCCTAAAATCAACGCTTTAAACTCTGCCATTTGCATGGCTTGCTCTTCGTTGTCAGATAGATAAAACCCCTTGCCAAAATCTTTATTTGGTTTTGATGCTTTAAGATCAATCCGATCAATAGCCATATTCGATCCGTGATACAATATCATAATTTCCCTCCATGCCTTTTACAAAAAAGAGCTACACTTTCTACCGCTTCATTAAAATCAAGTGTATGAATTATTCCATAATTGGTCTCAATAAAAGAAATTCCATTATACTTTCTAATATACAGGTATGCCTGCTTCTCTGACAAACCATACCTATTGGCAAATTCATTTACCAAGGCTATTATATATTCAAGTATATCTCTAACAGCGTATTTCATACTATCAAAATTTTTAGTAATCTAAAAAAATAACCTGATCATCTTAAGGAATCTTTCCGGTTACATAATAAGTATTGCAATATAGGTAAAAACGAATATCATCTGATACGTCTCAATTTCTTTGCAAACGAAACTTCTATAATTTCTTATATACACAAGCACAAATGATATCCAGTTTATCTGCAAAGTTAGTTTTTTGAATAGCAGTATGCAAATTTCTGCTTTTCATCTGATTTATGTTAATCTATGGAAAAAAAACGTATATTTGCGAGAGCAGGCTTTTTCTGCCTGTTGTACAAATTTTATTAATTACTTAAAAACTAAAACTATGGAAAATGTTTATTGGAAAAGATGTATCAGCAACTTGATTAATGGTATCTGGATATATACATTGGCCGCCCGCTTTCTTTTTTAACCAACTTCTTTTTTGCTCTTTTGATATCTTGTCGGGAAGCGAAATATATCCTTATGAGAAAGAAATATAAAAAAAACTCCTATATTTGTTACTTGTCATTGGTTCCTGCCGGGATTGGCAATATAGACTAATATTAATGGGAAAACTGTTGTTATATATAAGGTGGTGTTTGCTGTATATGATCTCTTTGTTGCCACTGAGATTCCTGTACGTATTGTCCGATATTGCCGCCTTTTTGTTCAAGTATCTGCTAAGGTACAGAAATTCTGTTGTTTATATAAATTTGGCCAGAAGCTTTCCGGAGCTGAAGTACGGTGAGATGAAAAAGATAGCCGGAGAGTACTACAGATACATGTGTGACATTATGTTGGAGAGTATTTGGGCTATCTCGGCCTCCCCCAAGAAGATGTGCAAGGTTGTAACCGTTGAAAACAGGGAGATAATTGCAGACATTACCCGGCGTCATAATATTGTACTTACGGTTATGGGCCACAGCGGAAACTGGGAGATGATAGGAGCAATGTTCGGAGACCCCGCTTCCCGACAAAATGACAATTTTTCAAACGGCAAATATGCCTTGGCCTACAAACAGCCGCACGGAGGTTCCGCAGATTCAATAATGAAGATGATGCGCACGCACCAGTTCAAAAAATTTAAAAAGGATGGCGGAGTGGTGGAATCCCATAGGATAATGAGACATATTATTGCCAACAGGAAGGAGACGATTCTGTATACGTTAATAGCGGACCAGAACCCCATTGGCAAGGATAAGATGATAGTTAAATTCCTTAACCAGCCAACCGCAATGTTGGGAGGACCTGAGTATATTGCTGCAAAACTTAATCTTCCGGTTGTCTTTCTGCATATATTCAGGATAAGGAGAGGTAGATATAGCATAAGATTTACTACATTGGCAGAGGATCCTTCAATGTTGGATGAGGGTGAGATAACAAGAAGATACGCGAGGTTATTGGAGGAATCCATTAACGAGAACAGATACAACTGGCTGTGGAGTCATAAACGGTGGAAACGGGAGCTTTGCAAGGATGAGATGGATACATATAATAATATATTGTTGTCACAGTTGAAGAACCCTTTTCCGTAAGCCTGTTTGGAGTTGGCATTGGCGTTAGCGTTGGCGTTGGCGTTGGCGTTGGCGTTGGCGTTAGCGTTAATTAAGTTTATAGTTGAAAGTTTATAGTGTATAGAGAAAAGATGGGAAAGAGAGTATAGAAAGTATAGAAAGTAAAGAAAGTATAGAAGGCTAAAGCCAAAGCCAAATAAAAGTTAAGAGTTGAAAGTTTATAGTGTATAGATAGCTTTAAAGTTAATAGAAGGAAAGTTGAAAGTAAAAAACTAATATCTTTAAATCTATAAACTAATAACTAACTATAAACTATAAACTATAAACTAATATGGCCAGGGCCAAATATGAGGAATGGTTGGACGAAAGCGAACAATACGAGCCGTTAGAGGCTTTTAAATATTTTTTAATTATGAATGTAAAACTTACGGTTATGAATAAAAAGTTTATTTGTTTGGTTACAACTGCATTGCTGTTTGCAACATGCGGTTATTCTCAGGTACTTAAGCCAGGGGAGAATGCTCCGAGCGGTACAGTGGTATATTCGTTGCCAAGTACAACAATAGGACTTAAGGTTGTTGCAGACCACGAGTCTTTTGTGGCCGGCCCTTACGCCAAATATGCAGAAAAATATCTTGGTAATCCGGCAAGGTCTGCCAGCGGAGAGTTCTACACAATAAATAGCATAGAGATGATCCCTTTTATTGAGGCAGATCCTAATTTCAGTATGGCAATCAACTTGGGGAATATTAAGAACGGACAGGCAAATTTCCTTGGTTTTTCGAGTCAGGGACTTATAGTAACATCAGATGGTAATGTGGGTAAGTCCAATAGCTGGAGGTTCCCTTCGTATGCAAACAGCGCAGCATTTGCAGAGGCCGGTGTGTCATCTAATTTGACAACAGAGACAACAACCCTTTATAAGACAGTTCAGACTGCAGAGGGGCTTGAAAAGGTGCCTGTTCAACAGAAACAGATAGTTGAGAAAAGCATGGAGAAGAAGGCAGAGGAGACCGCCGGGATGATATTGAAGCTAAGGCAAAAAAGGATAGATATTATTACCGGAGATACGGATGCTACGTATAGCGGAGAGGCTATGGGTGCTGCTCTTAACGAACTTTCTAAATTGGAGCAGGAGTATATGAGCCTGTTCTATGGCAAGAGCATAAAGGACCAACAGACAATGCTGTTTGATGTGGTGCCAAGAGCAGATATGGCAAAACAGATGTATATTGCTTTTAGAATATCGGATACTCAAGGTCTTCTCCCTGCAGATGATATGAGCGGAAGGCCTGTTGTAGTTGAACTATCGCAGGAGACGGAGCCAATTTCTCCAACAATGGTAGAACAGATTGGCCAGATTGCAAAGAACTCCATTGTCTATAGAAAACCAGTAACAATGAATGCCAAGATAATAGATGGAGCAAAAGTCCTTTTACAGACAAGGGTACAGGTTTACCAGTTTGGAAAGATTGTGTCATTCCCAATGGCATTATTAGTAAAATAGGACTGAACAGATTGAATGAGATAAAAACACTTAAATAATATTATTATGAAACAGATTACAGATTTGAATCCTACAATTGTATGGAAGAATTTCTATGAGCTAACAAAGATTCCTCGCCCATCAAAACATGAGCAGGCGGCTGCCAAGTATATTTATGAATTTGGCAAGAAGTTGGGCTTGGAGAGCATGATGGATGAGATAGGCAACGTAATTATCCGCAAGCCTGCAACAAAAGGCATGGAGGACAGGATGGGAATCATTCTTCAGGCTCACGTAGATATGGTTCCTCAGAAGAATGCAGATGTTGAACATGATTTTCAGAAAGATCCAATTAAAACAAGAGTTGTTGGCGATTTGGTATATGCTACCGGAACCACTCTTGGAGCAGACAACGGTTTGGGTTGTGCAGTCGCAATGTCTGTATTGGAGGATAAGGAATTGGTTCACGGCCCTATAGAGGTACTTATCACTATAGATGAGGAGACCGGTATGACAGGTGCTCGTGCACTTAAACCGGGCCTTTTGAAAGGTGATATTTTGGTTAATTTGGATTCCGAGACTGAGGGTGAACTTTATGTTGGCTGTGCAGGTGGTTTGGATGCTTCTGCTACAATCAAATACAAAACGGAGGTTGTTGCAAAAGAGAACAAGACAGCGGTCATTACATGCAACGGTATGGTTGGAGGCCACTCAGGTATGGATATAAATCTATACAGGGCAAATGCTAATAAGGTTATTGCCAGAGTATTGCTTCCTCTTTTAAGAGACTGTGGAGCTCAACTTATCTCTATAGAGGGCGGTAATATGCGTAACGCAATTCCAAGAGAGGCTGTTGCTCAGGTTGCTATCCCTGCTGCTAAAATGGCAAAGGCCAAGAAGGTCATTGACCGGAAACTTGCAGAACTTAAAGCCGAATATGCTGCAACAGACAAGGATCTCAATATAGAACTTAAAGAGGAGAAGATTACAGCAAGAGCTATTGACTCTGAAACAGCTCTTAACGTTGTTAGGGCTCTTTATGTTTGCCCTAACGGTGTGGAAAGGATGAGCAATGCAATGCCTGGGCTTGTTGAAACATCTAACAATATGGCTATTGTAAAATCTGGCGATGGCAAGGTTATGGTTCATTCTCTTATGAGAAGCTCTGTTGATTCTGCAAAGGACGATTTGGCAGAGAAGATGCGTTGTGCATTTGAGCTTGCCGGTGGTAAGGTTGCTTTCAGTGGTGGTTACAGTGGATGGGCTCCAAATATGGACTCTCCTATTCTTAAAGAGATGAAGAAGGTTTACAAGAGCCTGTTTAAGAAGGAACCTGCGGTAATGGCCATTCATGCAGGTTTAGAGTGCGGTATCCTTGGCGGAACATATCCAAACTGGGATATGGTGTCATGTGGACCTACAATCTTCTCTCCTCATTCACCGGATGAGAGAGTTAACATTGAGAGTGTTGAGAAATGGTGGAAGTTTGTTAAGGAGGTGCTTAAGGAGGCTCCTAAGAAATAAAGGGAGAGATTGTTTAAAAGGCAACTACAGCAGGTCTTGTATTTGCCTTTTTATACATTTTCTTGAAGTTATAGAGGGTGACCCAAATTATACGGGTTGCCCTCCTTCTTTTTAATCTGCTCATTTTTTACTTTGTCGGGAAGAGGAGTATTAGCTATATTTGTACACAATATTAATATGGTATGGATAAAAAGCTAATAGGTAAATTAATATTCTCTAAGGCAGGTATCTTTGTTATGCTGTCACTTTTGGTTGTGGTTTTTGTCTGTGTAATGGAGTGGGGGACCTCTTCCAATAAGGGCGGGCAGGGAATTTTTTCAGATAACAATTCCGGTAAGGAGGCCGTAAGACATTTTAAGGAGGGGGAAAGGTTGTTTAAAAAGGGGGATGACTATATGGCAATGGAGGAATTCTTAGAGGCTGAGAAGTATTGCAATAATATTAAGAATGAGCTACTTAAAGGTGGAATAAACTGGTATAAGGGTGAGTTGTACTATAACAGATTGGATTTTACAAACGCTCTTAATATGTATAATCTCTCCAAAGATAGCTATTTACAGTGTGGAAGGAAAGAGGAGGTTATGCGTCTGTATGGCAAAATTGCAGAGATACATCTTAAGAACAAAAATTATGAGGAGGCGATCCTCAATTATGGAAAGGCAAGAGCCATTGCCATGGAACTTGCAGAGAAGGAGCGTTCACTGCTAAAAAAAGGAAAAACAGATTCTACACTGTTTAAAAAATATGAGACTGAGTCTTTGAACTACTCTACATCTCTGTTGAGCGGCTATTTTGGAAAAGAATCCTCTGTAGATGAGACAATAAATGATATAAAAGAGGTTTATTCCCGATATAACAGGGGTAATGGTAACCCTGAGGATTATCTTTTTATGGCGTATGTGTACTCTTATAAAGGGAATACTTCAATTGCTTCAAAATATATAGACGAATATGTTGAATGGAGATATTCACCTGCATCGTCAAAAGGGGCATTGAGCGGCATTGAGAAGGCCGGAATATACTCTTTAAAGAGCGATATTGCTAAAAAGGACAACAATTACAAGTTGGCACTTGAATATAAGGAGAAGTATTTTGCTATAATAGATTCAATAGCAACCGTGGAGAGAACACAGTCCATAAGAGATATTGAGAATGCGTATTGGCAAAAAGATCTTACCCTAAAGAATATTCAGGCAGACCAGAAAAGCAGATACATGATAGCTATTTATACACTGATATTGCTTATTGCTATCTTGATTATTGTGGTTGTGGTTGTTTCATATAAAAGGAGAATAGAGAAAAAAAATGCAGAGATAGAGAGTTATATGCAGTCTCTTAAGATGATGGATGAAAAACTCTCCTCTTCTGAAATGGGCAAAGCCAAGATATTGCAGCAGTTGGATGTTCATAAAGAGAGGGAACGTCATCTTAAGGAGCTGTTGGAGGGGCGTTTTGCAGAGGTGAGAGAGCTGGTAAGAACTTATTATGAAACCGGAAACTCAAGAATGTTACAAAAAAAGGTAGATGATCTGCTTAAGTTAAAGTTGAGCGGCGATAACTTTGAGGTAATGGAGGAGGTTGTTAATGCCAAGAATGACAATATCATTAAAAGGATGAGAGACAAGTATCCTCAATTGAAAGAGGATAATGTAAAGCTGCTTAATTTGGTTTATGCAGGATTTTCCGCTCAGGAGATAAGTGTTATCCTAAATGATACTCCGCAGAATATTTATGTGCGGAAGAGCAGGCTTAAGAAGATGGTATCTGAGATGGATGATCTCATTGCTTAGATTTAGATGTGGCGTGTACAACAGAATAGGGCAGGAAATCAAATCCTGCCCTATTCTGCTATTTACATTGTTCAATATTTCTCTCTTTCTTACACTGCAAAGGTATGGATTTAATGATTGAAAGGGCTATTAAACGAAAAAACTATCTTGCAAACGTAATTTTTAATATGTTTATTATTAGTGCATTATGTAAGGCTATTCTTTCTAAAATCTTGCAAAACGCTTTCAAAGGCCTTTTGACTAGAGCCAACGCTAACGCCAACGCCAATATAAATTTGGACAATGAATTTTTTATTGTACCTTTGCAACCCTAAAGGTCTGACCATGCAGATGCAACTGCACAGACCAAAATAATTATTAATCATTAAAATTTTAACTGAAGATGTTAAAACAGTACGAGACCGTTTTCATTGCAACTCCCGTTTTGTCTGACGCTCAGATGAAGGAAGCGGTTGCCAAATACATCTCCTTTATACAGGAGAATGGTGGCGAGGTTGTATATGATCAGGATTGGGGCCTTAAGAAATTGGCTTACCCTATCCAGAAGAAAACTACAGGTTTTTATCACCTTATTGAGTTCAAGGCCGAGCCTGCATTTATTGAAAAGTTAGAGACTCAGTACAGACGTGATGAGAGAATTATCCGTTTCCTAACCTTTGCAATGGATAAGCATGCTATTGCTTACGCAGCAAAGAGAAGAGCTAACCAAGCAGAACAAAAATAATTAAGGAGGTAATAACTATGGCAAATCAAGTAAACAATGAGATTCGTTATCTTAATCCTCCTACAGTAGAGGTTAAGAAGAAAAAATACTGCCGTTTTAAAAAAGCAGGTATTAAATATGTAGATTATAAAGATGCTGAGTTCCTTAAGAGATTCCTTAATGAGCAGGGAAAGATTCTTCCACGCAGACTTACCGGTACATCTCTTAAGTTCCAGAAGAAAGTTGCTCAAGCTGTTAAGCGTGCAAGACACTTGGCACTTCTACCATACGTAACAGATTTATTGAAATAAGGAGGAGTTAAGATGGAGATCATACTAAAACAAGATGTAAACAACTTGGGTCACAAAGATGATATAGTAGTTGTAAAGAACGGTTACGCTACCAACTACCTTATTCCTCAAGGTTTTGCAATTATGGCAACCCCTTCTGCAAAGAAGATACATGCAGAGAACCTTAAACAGAGAGCACATAAAGAGGCTAAACTTAGAGAGGATGCTGTTGCTCTTGCTGCTAAATTGGAGGGAGTTGAGGTTACAGTTGCTACTAAGGTAAGTTCAACCGGTAAAGTATTTGGTTCTGTTAACAATATTCAGATTGCAGAGGCTCTCGCAGCTAAGGGATTTGAGATTGACAGACGTAATATAACGGTTGCAGATGACAAATTGCAGGAGGTTGGCGTTTACGATGCAACAGTTAAGTGCTATAAAGATATTAAAGCAACCATTAAAGTTGCTGTTGTAGCTGAATAGTTAGTTATTAAAAAAATATGTACGAGTGGCCCGAAGAATTTCTTTGGGTCATTTTTTTTGTAAAAATATAAAATGGAGTGAACAAATTGGTCCTTATTTTGGTTTAAACCGTGCAATAAAAAATTTATATATGAGAAAGATAATAATATGAGAAAGATAATAATGTCACTGTTTGCATTTTTCTTCTCTTGCGCAATATACGCGCAAAATAATAATGCCTCGCAGATAGTTGGTATATGGATAACGGAGAAAAAAGATTCAAAGATTGAAATATATGAACAAAATGGAGCCTATTTTGGAAAGGTCGTATGGACGCTACCGCAGTTTGAACAGTATGTAGGTAAGGAAGTTATGAAGAATGTCACTTTCAATGATTCTCAGAATAACTACAACTGTCCGTGGATATGCTCGCCAAGACTTAATATTACAGCTCATGCGATAATTACCGTTGATGGTGATATTTTAAAAGCCAAGGTGACAAAGGGGATAATAGTTACACACCAGATTTTTACGAGGTCAAAATAAAAGGGTGCGTGGTAATTACCTGCGCACCCTTTACATAAACACAAAAACAATAATCAACCTTTATCTACTTTATTTAATCTCAAAACGACAAGTCAAGTTTACGCTTAATGTGGTCTTTCTAACATCAAGTCCGTATGATTCCTCCTCTATAGCAGCATTATCCGTTGCCATAAGGGCTTTTGAATACATTACTCTTGGAGCATATCCTATATTTGCATTTGGCTCATAGAAATTTATGTAAATACATTTGCCAAGCTCGCTTCCAACAGATTCTGCCAAAATAGTTGCATTTGCTTTGGCTTTATTGCCGGCCTCTGTCATAAGTTCCTTTACAACCTGCTCCCTTAGCCCTTTTGATATCCTCATCTCCTCCAATGCTACATCTGAGATCTTAAGATCGTTAAGCACTTTAAGAGCAGCGGCTGCCTTATCTGCAGTTGAAACCTTCAGCCTGTAGTTCTTGCTTGCAAGAATATTGTCTTTTCTTAGGAACATCTTTTTAAGATCGCTCTCCATATCGGAAATAGTAAGATCGTTCTTTACATCTATTTTAATCCCTGTAAGTGCCTTTACCATCTCTTTTTCCCGCTCTGCCAATGTTGCTTTTCCTTTGCCGGGTTCCTCTTTAATCTGGAATTGAATGTAGATCTCGTCCGGGGTAATCTCCCTATCTGCCTTTGATGAGATCTGAATATAATTCTCCGAATAATTGTTGTTTTGTGCCACTGCATTGTTAAAGGTGCAGATGGTAAGCAGCATAACTATTGCTGCGTAGTAAGTCTTTCTCATAATAATATTGTTATTAGTTTATAATATCATTGTTTGGTTATATAAACGCTCAAAGCATAAAAATACTGCAAGAATTTAAAAGATAAATTAAACAGTCCATAGATGCTAACCTTCCCGACAAATATTAACCTCCCTCTGACTAAGTACAAAGCGTATGCCATATACAGCGTTGGTGTTGGCTTTGGTTATTTATAGGGGTAAAGAGGGTAAAGAGAGTAAAGAGAGTAAAGAGAGTAAAGAGAGTAAAGAGGGTAAAGAAAGGCTAAAGCCAAAGCCAAAGCTAAAGCTAACGCCAAAGCCAAATACTAATGTAAAAAAATAAATAGTTTATGAAAAACAATTAATATTTATTGTTTTTCAATAAATATGTTATACCTTTGCGCTGTGATTAAAGGATACACGCAAATGAATGCAAAGAAATTATACCTGCTATACTCCTTTTTGGTGGTTTTTACCCTTGCTTTGGCGGCGGTAAAGATTGTTCAGTTTGCAGACGGTGTAAATGAGGGGATTAAGCTTGTAGGTGAAAGTACAGATCTTGACCAACCCTCTTTGGTAAAGGTTCCTGCTGTATTTTGCATTGGCAATATCTCCAACGTAAAAATAAAACAACAGCCCTACAGTGTCTGCAACGATAATGCAAGATTGGAACATGAGTGTGGAGGAGAGCCTATAAAGTACTTTTATAAGGATAATTCAGAGGCAGAGAATCTTGTAACGGTAGTACCAAACGGATTTAATGTTCAGGTGTCAAATATATTGGAATGCAACAACAGTATTTTAATCTACTTTGTGAGTACTGTTCTGTTATCGTGGGGTATGGTAATAGTGTATATTATAATAATAGTGTTCCTTTATAAGCTATTTGCCAGACTTAAGAGGGCTATACAGTTAGAGCAGATCTTTTATATACCTCTAATAAAGGCTTTGAGGATTCTTGGTCTGTTGCTTATAGTGGAGAATATTTTAGAGCTTATGCTTATTTGGACAAATGGAAGATGTGCAATGGAGATGTTGGCTATGGATGGGCTTGAGTGTGAAACAATCTTAAGTTTGGATGTTATTCTTGGTATATTTGGCATCTCTCTTCTGTTTATAGCACAGGTGTTTAAGGTAGGATATAAGATTCAGGAGGAACAAAAGTTAACCATATAGGAGGCGCTGCAGATGTCTATAATTGTAAGATTAGATGTAATAATGGCCAAGCGCAAAAAGCCTCTTGGTGAGCTGGCAGATGAATTAGGGATAACAATGGCCAATCTTTCTATTTTAAAAACAGGAAAGGCAAAGGCTGTAAGGTTCTCAACGTTAGCAAAATTATGTAAGATATTAGATTGTCAACCCGGAGAATTGCTAGAATTTGTAGATGATGGGGTAGAGGTGAAAGAGTAGTTTTTTAAGTCGTTAGTTTTTTATTAGTTATTTTTCTTCCCGACAAATTTTCTTATTAAGCGTAGGTGATGTGATTTCCTTGTCGGGAAGATAGGCTGAAAAAAGATAGTAATTATATATATTAAATTAAACTTTATGAAACGTTTATTTCTTGCGGCCGCACTTATAATGGTATCTATGGTTGCGGCTGTTGCCCAGCAAGTTGAACAGCTGGAGCAGGATAAAGATGTTAAGGTTGGAAAATTAGATAACGGCCTTACATACTATATAAGGCATAATGAGAAACCTGCAGAAAGAGCAAGTTTTTACCTTGTTACAAATGTAGGAGCAATTCAGGAAACACCGGCACAGGATGGTCTTGCCCACTTCCTTGAACACATGTGTCTTAATGGAACAAAGAATTTTCCCGGCAAAGGCATCATCTCATACATGGAGAGCATAGGAGCAAAGTTCGGTTACAATATCAATGCAGGCACCGGTGTTGAACAGACAGCGTATATGCTTATGAATGTTCCTCTTAAGAGAAAGACCGTTGTAGACAGTTCAATCCTTATACTTCACGATTACTCTCATTTTGTAACTAATGATCCTGCCGAGATAGATGCGGAGAGAGGTGTTATAATTGAGGAGTGGAGAACAAGAAGAGATGCCAACCAAAGAAACAGAGAGGCACTTTTTTCTGTGTTATATAAAGATTCCAAATATGCAACATGCAATATCATAGGAACAAAAGAGAACTTAGAAACCTTTAAGCCTGAGGAGTTGGTAAATTTCTACCAGACATGGTATAGACCGGATCTGCAGGCAGTCATAGTGGTTGGTGATATAGATGTAGACTACGTAGAGGGCAAGATTAAGGAGTACTTTAATCAAATACCTAAAGCAGAGAATCCTAAGGCAAAGGATGTGATTAAAATTCCAGACAACAAAGAGCCGCTTGTTTCCATCTTTACAGACAAGGAGCTTAATACAACAGATGTAACACTCTTTATAAAGAGCGAGCCTATGCCTGAAGCTTACAATGCAACGAATATAGGATTGATAACATCTCTAATGAAGGAGCTTATTACCAATATGTTAAATGAAAGATTGGATGATATATCCAAATCTGCGAATGCACCTTTCATGAGTGCAAATGCAGGATTTGGAAAACTTTGCGAGACTCTTGAAGCTTTCGTTTTGGGGGTTACAACCAAAGATGGAGAAGGATTGAAGGGATTTGAAGCAGCATTGGTAGAGTTGGAGCGTGCAAAGAAATTTGGTTTTACTCAGGATGAATATGACAGAGCCAAGACAAATATCCTAAAGACTTTGGAAAACAGAAAAAACAATGCAGACAGCAGACAGAATGAGCAGTTCTGCAGAACATATATGAGTAACTTTGTGGATAACGAGCCATATATGACCCCTGAGTATGAGTATAACATTACAAAGCAGTATTTGGATATGTTGCCTGTAGCTGCTGTTAATCAAACATTCCAGCAGGTAATTACGGCAGAAAACAATGTAATATCATATAGCGCTCCGGCGAAAGATGGGGTAGCTGTTCCTACTGAGAAAGAGCTTACAGACGCTTTGGAGACAGCCAAGAATGCAGATATAAAACCTTTGGAGAGTGCTGTTTCAAACGAACCTCTGATGGATGCTTCTCTACTAAAGGGTTCAAAGATCAAAAAAGAGGAGAAGGGTGAGTTTGGTTCAACTGTATTCACGTTGGCCAATGGAATTAAGGTGATAGTCAAACCAACAGACTTCAAGAAGGATGAGATAAGAATTAAGACAGTTGCAAAGGGTGGTACATCATTCCTTCCTGAGGAGCTTCTTCCATCAATGGAGAGAAATGTATTTAGTGTTTACGAGTCTAATTCCGGTATATCCAAATTTCCTCAGACACAACTTAATAAGATGCTTACAGGCAAGATAGCATCTGCAGGGTATTACATTGGAGCAGACAGACACGGAGTTAATGCATACAGTTCTCCTAACGACCTTGAAACAGCAATGCAGTTGCTCTACCTCTCTTACACAGAACCAAGAGTTGAGCAGCAGGAGTTGGAGGTTGGTCTCAGCCAGTTAAGAGCATTGGTTCCTAACCTTGAGAAGCAGCCTAACTTTATCTTCTCAATGGCTTTGCAACAGGCTGTAGCTGCCTCTCCAAGAAATGTTAAAATCAGCAAAGAATTGTTGGAAAAGGTAAATGCAGAGAATATAAAGAAGGCATTGAACATTCTTTATGGAGATGCTGCCGGAACAACTGTAATAGTAACAGGCAATGTAGATATGAATACTTTTAAACCTTTAATGGAGAAATATATAGGCTCTATCCCTGTTAAAGCAAAATCCGGCAAGGATGCAATAGATTACAATATGGTTCCTGCAAAAGGATTTGTAGACAATACCTTTGATGTTGCAATGGAGACCCCTAAGACATCTGTGGCCATTCTTTATTCAGCATACGATATAAAGAACAATCTTGAGAACAGTGTAGCTCTAAATGTGCTTCAAGGTATTTTGGATCAGCTATATACCAAGACCATAAGAGAGGATGAAGGTGGCACATACGGAGTTAGCGTACAGGCAATAGCTATGGGAAGCAAGGATATAAAAGACTGTGCAATTTTAGCTATGATATTTGATACTGACTATGCCAAATCTCTAAAACTTATCAAATTGGCAAAGGATGGTCTTAAGGAGATTGCAGAGAAGGGCCCTAATGCGGAATATCTCGCAAAAACAAAAGAGAACCTGCTAAAGAACTTCCCTGAGAATCAGATTCAGAACGGTTACTGGGAGTCTGTACTGAACAACTATTATGTAGAGGGTGTTGATAACTTTACAACATATACAGATGTTGTAAACAGTGTAGACGCACAGACAATAAAAGCTTTGGTAGAGAAGATTCTAAGTGCGGGCAATGAGACAGATGTAATAATGAATCCTGCAGAAAAATAAGCCTGCTAAAGTGTAATTTCCAAGAGGATTGGAACAAAGATATTTTGTTGGGAAGAGAGGATAAGTATATATTTTGCTTATCTCTTTTCCCGACATTTTTTGTCTGTATATCTCTTCTTTACCTTTCTATGTGTGCGGATTTAAGCGGTTTCTGCCTTTTTTTATGTTCGGTTTCATCTCTTTGTGAACCAAACCTAATATGGAGTGTTTTTTGCAGATATATGGGGGCTTTGTGCCAAAAATTAGTTTTTAATAATTAATTTTGTAACTTAGGCAGTTTTATATATAAAAGATGTTCAAGGGGTTTAAATAAGGCGCATTTTGGAACATTTGCAGTTTTATTATATATGTATTTTTGCGCTGTTTGAAAGGATTAAGTAAACGTTAAAAAATAAGTTGGTAAAGATTTAGCAGTATTTTTGAGGATAGATGTCTTTTTGAAGAAGGAGTGTGCCGGTGGCACATGACTGATGAGAAAAGAAATATAGACCGAAAAGACAATTAAAGATTCCCAAGTTATTTTTTTAAGATTACTAAATATGAAAATAAATATTATATGTTATGAGACAATATAGAATTTTATTAATTGTTGGAACATTGTTCCTGCTGTTGTCTGCATGCAAGAATGACGGTAACCAGACAACAAAACCAAAAACCGTAAAGACAGAGGAGGTTATATTCTCGGATGAGACCTTGGAGATGCAATATCCGGGAAGGGTGAAATCCTCTATGGATGCAAGTCTGTCTTTTAAAGTGAGCGGTACTCTGCAGAGAATCTTCGTTAAAGACGGGCAGAAGGTAAGAAAAGGTCAGCTAATTGCAGAATTAGATCCTATTGATTACCAGGTTCAATTTGATGCAACAGAGGCGGAGTACAAGCAGATAAAGGCAGAGGCGGAGAGAGTTATTGCACTATATAAAGATGGTGGTACTACTCCAAACAATTACGACAAGGCTGTATATGGTTTAAAACAGATAACTGCCAAATATCAGCACCATAAAGACCAGTTGGCCTATACAAAACTATATGCTCCGTATGATGGTGTTATTGAAAAACATTATTTTGAAGAGCATGAGATTGTTGGGGCAGGGATGCCGGTATTGAGCCTTGTAGGTGCTGCTACCCCTGAGGTTGAGATAAGCCTGCCTGCTCAGGATTATGTAAAAAAGGAGATGTTCAAGGCTTATACCTGTACATTTGATGTATATCCCGGTAAAATCTATAGGCTTGAGCCAAAGAGCATATCGCCAAAAGCAAATGCCAACCAGCTGTATACAATGACATTCAGATTAGTGGCAGATGGTAATCCTGTTCCGTCTGTAGGGATGAATACAATGGTTACAATAGCCGCAGCCCAAAACAGCGAAGTTGAAACATACATAGTTCCAAGTACAGCTGTTGTTGATACAGACGGTGTTTCGCGCGTATTTGTGTATGATGCCGGCAGTTCAACAGTAAAAGCAGTGGATGTGAATGTTATATTCCTTAAAAGCGATGGCAATAGTGAAGTCACATCCGCTTCGCTTAAGAGAGGGGATTTGGTGGTCTCTTCCGGTGTACACCATATTAAGGATGGAGAATCTGTAAGACTTATTACAACAACATCTAAAACCAATGTTGGAGGGTTATTATAATGGATATTTCAGGATGGTCATTTAAGAATAAGAATCTAATCTACTTTCTTATTGCTGTCCTTGTTGTTGGGGGTGTTTTCTCTTGCTATAAGATGAGTAAGTTGGAAGACCCGGAGATCAAGGTTAAAAATGCAATGGTAGTTACAACATATCCCGGAGCATCTGCCCATCAGGTGGAGCTTGAGGTGACGGATGTGTTGGAGAAGAGTATAAGGAATATGGGCAATATCAACAATATTGAGAGCTATTCATATAATGATTTGTCTATTATTCAGGTGGAGCTTACCACAACAACAAAAGATGAGGATGTAGAACAGTGTTGGGACAAACTAAGACGTAAGGTCTCCGATGCAACCGGCTCTCTCCCGGAGGGGGCATATCCTCCAATAGTCAAGGATGACTTTGGGGATGTTTACGGAATGTTCTATGTGCTTACAGGTGATGGCCTTACAGATAAGGAGATGTCTGACTATGCAGAGCTTATAAAGAGAGAGGCAACAGAGATAGATGGTGTAGACAGGGTTGAAATATATGGGAAAAGGCCTGAATGTATTAACATCTCGCTTCTGCAGGACAGGATGGCGAATTTGGGAGTAAAGCCTGCAGAGGTTCTCGCCACACTTAACGGACAGAACAAAACAACATACAGCGGTTATTTTGATAACGGCACAAACAGAATACGAGTTGCTGTAAGCGACAAGTTCCGGACTGTAGATGATATTGGTGATATGCTCATACAGGGGCATGATGACGACCAGCTTAGGGTAAGGGATATAGCAGTGGTTGAAACAAGCTACGAAAGCCCTGTAAGAAACCAGTTGCTCTATGATGGGGAACGTGCGTTGGGAATTCTTATTGCAGCATCGTCAAGTTCAGATATAGTGAAGGTTGGAAGAGAGGTTGATAAGACTCTCAAACAGTTGGAAGAGACCAGATTACCCGCTGGTGTGGAGTATAACAAGGTCTTCTATCAACCGCAGAGAGTTGGCGATTCGCTTGGAACATTTATCATAAATCTTATAGAATCTGTTATCATAGTGGTAGTGGTTCTTATGATAACAATGGGATTCCAGAGCGGACTTATTATAGGTATAAGCTTAGTTGTAACTGTATTCGGCTCATTCCTCTTTCTGCAGAGCGCAGGAGGAACAATGCAACGTGTCTCTTTGGCAGCTTTTGTGTTGGCAATGGGTATGTTGGTTGATAATGCCATAGTTATAATAGACGGCATACTTGTAGATCTTAAATCCGGCAAGCCACGCATGCAGGCTCTTACAGATATAGGCAAGCAGACTGCAATGCCGCTTTTGGGAGCTACGCTTATTGCAATCATAGCATTCCTTCCAATCTTTATGTCGCCCGATACTGCAGGCGTTTATACAAGAGACCTGTTTATAGTTTTAGCGGTCTCCTTGTTACTCAGTTGGGTACTGGCGCTTGTACATGTGCCGCTTATGGCAAACAGAATGTTAAAGGTAAAGGCCGACGATGTAAAGCCGGGCAATGGCAAGAGGGAGTATAACGGAAAGATCTATGCAGCCCTCAGAGGGTGTCTCAGATTCGGATTGGCACACAGAATCTCATCTGTTGTGTTTATGGTTATCCTGCTTGCACTCTCTGTATGGGGTTATAAGTTTATGAAGCATGGCTTCTTCCCGGATATGGAGTATGATCAGCTCTACATGGAATACAAACTTCCTGAGGGAACCAATTATACCCAGGTAGAGAAAGACCTTGCAGAGATTGAGTCTTATCTTAAGACCAGAAAGGAGATAACACATGTTACAACATCTACCGGCGGAACTCCGGGCAGATATAATTTAGTGCGAAGCATTGCATATCCGTCTTTGTCTTACGGAGAGCTTATAATAGATTTTACTAGCCCAAAGACACTTGTCGCCAACTTGGATGAAATACAGGAATATTTGTCGGCTAACTACCCTCAAGCATACGTAAAACTTAAGAGATATAATCTTATGTTTAAGAAGTATCCTATTGAGGCTCAGTTTACAGGCCCGGATCCGGAGGTGTTGCACAACCTTGCAGCGCAGGCAACAAAAATTATGGAGGAGTCTCCGTATGTTTACCTCATAACAACAGACTGGGAGCCAAAAGTGCCGTATCTGTCTGTTGAGTATGATCAGCCTGCAGCCAGAGCTTTGGGCCTTAGCAGAAATGATGTGAGCATATCGTTGCTCTCTGCAAACGGAGGTATTCCGATAGGTTCTTTCTACGACGGCATACATAACAAAAAGATCTATGTGAAGTGTCTTAACGAGAAGGGTGAGCCTATAGACAATATGGGAAATACACAGGTGTTCTCTACTCTTCCAAGAGTTAATGGGTTGCTCTCTCAAGAGACAATGGTTAAGTTTAAGTCCGGCTCGTTAAAGAAGGATGACATTATTGAGCAGCTTATGGGAAGTACACCTCTTAAACAGGTTGCCAAAGGGGTAGATATAAAGTGGGAAGATCCTGTTGTTCCGCGTTATAACGGGCAGAGGAGCCAAAGAGTACAGTGCTCACCTGTTCCCGGGGTGGAGACAGAAAAGGCAAGAGCAGCTGTAGCGGAACAGATAGAAGCAATAGAGCTGCCGGAGGGATACTCTCTTAGCTGGCAGGGGGAGAAGAGCGCAAGCGACCAATCTATGAAGTATCTGTTCAAGAGCTTTCCGTTTGCCATAATTCTTATGATAGCAATACTTATAATGCTCTTTAAAGATTACAGAAAGCCTATAATCATATTCTGCTGTATACCGTTTGTGATTGTTGGTGTAGTTGCTGTAATGTTGCTTACAGGGCAGGTATTCAACTTTGTGGCTATTGTGGGAACACTTGGTCTTATTGGAATGGTGCTAAAGAACGGTATTGTGCTTATGGATGAGATTACACTGCAGCTAAATAATGGAGTTGAGCCTATAACCGCACTTATAGACAGCGCTCAAAGCCGTTTGCGTGCAGTAAGTATGGCCGCATTGACAACAATCCTTGGAATGATTCCTCTGCTTTCAGACTCAATGTTCGGGTCGTTGGCTGCAAGTATCATGGGCGGACTAACCTTTGGAACACTCATAACACTTATCTTTATTCCAATACTGTATGCGTTGTTCTTTAACATTAAAAACGATAGAAAAGATGAATAGAATAAAATTATATATGGCTTTATGTGCGGCCTCACTGTTTTTTGCGCCATCGGAGCTGTTTGCCTCTGTGGAGCAGGAGGGTGATGGCAATATTCTTACCTTGGAGCAATGCCGCAGCTTGGCACTGCAGAATAATAAGGATTTGGCATCCGCTTCCCGACAAAAAGCCGCTGCAGAATATACATACAAAAGCTACAGGGCCAATTTCTATCCCAATATATATGCTCAGGGCATGGCAGGTTACAGCAATGCAGACGGTACCCTTGCCATTGCCGGAGGCAACCTGCCTGTTCTTGCACCCAATCCTGCAACAGGAACGCTTGTACCAAACGGGAGCTATGCATATTTCCCCGGATTGGACCTAAAATACAAGACAGAGATGTTCTACATTGCAGGTGTAAGTTTAGAACAGCCTGTATATATGGGTGGTAAGGTAAGGTCTGCCTATAAGTTGGCCAAGATTGGAAGGGATGTTGCGGGAATGAACGAATCTCTTACCGCAACAGAGGTAATCGTCAAGACAGAGGAGGCGTATGTACTATTGGTAAAGGCTCAGCAAATGAATGAGGTGGCTATAAAGTATAACGCTGTTCTTAAGGAGCTTATGGAGAATGTGGAGAGTGCATGCAAACATGGCCTTAAACCTCAGAATGATCTCCTTAAGGTACAGGTAAAACTCAATGAGAGCGAACTTGCAATAAAAAAAGCAGAGAATGCCATGCGTCTTGCGATGATGAATCTTTGCCATTATATTGGGAAACCACTTACAAGCAAGATTACCGTATCTGACAAACTTCCTAATGTAACAGGAGAGGTTACTGTTACAGATATTACGGAGCGTTTGGAATACAGTATGCTTAACAAGCAGGTTGAGGCTGCAGACCAGCAGGTGAAACTTGCAAGAAGCGAGATGTTGCCGCAACTTGGTATTAAGGGAATGTATAACTACATGAATGCTCTAAAGATTAATGATTCAAAGCTTTTTGATGGCTTTACAGGCGCGGCAATGGTAAGCCTAAAGGTTCCTATCTTCCACTTTAGGGCGCAGCACAATAAAGTAAAAGCAGCTAAAGAGCAGTTGGCTTTGGCCCGGTTTGAAAAAGATAGTAAGGATGAACTTATGTTGTTGGAGCTTACAAAAGCAATAAATGAATTGGACGAGGCGCAGTTGGAGCGCGAAATAGCTGATCGTTCACTCTCTCAAGCAGAGGAGAATATGAAACTAAGCAAGAGCGGATACAACAACGGGCTTGAGACGCTGTCTGACTATCTTGAGGCGCAGGCTCTATGGCAGAGCGCATACGCAACCAAAGTAGACGCATATTTCCGGCTCTACCTAAAAAACCTTTCATATATGAAGGCTGCAGGACTGCTTAGTAAGCGTTAAAAAATAAGTTGGTAAAGATTTAGCAGTATTTATGAGGATAGAAATATAGACCGAAAAGACAATTAAAGATTATCAAGTTATTTTTTTAAGATTACTTAATCACTAGTATAAAATAGGTCGGTCAAATTTTTGGCCGGCCTGTTTTATATACTTTCTCTCCTTTCTCTCCTTTCTTTACTCTCTTTACTTTCTATACCTTCTTTACTCTCTTTCCCATCTTTACTCTATACACTATAAACTTTCAACTCTTAACTTTTATCTGCTTTGGCTTTAGCTTTAGCATTGGCTTTCTTTACACTTAAAACTTGCCAACGCCAACGCTTTTCTCTATACACTATAAACTTTCAACTATAAACTTTTATAGTGAATATATAAATTGTGGCAAACATTTTGTTTTTCATTTTGTTATATAGGACAGAAAGTTGAACAGTGTATTTAAAGTAAATGGTTATGAATAAGAAACAATTGGTAAAAGCAATCTCAAACAAGACCGGGATGACATTGATGGAAAGCGGTGTTTGTCTCGACACAGTACTGGGTATTATTGCCAACTCTTTGAAAAATGAGGAGAGCGTCTTTCTTAGGGGTTTTGGTTCTTTTATGATAAAAGAGCGTAGGGAAAGAAGAACAATGAGTTTGAATACAAAAGAGATGATTACTATACCCTCAAAGAAAGTTGTTAAATTCAGGACCCAAATTTTAGATTAGATCTGCTATTGAGTGTTACTTGTTAATTTTGAGAGGAGAAGGGTGTCAATTTTTTGGCACCCTCTTGTTTTTTATTTGTCAGTAGTATTTATAACTACTGTGTTATAAATACAATTGCTTAATATTTCTCTTTTTATATGCTCAACAATTACCGAGATGATATTATTTATAATCTTAACAGTTCATTATGCAGTTAACATAATGAATGCGTAATTATTTGATTCATATAAATGTGGTAATGAAAAAATTGAAATCCGTTTAAATTTATCCATGTTCTAATTAATAAAAACGTTATGCGAAAAAACAGTTGTATTATTTGTGGTTTTTTTTTGCAGGTGAAAAAATATTATGGGTTTTGTTGGAGTTTAAAATAATTCATACATACCTTTGTAGTGCTAAGGTGATCCATTAGAGTACTTCTTTATGGATTGAATAGGGAATCCGGTGGGAATCCGGAACTGTCCCCTCAGCTGTAAGTTCTTATAAAGCGTTTTGCATTCATTTTGTCACTTTAAAGTATTAAGGGAAGACGGCGGAACGTAGAACAAGTCAGAAGACCTGCCTTAACATTAATACTCTGTATTCTGGGGAAGAGGAATATTGAGATTACTGGTTTTTACATTTTTTTTGCAAAAAAGGAACACTGCTACGGTTTTGTAGCATGCTGTCTGTACTTACGATTATCGCAGTCTTTATTACAAGATGTGGTGTATCAAGTGCGTATGCCTGACAAATTGGGGCTTTGCGTGGTTGGTGCTTGCTCCTTGTTGTCTTTAGTGAAACATGTTAATCCGGTTGGTTTGCAGTTTAACGATTAATCAATAAAATATCTTGTTATGATGACAAAAAAAGAATACGTTGAGAGTTTGCGTAAATTGAATCTTAAAGTTTACTATATGGGTAAGCTTATTGAAAATCCTGTAGACCATCCAATGATTAAGCCGTCTATGAACTCTGTTGCAATGACTTACGAACTTGCAGAAGACCCTAATTACAGAGATATAATGACTGTATATTCACCACTTGTCGGGAAGCGGATAAATAGATTCTGTCATTTGCATCAAAGTACAGAGGATCTTATCAACAAGGTTAAAATGCAGAGACTTATGGGGCAAAAAACCGGGGCCTGCTTTCAGCGCTGTGTTGGAATGGATGCCTTTAATGCAATATATTCAACTACATACGAGATGGATAGGGCTTTGGGAACTGATTATCATAGCCGCTTCATTGAATATATGAAATATGTGCAGGAGAATGACCTTACGGTTGATGGAGCTATGACAGATCCTAAAGGGGACAGAGGGTTGTCTCCATCAAAACAAGATGACCCGGATATGTACATGCATGTAGTAGAGATTAGAGAGGATGGAATTGTAGTTAGGGGTGCTAAGGCTCACCAGACAGGTGCCGTTAACTCTCATGAACATCTTATTATGCCTACTGTTGCAATGAAGGAGGAGGATAAGGATTATGCTATTTCATTTGCCGTACCATCCGATGCTCCGGGCGTATTTATGATATATGGACGTCAATCATGCGATACCAGAAAATTAGAGGAGGGTGCAGATATGGATTTGGGAAATTCTCAGTATGGCGGTCACGAAGCGCTTGTTGTTTTTGATAATGTATTCGTTCCTAAAGAGAGAGTGTTTATGAGCAGAGAGTATCAGTTTGCCGGTATGATGGTTGAACGTTTTGCAGGTTATCATAGACAATCGTATGGCGGGTGTAAAGTAGGAGTAGGTGATGTTCTTATAGGAGCTTCGGCTTTAGCGGCTGAGTATAATGGAGTTCCCAAAGCAAGCCATATTAAGGACAAGCTTATAGAGATGATGCATCTTAACGAGACTTTGTACGCTTGCGGTATTGCCTGCTCATCTGAAGGACAGAAAATGCCTGCAGGTAACTATCAGATAAATCTTCTTTTGGCAAATGTCTGCAAACAGAATGTTACAAGATTACCGTATGAAATAGCCAGACTTGCAGAGGATATAGCAGGTGGCTTAATGGTAACTATGCCGTCTGAACAGGATTTTAAAGATGAGAAAGTAGGGCCATTTGTAAAAAAATATCTGCAGGGTGCAACCGGGACATCTACCGAGAACAGAATGAGAGTATTAAGGTTAATTGAGAATCTTACCTTAGGAACGGCAGCTGTTGGATATAGAACGGAATCCATGCATGGTGCAGGTTCGCCTCAAGCTCAGAGGATAATGATTGCAAGACAGGGAAATTTGGAGGAGAAAAAGCAGATGGCCAGAGTTATTGCAAAGGTAGATGTATCCAAAGATGCGGCTAAATAGTGTGTGTTTCTCAATAATGTTAATGATTAAAGGTTTATGATTTTAAATAATCGTTATTGTAATAGAATTGTTGATGTGTGTAAGGCGGTACGGGCTATTGAAAGTAGAGACAGAGTGGTATTCGGACATGCGGCCGGATGCCCTCGGCTCGTGCCAAAAGAGATGCTGAACCAATTAGAAAGATTAAAAGATATACAGATATATCACATGCTTACTTTGGGTGCAGATGAGCATCTCAGACCCGGGACAGAGGGACATTTCAGGCATGTTACGAATTTTGTAGGAGCAAATTCAAGGGCTGCCATAGCAGAGGGAAGGGGAGATTTTTTACCGATATTCTTTTATGAAGTTCCGTCATTGTTCACAAATGAGTATCCTGTAGATGTTGCCGTAATTCAGGTTTCTAAACCAGATGAAAACGGAAACTGCAGTTTAGGTGTTTCGTGTGATTATACTAAAGCTGCGGCTGAAAAGGCTAAATTGATAATAGCAGAGATGAATGAACAGATGCCTTTTGTGTATGGTGACAATTTTATTCATGTCTCAAAATTGGACTGTATAATCTCATCTGATATAAAATTGGCAAATATTAATCTCACCACAATTACAGATGTGGAGAAGAAAATAGGGGAGTATTGTGCTTCATTGATAGAGGACGGTTCAACATTACAACTTGGAATAGGTGCTATACCGGATGCTGTACTAATGTTTTTAGATAGCAAAAAGGATTTGGGAATCCATACGGAGATGTTTTCAGATGGAGTTGTGGACCTTGTAAATAAAGGTGTTATCACAGGTGCAAAGAAGACATTGTTGCCTGGTAAATTAGTCGCAACATTCCTTATGGGTACAGAAAAGCTCTACAATTTTGTAAATAACAACAAAGATGTTGAGATGCGTCCTGTTGATTATGTTAATGATCCAAGAATAATAGCTCAAAACGATAAAATGATCTCTATTAACTCATGTATAGAGGTTGACCTTATGGGGCAGGTGGCATCCGAAACGATCGGCCTGAGACAGTTCAGCGGAACAGGTGGGCAGGTAGATTATGTTAGAGGTGCTACCTGGTCTAAAGGTGGTAAATCTATTATGGCAATGCCATCTACAGCTGTTGGAGGCAAGGTCTCAAGAATAGTTCCATTCTTGGCTCATGGTTCGGCTATAACAACATCCAGGAATGATGTGGATTATGTTATAACAGAATATGGAATAGCAAAACTCAAAGGAAAAACATTAAGGGAACGAGCAAGAGAGTTGATTAATATAGCACATCCTAAATTTAGGGAAATGCTTGATTCTGAATTTCATGCTCGTTTTAAAAAAGCTTAGTAAGATTATATAATGCAACTATTTAAATTAAAAACAAGATTATGCAAGTTTGATTCTTTTGCCGATTTTGCAAAGGAATATCAACTGAATGAAAATGACTTGGTCATTACAAATACATTTATTTTTGAACCTTTTATGAAGGCTCTTAATCTTCCGTGTCATTTTGTAATGCAGGAGAAATATGGATTAGGTGAGCCTTCGGATATAATGATGAATAATATACTTAACGATCTTAAAGGTGTTGAATATAATAGAGTTATTGCAGTTGGTGGGGGTACGGTAATAGATATTTCTAAAATATTTGCCTTAAAAAATGTTAACAATGTGGTAGAAGCTTTTGAAAGGAAAATTCCGATTGTAAAAGACAAAAGATTGGTAATATTGCCAACAACCTGCGGTACGGGTAGTGAGGTTACAAATATTTCAATTGCGGAAATTACTTCAAGACATACTAAAATGGGCCTTGCAGATGATGCCATTCTTGCGGACGATGCTGTTTTGGTGCCTGAATTGGTTAAAGGTCTTCCCTTTAAATTTTATGCTTGCAGTTCAATAGATGCTTTGATTCATGCAACAGAATCATATTTGTCACCTAAATCAAATCCATATACAAAAATCTACTGTGAAGCAGCAATAAAGATAATATTGGATGTTTTCACCAAGATTGCAGAAAAGGGCGAAGAGTATAGATTTGAGAGATTGGACGATATGCTTATGGCAAGCAACTTTGCAGGTATCGCTTTTGGGAATACAGGCGTAGGAGCTGTTCATGCTTTATCTTACCCGCTTGGCGGAAATTATCATGTACCACATGGAGAGGCTAATTATCAGTTCTTTACCGCAATCTTTAAATTATATAATGATAAGAACCCTAACGGTGTTATTAAAGATCTTAATAGCTTTTTGAGAAAAGAACTGCATATTGGAGAGAATGAGTGCCCGTATGATACAATGGATGCTTTGTTAGGAAAGCTTATTTCTAAGAACAGATTAAGGTCATACGGTATGAAAGAGAATGAGATACAAGGATTTACTACAAATGTACTTGAATCTCAGCAGAGGCTGTTGGCAAATAATTATGTCCCTCTGTCAGAGGAGGAGATTAAATCAGTTTTTGAGCAATTGTATTAATTAATGTATTTTTTATAGATTGTTATGGAGATTTCAGAAATGGTAGCAAGAGCCAGAAAGGCTCAAGAGCAATATTACCGTCATTTTGACCAAGAGCAAGTTGATGTTGTTATTAAAGCTGCAACTAAGGTTATTTATGATAATGCAGAGGAGCTTGCATTGTTGGCTGTAGAGGAGACCAATATGGGCGTTTATGAACATAAAGTGGCAAAAAACAGAAATAAGTCAAAGGGCGTATATTTTAATTTGAGAGGTAAAAAATCTATGGGCATCATAGATATAGATGAAAAGACCGGTTTGATTGAGATTGCAAAACCTATAGGAGTTGTTGCCGGCATTACACCAATGACAAATCCTATTGTAACACCAATGTCCAAGATTGTTTTTGCACTTAAAACAAAGAATGCAATAATCATTGCCCCTCATCCTCAGTCAAAAAAATGCTCTTCTATGGCAGTTAACCTCATTAAAAAGGCTGTAGAACAGCTCGGCGTACCGGTAGATCTGATTCAGGTAATTGAAGAGCCGTCTATAGACAAGACAAAGGAACTTATGGAACAATGTGATGTGGTTGTGGCCACCGGAGGTATGCCTATGGTTAAATCTGCATACTCATCCGGTAAACCATCTTTTGGTGTGGGTGCAGGCAATGTACAGGTTATATTGGATAGAAATATAGATTTTAACGATGCTGCAGATAAGGTGATTACAGGGCGCTCTTTTGATAATGGAATTATCTGTTCCGGAGAACAATTCTTTACATATCCATCTAAGGATAAAGATGCTGTTTTTGAGGCTTTTAAAAATCATGGGGCATATTTTGTAACATCTGAAGAAAAAGATAAATTATTGGATACTTTGTTTCCGGACGGAAAAATTAACAGGGCATTGGTAGGAAAATCTGCAAAGGTTATTGCGGATGCAGCAGAATTCTCCATTCCGGAGGGAACCAGAGTCATAGTGGCTGAAGCTGTTGGCGCAGGCAGGGCAGACAGAATATGCAAAGAGAAGATGTTCCCTGTTATGGGTTGCTTGGGGTTTGATAATTTCGAAGAGGCTATAGATATAGCAAAGACAAATCTTTCTATGGAGGGTAATGGCCATACTGCCGGAATCCATTCAAATGATCAGGCTAACATTATTAAGGCCGGAACGGAACTTTCCGTATCTCGAGTAATAGTTAATGCAATTTGTGCAACAACTGCAGGTGGTTCAATCCAAAACGGATTGCCTGTAACCAATACTCTTGGTTGCGGAAGTTGGGGAAATAATTCAATTTCGGAAAATTTTACATACAAACATTTGCTAAATATAACAAGAATAGCTCCTCTGTCAGCGAGAATTCACGTGCCGTCTGACAAGGAGATATGGGAAGATTAACAGCTAATTCTGTTATGCAGTATTTCATAGTTAAAGAGTTTAAAGTTGTTTTAGTATTATAAAGATTATATTGGGAATCTGCATGACAAATCTAATAATTGTACCATTATTATAGTAGTTTAGATAAAATTGTATGTGTATGAGCCGCCCTATGTTCAACACAACGGGCGGCTCGTTGTTTATGTGTTAAAATGATGGATTAGAGCACGTTCCCTTGAATTGTACAGAATCTTTTCCAAGAATGGTCTCAGCTCGTCCTGCATAACATAAACTATTGTCAAGAGCAGGATGATAATAATTATTGTTATAAGAGCTATTGCAAGCCAAATTTGTTTTTTTGAAACTTTTGGCTTGGATGACTCTATTTCTGTACTGAGCTTATTGTCTTTTTTTTCTGTTGCTGATTTAACGTTTGCAGCTGCTTCAGCCGTCTGTTCATTAGCTTTTACAATATCTTGTACAGCCTCTCCATTCTCTTTAAGTTTATCTTTTACCCATATGTTTGCCTCTGATTCTGCTTTAATTTCTGAATTTGATACATGTGTGTCTGTTGGCTCTTTGATCTCTTGTGTATCTGCAGGCTCACGGAGTGATGTTTCTGCCAATTCTTTAGCCCGTATGGCTGCTATATCATCTCTACAGCTTTTTGATATGACAGATGCTTCAAGAGCATAGTCCAATATGCGCTGCATCCTGAGACCGTCAAACTCAGGCGCAGAAGGGATTCCCATGGGCGCCTGAGTAAATTCGATACTCTCCTTTGGAACAATGTTCACTACCGACGGCTGTGAGGCAGCAGGAAAAATAGAGATGTCATTTGAGGGGATAAAGAGAAGTTCACCGTTCTCATTGAATTTAAGTTCTCCCAACTGCGGGAGCTTAACTTTTCTGTTTTGGGTAAGCTGCTCCTTTATCTCTCTAATCAGCTTCTCAACGCTTAGTTTAGCATCGTGTGCATTCTCATTTTTGAGCTTGGCATACTCGCTCTCTATAAGTCCGTCGTTATTGCCAATTGAAAACGAAAATCTAAGGCTTTTCTGAGGAGGGGTTATAACTGTTCCTTGGTTTATAATCTGAGATGGCTTCTCATCCACAACAAAGCATCCCAAACTCGGAAGAGAGATTTGAGAATGAAAAGGAATAAGTTCCCTTAAAATATGCGAAATAACGGATAAATCCATATCTTTTTGTCTTAAAATGAGATAGCTCCAAATGCAGAGTACAAAGATAGTGCTTTTAAAAAATTTTGTAAAAAAAATTTGCATGGATATAAAAAATGTTATACTTTTGTACCCGCTAAGCCACTACAACGGTACAGCTTCATAATTTAAAATTTAAAGTTAATAAATTCCTGAATAGCTCAGTTGGTTAGAGCATCTGACTGTTAATCAGAGGGTCCCAGGTTCAAGTCCTGGTTCAGGA
>CAKUYQ010000002.1 GCA_934717185.1 uncultured Bacteroidales bacterium | reverse complement strand
CACACGATTCCGTAGTGAGTTAGTTGTTTTAGTTTTTTCATACTTGTTCCTCAATTTAAATCTTTCTACAAATTTGGTTTAAATTAAGTGAATTAGAGGTAGATGCGGTGGTTTAAATGGTTTTTACATATAAAATAAACCACTATTAATTAGAAACTAAAGTGGATGTTATATAAAGTAATCTGCAAGTCGAAGGTGGAATTGTAAACAAATCTGTAAGATATGTTGAGCCGCAATTGTTATAATAGTCTTGCTAAAATAAAAAGGGCAACTATTTTTAGTCGCCCTTTTTATTTTAGTATAGAAAATATTTATACTTATTTCAGCTGGAATGTTACAGGGAAGTTATATTTAACTTTTACAGCTTTACCTCTCTGCTTACCTGGAGTCCATTTTGGAGAGTTTGATACAACTCTTACAGCCTCCTTGTCAAGTGAAGAATCAACACCTCTAAGAACTTTTACATTCGTAACAGTACCATCTTTTCCAATTTCAAATTGAAGAGTAACACGCCCCTGAACACCGTTCTCTTTGGCTATCTCAGGATAAACAATGTTGTTGTATACCCATTTTGTAAATTCGTTTGCATCTTTGCCTTGGAACTGTGGTTTGTCCTCAACAATTGCGAAAGGAATCACGTCATCTTCAACATTTTCCTCTACAATCTCTGCTGCCTGTACATACTCCTTAATTTCAACGCCCTGATTTTTATCATCCTCGTTGATGATAATTTTGGTATCTACCTTAATGTCATCATCAACAATATCAATAATATCAGACATTGCTGGTTCTGCAACACTTGTTTCAGGTGGAGGTGGAGGTGTGTCATTTGTAATAGGAATTGACTCTTCCTCAATTACTTGCTGTTGGTCTGCCTCAATTGTTGAAACTGCTTTTTCGCTTGTACTCCAGTTAAATGCGAGTAGTGTAAGCCCCAAAGCAATTACCAGACCAATCTCCTTGAAAAGTAGCTTCTTGTTTTCAAGGTTTGCCTTTGGTGATTTTTTTATTTCCATATTATTTTGAGTGTTTTCTCATTAAGCAACTGTAAAATTAATAATTTATTTATTAAAAAATACAATAAAACTTAATGAATTTTGTTTTCTTTTTTATAACAAATTGTGTACCAATATAATATGAAATGAACTTTTTTAACATTTTATATATAAAAACAGCGGTTTAGCACTGTTTTTGCACTAAACCGCCGTTTTGTTATGTTCTATTTATCTTAGATAAGATTCATATCATGAAGCAGATTGCTTGTCTTTTTGGTAGCTTCTGCGCTCTTGTCAAACAATGCCTGCTCCTCTTTGTTAAGTTTTAGCTCAACAACCTTCTCGCAGCCGTTTTTGCCGATAATCGCAGGAACGCCAATACATATATCATTGTGTCCATACTCACCCTCAAGATATACGCAGCAAGGATACATCTTCTTCTCGTCCATAATAATTGATTTAGCCAACACTGCTGCAGATGCTCCCGGAGCATACCAAGCAGATGTTCCAAGAAGTTTTGTTAGAGTAGCGCCACCAACCATTGTATCTGCAACTACTTTCTCATATACCTTCTTAGGAAGTTTCTCGGTTACAGGGATACCTCTGTATTTTGCAAATCTTATCATAGGTATCATTGTTGTATCACCGTGACCGCCAATAACAAATCCCTCTACATCGCTTGCAGGAACCTTTAGTGCCTGGCTCAGATAGTACTGGAATCTGCTGCTGTCCAAGATACCACCCATACCAATTACTCTGTTCTTAGGGAGTTTTGTCCTCTTAAGAGTAAGGTATGTCATAGGGTCCATTGGGTTTGCAATAACAACTATTATTGCCTTTGGTGAATACTGCAGAACATTATCAACTACGCTGCTAACGATTTTTGCATTAACACCTATAAGCTCCTCTCTTGTCATACCCGGCTTTCTTGGAATACCTGAAGTGATAATTACAACATCTGACTTAGCTGTAGCCTTGTAATCATTTGTTACACCTTTAACTCTGGTGTTAAACTGATACAAATTAGCAGTTTGCATCATATCCATTGCCTTGCCCTCTGCAACACCCTCTTTAATATCCAAAAGAACGATGTCAGAAGCGAATTTCATGTGTAACATAGCATTTGCACATGTAGCGCCAACATTACCTGCGCCAATTACTGTAACTTTTGCCATAATTTATTTTTATTTAATAAGGTTTTATTTTATTCTCTCTAAGTTGTAGCTTTGTACCCGAAAATGTTGTGTGTCAACACTACGGTTACAACCAACAACTCGTGGCAAAGGTAACTATTTTAAATATATTGTAATTAAATATTTAACAAAATAACTATAATTTTAGACAATGATTAGGTTTTTCAATAACGATATTAAACTTACTATTAATAATAAGTTGCTGTTAAAGCGTTGGATTAAACAGGTAGCGTTAAAACATGGCATGGATACTGGAGATCTTAATATTATCTTCTGTTCAGACGAGAAGCTTTTAGAGATAAACAGACAGTTTTTGGGGCATAACTACTATACTGATATAATTACCTTTGATTATTGCGCAGATGATATTATAGAGGGGGAGCTTTATATAAGTATAGATACGGTTAAGGCAAATGCAATTGAATATAGACAGCAATTTTTGGATGAACTTCACAGAGTGATTATTCATGGAGTACTTCACCTTTGCGGGTTTGATGATCACTCTAATAAACAAAAGCATATAATGAGAGAAAAGGAGGATGAAGCATTGGAGCTCCTTAATGAAATTTCACTAAAGCAATAATTTTAATTCTCTTCCCGACAAAAAATTATAGTTGAACAGATTGTCGGTTCTTACTTATGATATACATTCCCCGTTTATGGATAGAATATACGATATAATTGTTATTGGTGCAGGTCATGCAGGATGTGAGGCTGCTGCTGCCGCTGCTAATTTGGGATCTAAGACCCTCCTTATTACAATGGATATGAACAAGATTGCTCAGATGTCTTGCAATCCTGCCATTGGTGGTATTGCAAAAGGGCAGATTGTGAGAGAGATTGATGCTATGGGAGGCTACACAGGTTTGGTTACGGATGCAAGTACTTTGCAGTTTAGGATGCTCAATAGATCTAAAGGTCCTGCAATGTGGAGTCCAAGAGCGCAGTGCGACAGGGTATATTTTTCCTTCAATTGGCGTTATATTCTTGAAAATACTAAAAACTTAAATATCTGGCAAGATGCTGTTTCTTCTTTAATAGTTGAAAATCAGCAAGTTAAAGGAGTTTGCACGCTTTTAGGTGCAAAATTTACAGCTCGCTCGGTAGTTATTACGGCAGGAACGTTTCTCAATGGGAAGTTATTCATAGGTAAATCACAGACAGACGGTGGTAGAGTGGGGGAGCCGTCGGCTTATTCGCTTACTGAGCAACTTAACTCTTTGGGTATACAGTCAGACAGGATGAAAACCGGTACCCCACCAAGGATAGATATAAGATCTGTTAACTTAAAGGATTTATTGGTTCAACCCGGAGATGGTACTCCGCAAAGATTCTCATTCCTTAATGTTTTATCTCCGATTCAAAAATTTAAACAGCAATTATGTTGTTATATGGTCTATACAAATGAGGAGGTGCATGACATACTTCGTTCCGGGTTTAAGGACTCTCCTCTTTTTTCCGGAGTTATTCACGGTAAGGGTCCAAGATATTGTCCAAGTATAGAGGATAAGCTAAAGACCTTTGCTGGAAAGACTCAACACCAACTTTTCCTGGAGCCTGAGGGGTGGAATACAAATGAGTATTATTTACAGGGCTTCTCTTCATCTTTGCCTATACAGACACAGATAGATGCTCTTAAACAGATAAAAGGATTGGAGAATGTTGAGATATATCGTCCTGCATACGCTGTGGAGTATGATTATTTTCCACCTGTTCAGTTGAATCATTCTCTTGAATCTAAGTTGGTGAAAGGATTATTTTTTGCCGGACAGGTTAATGGTACTACTGGATATGAGGAGGCAGCTGCACAAGGATTGATGGCTGGTATAAATGCTCATAGATTTGTTAATGATAAAGAACCTGTAGTGCTTAACAGAGATCAAGCATATATAGGTGTTCTGATTGATGATTTGGTTACTAAGGGGGTTGACGAACCATATAGAATGTTTACTTCAAGAGCTGAATACCGAATATTACTAAGACAGGATAATGCTGATTTACGTTTAACGGAGTTAAGCTATAATATTGGACTGGCATCTGAACATAGATTAGATGTGATGATTAAAAAGTATTCTACAACATCTAATATTAGAAAATATCTTAATAATACATCTGTAAGGACGGATGAGATTAATGATTACCTTGTTTCAAGAGGATCCTCTCCTCTAACACAAAGTAGAAGATTAGATGATATTTTGCAACGTCCACAGATCTCGCTTTTGGATTTTGTGACTAATGTTCCACGTGGAACACAGGTAATGGATATGATAAAATCAAGTGCCGACAAAGAGGATTATATGTTTCTCCCGTATAGGCCTGTAGTAGAGACGAGGGGTAATAATATTATGAATGACTTCTATGATTTTTATAAAAATGAGATATTGGAGAGTGTGGAAATAGGCATTAAATATGAGGGGTATATTGAACGTGAAAAAAGGATTGCAGATAAGATTCTAAGGTTGGAGAATGTTAAAATTCCTGCAAATTTTGATTATAATTCTCTTAAATCGCTATCAATAGAGAGTAGGCAAAAATTAAGTAGGATAAAGCCGCAGACAATAGCTCAGGCTTCGAGAATTCCAGGTGTTTCACCTGCCGATATATCTATATTATTAGTTTATTTTGGTAGATAATTGGCTTTAGCTTTGGCCTTGGCTTTAGCCTTCTCTACTCTCTTTACTTAAAAAATTGCCAACGCCAATGCCAAGGCTAAACATGGCTATTTTGTAGCCTTTCTCTCCTTAAGGGTTTTAGATTGTTTTATTATACTTCTAACCAATTCCGGAGCATTGGTGGTTATTTGATCTATATCTAAATTGAGAACAGCTTTAATATCCTCCTCTTTGTTAACGGTCCATGCGTTTATGCTAAAATTATTATTCCTTGCCTCTTTTATCCATGAAGGTCTATTGAGAAATGCCCTAAATTGAAGGTCTATTCCATTAACCTTATTCTGTTTTAATACATCTATTGTTTGATCCTTTTCGAGATATTGAACTGTAAAACCTGGTGCAGCTTCTGCAAGTTTACGGCATTCAGAAAGGCTGAATGATATAAAAATTACTCTGTTTGGATGAAAAAGATTATGCCTTTTAAGGGCCTCTATGGAGCCTGAAACAGCCCTGTTCTCCAATTCATCTGAATGATGCTCTTTTAGTTCAAATACAAGTTTTGTTTTAGGATATCTCTTGGCAACAGTAAGATATTCGTCCAATGTAGGGATTGCTTCGTTATTGGGTAATCTGTAGAAATCAAACTCTTTCTTGTTTGTGTAGTTGATGATCTTGCCATCTATTTTATCGTCGTGAAAGACAAGAAGTACTCCGTCTGCAGTCATATTAACATCAAATTCCGCTCCCCAAAAACCCTTCTCACAGGCAGCTTTAAGAGAGGCAATAGAGTTATGAGAATAGCCCCCTTGCGGACAATCCCAATACCCGCGATGAGCTACTATACTTACATAATGTTTGGGAGAACAACTAGAAAAACAAATTATTGTAGAAATAATTGCAAGATAAATCCTAAAATTCATGGTATAAGATTGTTTGTTGAATATATAAAAACGGGGGCTAACCTTCGTCTTGGTATTGCCCCCGTAATCTTACTAAAGTAGATTATTATTTGCAGATTGCAGCGTATGCCTCAGCGTCTAACAAACCGTCAACTTCTGCAGGGTTAGACATCTCAACTTTAACCATCCAGCCTTTTCCGTATGGATCTGAGTTAACAGCCTCAGGTTCGCCCTCAAGGTCTGCATTAACCTCAATAACTTTTCCTGATACAGGCATAAGAGCGTCTGCAACGGTCTTAACAGCCTCAATGTTGCCAAACAACTCACCGGCTTCAAGTTCCTCACCCTCTGTCTGAATGTCTACAAATACAATATCTCCCAACTGGCTCTGTGCAAAATCTGTAATACCAACAGTTGCAATGTTGCCGTCTACTTTAACCCACTCGTGGTCTTTTGAATACTTTAGATTATTAGGTGTGTTCATCTTATTATTTGTTAATTAATAATATCAAAATTTTGTACAAAAATATAAAAAACATACAACAAACGTTAAAAACTCTTAAAAAGATTATTAAGTTATTTTTAACGCTTACTAACCTGTTTCCTCTTTACGACCAACAAGCTTCCACTTTTATTAAAATTCACATTATAGGATCTTAAGCGATGCCTTTATAAGCTCCTCCAAGGACAACTCCGGTGTCTTTTTAAGCACAGATGAGAGAGCTTTTTCTGCTGCTGCCTTCTGGAATCCAAGCATGACAAGAGCAGAGAGCGCCTCCTCTCTGTTAGAGTTGTTGTCGGGAAGCAAAGACGGAATATTATCTGCCCCTGCAGTCTTGCCAATCTTGTCTTTCAGCTCAATAATAACCTTTTGCGCGGTTTTTAGCCCTATTCCCTTAACGCTCTTAATCTTGTTAACGTCGCCCTGAATGATTGCCGTGCGTATCTCGTTGGCACTTAGCGATGAAAGCATAACACGTGCGCTGTTGGGACCAATCCCCGATACGCTTATAAGTTGCAGAAACACAGTGCGTTCATCTTTTGTGGCGAATCCAAACCAAAGGTGTGTGTCCTCTCTTACATGATTGTAGATATAGAGTTTTGTCTGCTTCTGCTGATGGATCTCCGAATATGTCTGCAGCGAAATCTGCAACGAGTAGCCGATTCCGTTGTTATCTATAATTGCCTCGGCAGGCGATATTTCCGCTATTGTGCCTGTTATATAATCGTACATTTTTTCTCCTTTTCTTCCCGACAAAATTAGCTAAAAAAACAAAACAGCCTATAGAAGTCTGCCTCTTTAGTAATCGTTAAAAAATAAGTTGGTAAAGATTTAGCAGTATTTTTGAGGATAGATGTCTTTTTGAAGATGGAGTGTGCCGGTGGCACATGACTGATGAGAAAAGACATATAGACCGAAAAGACAATTAAAGATTACCAAGTTATTTTTTTAAGATTACTTAGTTGTTTATGTAAAAGTCTAATTTGTCAAAATCAAAAATACAATCGTAATACCCTAAGAATCTGGTTCCTATAACACCGTCAAATTCATTACTGCAAATATCCTGTTTGTCGGTTTCTAACGTGCCTATGGTTATTTGTCCAAGCTCTACATCGCAAATTCCCGCTTTGTACGGCAGAAAGCCAAAATACCTTAGACCTTTCTTCTCATTGGAAAAATCAACCATATCAAAGCATGGCAGGGTGGCGTATACAAAGTCAAAGACCTTTTTCCGTTTTGTATTCAGCACTACTGTTCCACTATAAGCTATGTTAAAGCCGAATCTGCCCGTCATGTTCTTTTCAAATCCAATCTTATTGGCAACATAGAAAGTGGTTTCAATTGAGTAGTTGTGTTCTTTAGGGCCGTGCAGCATAGGATATTTCTTAAATTTGCGTAACGACGTTTCTTCCAAGTCTTTACGTGAAAGAGTTTGGAGTTTCTTTTTAGGAAAATTTATATGTATAATCCTGCTGCTGTCTTTTGCATTATATATCCTTGACAGAGGAAAGACAAGGTTGGAATTAAAAAGAATTTTCTTTGCAATTACTATGGGGCCGTGATAGTACGTATTGGCTCCAAGTTTTATTTTGCCTTTTGAGTAATAATTTTTTATGTAACCTGCTCTTAAAGAATCTAACTGATTTGGAGATGGATTTATCTCCATGTTAAATGAGTTTATATGTTTTAAGTAAAAATCTTTTGCTATAACAAAGGTGTCGATACTGGAAATAATTCCGATTGTAGATACAGAATCATTGAGTATCAAATCAATAAAGTAGTGTTTATCGTGGGCTGTAAATTTTTTTATATTAAAAATATCTCCCTCTTTTGCCTGTTGTGCATTAAGTTGAATGCTTGCAAAGGCAAGTATTGCTGTTAAAATTATTCTTGTGTTTCTCATTGTTAAAACTTTATTAAATTACATTCTTATTGGCTTTGGCCTACCCTCCATACACTCTTTATTTTTCTACATTCTTTACCCTAAAAGCCAACGCTAAAGCTAAAGCTAACGCTAACGCCAATAAACTCTATAGGCCGGAGGTATTACTCCTCTACTTTGGTGAGGAGCATGTCGTATGGAATAGTAAATTCTAACGGACATTCCGGATACGGTTCCCAGTCTTCAACAACAAGATGCCATTTAAGTTTGTCCGGATCCTTTGAGATAATTGAAAGACGTGATTTTTTTGTACTGTTACGCTGATATGTTTTAGGATCACTGTATTGAATACGTAATTCTTGGTGTTCTTGATTATTTGGTAAATCGTAGAGATTGTAAAAAATTATTCTTGGTCTGTTTTTCATTGTCATGCCATCCAATTCATCTAAGAAATCATAAACAATTTTACCGTTTTTAATGTATTTATATGCACCCAAAACAACATAATCCCTTTCATTATTAAATACATAAGAATATAATTTTGTTTTAAGTATAAATTGTTCGTTTGAGGATTCATATATCCATGTTCCAATATAAAAATCAAAGTTTGGAACATGTTTATACTGACCTCTTGTAGAGATACAAATGATTAATGTTATAACTGTTAAAAATATATATTTAATTTTTCTCATAATAGAAGTGTTTTAATTATTACAAATGCCTACTCTGTTTAATAAATTGCTAAAATCTTCGCGATTGCTAACTTTCTTATAAGTCATTTCTCCGGACTCTGTATCTGTTTTGTAAACAGATATGGACAATCCGGGGTTGAGATACTCAAAGAAATCCATAAAATTACTAAAGTGTCCTTCTACACTGTTTGACTGTATGGGGATGAATCTATCGTAATTTTTTTCAATTTCTTTTGAAAATTCGTAACTATATTTGTTGTCGTCAGTAATAACCTTTTTAATGATTAAAGAGTCTCTAATTAAAACATCCATTCTATTGGTGTCCTCAATTTTTATAACGACAAAATATTCAGGGGAAACGATAATGTATTTAAAATTCTCATAATCAGATATACACCCTTTATAATAACGTCTGTAAATGCTTCTTAAGTCTCCAATTGACGGATATATCACATCAATGTGGGTATGTGCCAATTCCAATGTATTAGGGAGATCATTTAGTGTTATGGCATTATTGCGTCCCTCTATTTCTTCAATAGAGGTTGATGTTTTGATGTATCCAAATTCAGTGAGACCGGTACCGCTTCCTATCTTTTCTCTACATCTCATCAGATATGGAAGACTCTCTAAATTTTTTACTAATCTGCCACATTCAGAACTTTCTTCATAGAATTTGGCATATATGGTCATGTCATCCTCCACGGTGAATGTTGCCGGATTGTCCAATCCGGAATAGTCTCCGCTCCAGCCTGCAAATACATATCCCTCATCAGGTATGGCCGAAATAGTGGCAGTACTTCCTTTTTTGTATCCGCCTCCACCTGTTGCACTTCCCCCAACAGGCTCTGCTATGGTAACGGTGTACAGATCTTGTGGTTCTTCCTCCTCCTCTTCTTCATTATCTAATAGGTTTTCGTTATCCTCTGTGTTGGAGGTTTCACCATTTCCATGGCTTGAGCCACCACCACCTCCACCTCCCGGGTCTGTCTTTCCTCTGTTCTCCTCCTCTCTTTCTGTTCTTTTATCTACGTCATCGTCACTCTCCTGCTCTTCCTCTTTGTCGTCATCCTTTTTGGGCCTTTCTGCTGTTACAACAACCTCATCCAATTGCCCCCCATCCACTACATCTTCGTGTCCCTTGGTAGCAATGCTTACAACTCTCATAATCTTAATGTCTTTAAGGAAAGATTCGGCTTTGAGAGCATTCTCTTCAAAAGGATGATGAGGATCCAATACAAATGCACCGTCTATATAAATGCCGTTTTCAAATCGGCTTGCCCTTATCAGATAGCCTGTATAAGGTGTTGTATAGATTGCCAGTCCGCTAAATCCTCCTTTGTCTCCAAGATTTATGAAATTGCCTGCTATATCCTCTCCTTGATGATTGTCATCAAAGTCTTTGTCGGGAATAAGGGAGAGAAGATAAGGGAAGATGGAGTTTAATGTGTCATTTTTTACAAAGATGAGTTTTTGGTAAAGCGAGGTGCGGGAGACAAACGTGATGTTATCCTCGCGGTACTGCCTTAGAGCAACATACTTCATTTGGGACTCGATTGGAACGTCAACGCTCCCTATGATGCCGTCATTTGAGGCAACGGCATTGTCCCAATTTGGTACAAAGTTCCCGACAACAAGCCTGTTAAGATATTTATCAGCAGCTTTTGTCTTAGCATTTCTTTTTGCCGTAAAGTTTTCAAAAAACAGTTTGGATTGCATGATTGTAAGCCGGCCTGCATCACCTGCACTGTCTGCCGGCAGTGGCGGAATATCCATGTCTTTTTTTGTACAGCATGCCAAAACAATGGAGACAATTGCTGTGGCAAGTAAAAGGGCCCGTTGCTTGATTCTAATAGCTTTCATCAGTTAAATAGGTTTAATTATACACTATATGGAGCGGGTCTAAATGGCCGGTATTAACTTTATAAAAATTACAGCAAGGCCTATAATTGTTACAATATCCAGCCATTTATTGCAAATATAGTTTAATTTTTTAACTAAACAAGCGGATACGCGGAAGTTTAACATTTTGTCGGGAAACAAAAAGCATTTGCATTAGCCTTGGCATTGGCCCACCCTCCATACTCTCTTTACATTCTTTACTCTAAAAGCCAACGCCAACGCTAAAGCCAAAGCCCTCTTTCCTCTCTATACTCTTCAAATTGCTAAAGCCAACAATTTAGTTTATAGTTTATGGTTAAGAGTTTATAGCTTTAAAAGTAGTAGTTTTTACTTTTCAATTTTCCTTCTATTAACTTTAAAACTGTCTATAAACTATATACTTTCAACTATAAACTTTATCATGTTACTCCTCTACTTTGGTGAGGATCATATCGTATGGAATAGTAAATTCTAACGGACATTCCGGATCCGGTTCCCAGTCTTCAACAACAAGATGCCATTTAAGTTTGTCCGGATCCTTTGAGATAATTGAAAGACGTGATTTTTTTGTACTGTTACGCTGATACGTTTTAGGATCTTTATATTGAATACGTAATTCTTGGTGCTCTTGATTATTTGGTAAATCGTAGAGATTGTAAAAAATTATTCTTGGCCTGTTTTTCATTGTCATGCCATCCAATTCATCTAAGAAATCATAAATAATTATACCGTTTTTAATGTATTTATATGCACCCAAAACAACATAATCCCTTTCATTATTAAATACATAAGAATATATTTTTGTTTTAAGTACAAATTGTTCGTTTGAGGATTCATATATCCATGTTCCAACATAAGAATCAAAGTTGGGAACATATTTATACTGACCTCTTGCAGAGATAAAAATGATTAATGCTATAACTGTTAAAAATATATATTTAAATTTTCTCATAATACAATAGTTCGTTAAAAATTAGCCAAGTCTAAGCGGCTTTGGCCTGTTCTATGTTTAATTTTTAAAATATCGGTAAAAATTTACCGAATTATTGATTATTTGACGAAGCGGAAATATTGGCTTCTAAATTGTTTTTCACAACCCACTCTCCATCGCTTTTTCTTCCCTTATGTTCCAATATTCCAATTTCTTTAAGGCTTTTGACAATTTTGTAAACAGAAGTGCGTCCAATGCCTATAGCTTTTCCTATCTGTTCCATTGTCAATGAAGGATTAGTCTTGATCGTGTGTATAACTTTTGATTGAAGGTCTGTCAATTCCATGGTTTTGTTATTAAAAGGACGGCGGAAAGTCACTGTAAACATGCCATCTGTGTCATAGACAGGTTCTGGCAATCCTGCATCCAGCATTTCCTTACGCATTCTTGGTATGCCAGAGCCAATATGTTCCACAAGGTGCATTCTCGTAAAGAGTCCGAAAATGAGAGGATTCCGTGATAAACTCTTGCGTCCGAAGTTCTTGGCTACCACAGGCAAGAGTGTACCGGGATTGGTAATTTCCACACGGTCGTCAAACATTTCTATGGTAATACTTGCCCCCTGTTCGTCATAGTCGCGATGTGCAAGCGCATTGATAATGGCTTCCTTGAATACCTCCAATGGGATTTCCCAAACTTCTTTTCTCGGTCCCGTGCCCTCAATCTTGTAAGCAACTTGCAGCTTGCCTTTCAACCATTCTATAGTCTTGTTGTATTGCTGCAAGAGAGGACCACCAAAAGTTTTGTCGTCAATAATGTACACTTTGTCTGTCCCTTTGAACAACACACAGCGCACAACAGCATGAAAGAATATATTTTCAGGATGCTGGGCAAAAAACAACACCCCACCGCTTTTGGCAACATTATTGTCATCAAAGACCCTCATACTGTCAAGCACTTGGAAGTCGTCTACATCAGAAATTATATGAGCCTCTCTCTTGAACTCCAAGAAATTGTTTTTGTCCAATTGTTTCAAAAGATTGACTTTCGACAGAGGTATGGCATCAAAATATATACGCTCATGGCGTTGGAATACTTCTCGAATTTCTTCCACATTCGTCAGCTTTTGGCTATTTGCCCCCTCTCGCAGATAGGTGCATCCCGAAAAAAAATAGGGCTTGTTCTTGCCCGACGGTACTTCTATTACCCAAACTTTCTTTCCGTCAACATCCACATCATACATATTGTAATGGCACATTGGCGATATCTCACCTATCGAGCCTTGTATTGCAGACCGTTTACTGTTGTCTATCTCAGCACCGACTATCTCGTTATTGTTATTTACTCCAATGAGCAGATAGCCACCAGCTGCATTCAGAAAACTGCAAACTTCTTCCGTAAGTTCGCGAACTTTCGATGGCACACTCCGCTTAAAGTCTACATTATATCCCTCACCTCCATTGACTAAACCTTGTATATCTTCTGCACTTAACATCTTGATTTTTAATTATAAGATTGTTATTCTGTGCAAAGGTAATATTTTAATTTGAAAGTTCGTTATAAGTTCACTTAAAGTTCATTGTAAAGTTCGTATTATAGTTGTTGTCTGTTCTTATAAGTATATCCTGATTTGGATGGATTGTTTAAACAAAATCCATAATGATACTATTGGCATAAAATTCAAGTTGAATGGATGTTAACAATTAATTTATGGTCAATCAATACAATAGTTCGTTAAAAATTGGCCAAGTCTAAGCGGCTTTGGCCGGCTCTATGTTTAATTTTTAAAATATCGGTAAAAATTTAATACTCTCTTTACATTTTCTACATTTTTACTCTAAAAGCCAACGTGTCCCGGCCTAAAAACAGTAGTTTTTGTGTACCTTTGCAAGATTGTTTTTGGGGCGATTTGTGGCATGGAGAAATGGCGAGGAAAGGTTGCACGAAAGTGAACAGCTTTCAATGCGGTTTTGTTAGAGAAACAAAGATTTTGAATTGGGTAATATGAACACAATAAAAGAGTTAAGAGAACAGTTCCCTGCATTGGGGCAGATGGCATACGGCAAGCCGCTTGTCTATTTGGACAATGCTGCAACGGCACAGAAACCAATGGGCGTGATAGAGCTGTGCAATAGGATGAACAGCGGGCTTAATGCCAATGTCCACAGGGGGATGTATATGTTGTCTGAGGAGGTTACTGCTCTCTATGAACAGGCGAGAGAGAATGTGAAGGAGTTTATCAATGCTCCGGGAAGAGAGAATATAGTATTCACATCCGGAACCACTGCCTCAATTAACCTTGTGGCAAGCAGCTGGTGCAGCAAATTCCTTAAAGAGGGTGATGTGATACTTATTTCGGAGGATTCGCATCATTCCAATATTGTCCCTTGGCAGTTGGCTGCAGAGAGGGTGGGGGCGAGCATAAGGGTACTGCCTGTAGATGATAACGGACAGTGGAAGTTTGACAAATTTGAGAGTCTTTTGGATGAGAGGGTTAAGTTTGTTGCTCTAACACATATAGCAAATGTATTGGGCCTTGTGAATCCGGTAAAGGAGGCCATAAGGATAGTGCATTCTCACTCAATCCCCGTGCTTGTAGATGGCGCCCAGGGTTGCGTACATGAAAATGTAGATGTGCAGGAGTTGGATTGCGATTTCTATGCTTTTTCCGGCCATAAAATCTATGCTGCAACAGGAACAGGTATCTTGTACGGCAAGGCAGAGATTCTCAATGAGATGCCACCATACATGGGCGGCGGTGATATGGTTGGGACAGTGACATTTGCCAAAACCACATATGCACCGCTTCCGCTTAAATTTGAAGCAGGAACACCAAACTTCATTGGTGCAGCAACTTATACTCCGGCAATAGAGATGATAAAGCAGATGCGTAGCGGAGAACTTGCAAAGGCTGTAAAAAACGAGGAGACGGCAATAAAAAACTATTTGGACAGGGAATTTGCCTCAATAGAGGGGCTTAAGGTTTATGGAAAAGGGGAGAACAAGATACCGCTCTATTCGTTCAGCATAGAGGGTGTGCATCCGTTGGATATGGCCCAGATATTAGACAAGATGGGGATGGCCTTTAGAACAGGTATGCTATGTGCCGAGCCTACAATGGCAAGGTTTGGGGTGACATCTATGATGCGTATCTCCTTTGCCCCTTATAATACGTTGGAGGAGGCTGAGGCCTTTGTAGCAGCACTCCGTAAGGGGATAGCAATGCTTAGGTAATGTTTTTAAATTATGCTTCCCGACAATTGGCTTTGGCCATGATTAAGTTGAAAGTTGATAGTTTATAGTGTTATAGATAGTTTTAAAGTTAATAGCAGTAAAGTTTAATGTAAGAAACTAATATCTTTAAAACTATCAACTGACAAACTGACTATAAACTTTTAACCATAAACTATAAACTTAATTGTTGGCGTTAGCGTTGGATTTATAAAAGTAAAGAGAGTAAAGAGGGTAAAGAGGGTAAAGAGGGTAAAGAAAGCTAAAGCCAAGGCTAAATTTGGTAATAAAGAAAGATAAAACAACATAATATGAGTATCAAAGAGAGGGAACGGGAGATTGTAGATGAGTTTGCTCTTTTTCCCGAATGGATGGATAAGTATGAATATCTCATTGAACTTGGCAGGTCTCTTCCTGCAATAGAGGAGAAGGACAAGACAGATGAGAACCTCATTAAGGGGTGCCAGAGCAGAGTTTGGCTTAAATGTGATGTAAAAGATGGAAAGCTTTGGTTTACTGCAGATTCAGATGCTATTATAACAAAAGGGATAATATCACTTCTTATAAAGGTTTATAACGGTGAACCCCCAAAGGATATATTGGCTGCTCCACCGGAGTTCATTAAGGAGATTGGCTTGCATGAGAATCTTTCGCCAACGAGGGCTAACGGGTTGGCCTCTATGATAGAGAGAATTAAGGCTTATGCCGTTGGCGCTTTGTAAAGAAGCGTTGGCATTGGCGTTAGCGTTGGCAATTTTGAAGAGTATAGAGGGTAAAGAAAGTATAGAAAGTAAAGAGAGTATAGAAGGTAAAGCAGGTAAAAATTTAAAAATATGGAAAAGAGTAAAGAATCGGTTTTAAGGGATGTCGTGCGTGCTCTAAGGCAGGTGTATGACCCGGAGATTCCTGTTAACATATATGATTTGGGACTCATCTATGACCTTAAGATAGATGATGACCACAAAGTATTCATTAAGATGACACTAACCGCCCCTAACTGCCCTATGGCAGATGAGATGTTGGAGCAGGTTAACGAAGTTGTGAAGGATACCCCCGGAGTTACCGATGCCGCAATAGAGCTTGTTTTTGAGCCTGCATGGGACAAAAGCAGAATGAGCGAGGAGGCTATGTTGGAGCTTGGAATGTTGTAGTGCAATGGCAAAACGACTATATAGAGTTTACCTGCTGCTTGGCAGTAATATGGGTGATCGTGAGGAGATCTTGGGGCAGGCTGTGTTAGAGCTGATAGATGCTTTATTGCCGGATTATTCTGAGGTTGTTTCATTAGATGAGGCTGTTAATACATCGGATCTGTATGAGACTGAGCCTTGGGGGTTTGAGTGTAAAGATAAGTTTATGAACCAGGCATTTACCTGTGTGACAGAACTTCCACCGCACAAAGTTTTGGAGGAGTGCCTGAGGATAGAAAAGGAGCTTGGAAGGGTTAGAAACGGTGCACAGTTCAATGAAAAAGGTGAACGTATATACTCTTCCCGACCAATCGACATAGATATTCTTTTGGTGTATGAGCAGAAGTTCATACCTGCAGCTGAGCAGAAGCCGGCAGGATCTGACAATATGAAAAACGGGGTGGGAGAGAGGAGAAATTTGTCGGGAAGCAAAGTGGGAAAAGGCGGGAAAAGAGAGGATGGGAAATTTGTATGGGAGCTATGCCGTATAAATGAAGAGGATTTGGTTGTACCGCACCCAAGACTGCACGAGAGGGAGTTTGCAAAGCTGCCTATGAGAGAGTTTGTAAAGGGGGCTCCAAGTGGATTTGCAGATTTTGTAAAGTGATGCGGTATGTGACGGATTAGATTGATAAACAAGAATTTAATAATAATTAACAATATAAGTTATGACACAAGAAGACCTTTTTAAAAATCTTATTGCTCACACCAAAGAGTACGGATTTATCTTTCCGTCAAGCGAAATTTATGACGGATTAGGTGCTGTTTACGATTATGGACAGCTTGGAAGTGAGCTTAAAAACAATCTTAAAAGGTATTGGTGGGATGCTATGGTCAGACTCCATGAGAATATTGTGGGTATAGATTCGGCCATCTTTATGCATCCGAGAATCTGGGAGGCATCGGGGCATGTTGGTGCTTTCAACGATCCTCTTATTGATAACAAGGATTCCAAGAAGAGATACAGGGCTGATGTGCTGTTGGAGGATTATATAGGCAAATTGGAGGAGAAGATTAAAAAGGATGTAGAGAAGGGAAAGAAGAAGTTTGGAGATGCTTTTGACGAGGCGCAGTTCAGGGCTACTAACCCTAATGTTTTGAGGAATCAGGGAAAGATAGATGCTTGCCGCGAGAGGATGGTTAAAGACCTTAATGAGAATGATTTTGAGGATTTGAGGCAACTTATCATAGATTGCGACATTGTTTGTCCTATATCGGGAACCAAAAACTGGACAGAGGTAAGACAGTTTAACCTTATGTTCAGTACCCAGTTGGGTAATGTGGCGGATAAATCGGACATTCTGTATCTTAGACCGGAGACTGCTCAGGGTATCTTTGTAAACTTCCTCAATGTTCAGAAGACCGGGCGTATGAAGATTCCGTTTGGTATTGCTCAGATTGGTAAGGCGTTTAGAAATGAGATTGTTGCAAGGCAGTTTATCTTTAGGATGAGAGAGTTTGAGCAGATGGAGATGCAGTTCTTTGTTAAACCGGGGCAGGAGATAGAGTGGTTCAAGAGATGGAAAGAGACTCGTCTTAAATGGCATCTTGCTCTCGGGCTTGGCTCTGAGAACTATCGTTTCCACGATCATGAGAAGCTGGCTCACTATGCCAATGCTGCAACGGATATTGAGTTTAACTTCCCATTTGGCTTTAAGGAGTTGGAGGGTATTCACTCAAGAACCAACTATGATTTGAGCCGTCATCAGGAGTATTCGGGCAAGAAGATACAATATTTTGATCCTGAGCAGGGCGAGAGCTATGTTCCATACGTAATAGAGACCTCTATTGGTGTTGACAGGTCTGTTCTGGCTATTCTTTCTGCTGCATACAAGGAGGAGAAGTTGGAGAACGGTGAGGAGAGGGTTGTTATGAAGTTCCATCCTGCTCTTGCTCCTGTAAAGGTTGCCGTCCTTCCTCTTCTAAAGAAAGATGGTCTTCCTGAGGTTGCACAGGAGATTATGGATATGCTTAAATTTGACTATAACTGCCAGTATGACGAGAAGGATTCTATTGGAAAGCGTTACAGAAGGCAGGATGCCATTGGAACTCCTCTCTGTATTACAGTAGACCATCAGACTCTTGAGGATAAGACAGTTACTGTAAGAGACAGGGATACTATGGAGCAGCAGCGTGTTGCTATTGCAGAGCTTCCTGCGTTGGTAGACGGTAAGGTTAATATGAAGCATCTGCTCCGCAGTACGTTATAGTTTTGCAAACCTTGAAATTCCGCTTTTATGCGATTCCTTTGAAAAGATAAAGCCCGGCCATAAGCGGTCGGGCTTTTAACAATAACCACAAAATCAAACTTTATAAACCGTTATTCACACTCATTATGAACAGTTGAACAAAATCATTTGTTCAACAGACCTTAGTAATCTTTAATTGTCTTTTCGGTCTATATTTCTTTTCTAAAAATACTGCTAAATATTTACCAACTTATTTTTTAACGCTTACTTAGAACAATTTGCGTGCCTCATCGCCAACAAGTTGTCCGTCGAACAGGTTGAGTACTCTTTGAGTATATGTGGCATCATGCTGTGAGTGGGTTACCATAATGATGGTTGTCCCCTCTTTGTTAAGCTCTGTAAGCAGTTCCATAACCTCTTTACCGTTCTTTGAGTCCAAGTTACCTGTAGGCTCATCGGCAAGGATAAGCGCAGGGTTGCAGACAACGGCTCTTGCTATTGCAACTCTCTGTTGCTGACCTCCGGATAACTGCTGTGGAAAGTGTGATGCTCTGTGGCTTATGTTCATCCTCTTAAGGATGTTGTTTACCATCTCTTTACGCTCGGAAGCCTTAATGTTCATATAGATAAGCGGAAGCTCCACATTCTCGAATACATTAAGCTCGTCGATAAGGTTAAAGTTCTGGAATACGAATCCAATGTTTCCTTTACGGAATTTGGTTCTGTCCTTCTCTTTAAGGGTACTAACCTCTTTGTCTAATAGCTGATAGCTACCTGATGTTGGGTTGTCCAACAGGCCCAATATGTTGAGGAGGGTAGATTTACCGCAACCAGACGGCCCCATAATTGCAACGAACTCACCTTTGTTTACTTCAAATGAAACGCCGTTAAGAGCTATGGTTTCAATCTCTTCTGTTCTAAAGACCTTCTTAAGATCCTTTACTTGTAACATTGCCATAATATTCTGTATTTTTTTAATTATTAATTTCTTTATTATTATCTAAAATTTTATTAATCAAAGAATTGCAAGCCTTGTAAAGCTGTAATTCTTTTCCTAAAGATTTTAATTGTTTCAAAAGCGCCTAATATACAACTGTTTAAACTTGAGATGATGTTGTCTAAAAGTTGTATAAATTAGGGAATTGCAAGGCCTGCGAAGCTGAGTAATCCGAAGTTTACTTAGGTAAATGAGGAATTACGAAGCAAGCGTAACGCAGCAATTACCAATTTAGGCAACTTTTGCTTATTCAGATTTCAAATTCTCTATAGGATTCAAATTAGCCTTCTGCCATACCGTAACCGCACTCACCGCAATTATAACCAACAGGGTAAACAACCCGCATCCTGCAAACAGGTACCAACTTAAATTTATTTTGGTCTCAAAGAGGCTTAGGAATGTGTCTCCTGCATAGTATGCGCCAATTCCTCCAATCACCACTGCGAAGATTGCAATATAAAGCGTCCTTTTTAACACCAGAACAATAAGTTCTCCAACAGAGGCTCCGTTAACCTTTCTTATACTCATCTCTTTGCGGCGTCTGTTGCTCTCCTCTATAGAGTAGGCTACAATACCCATTAATGTAATGAAGAGCGTAACTATGGTAGCTACTATTACAGAGTCCCTAAGCTGCTTCATCTTGGAGTATTTTGCCTCATATTCCGCAGCAGCGCTAAGAAGGTTGAGTTCTTTGTCGGGAAGCTGAGTGTTAAGGAAATTCTGTACGGTTGTGCGGTTCTGAGGGGTATTCTCAGATAATTTTACAACCAATATCTTTGGTGCCCAATTGATGTTTGCAGAGTCTCTGTAGTTGTAATAGAACTGTACCATTCCACGTTTGTCTGAGTTTTGCAGGCTTCCTAGCAGAAAGTCCTTGAATACGCCTCTTATGACAAACCTGTCTGCCTGACGGTCTGAGTGCTCTGTTACTAAAACTGCTTTGCCTACACAACCGTCTGTCCACCCTGCTGTCTGCGCCATCTTCTTTTGGAAGGTCTCGCTTACAATAATCTCATTGGCTGCTGTCCCCGGCTCAAAAGGTTTGCCCTCTACAATTGGGACACCAAGTATCTCCATGCCGTTAGCGGTAGACATATAGAGGTCTGCTATGTTGAAGAGAGATTTCTCTATATCCTCGGGCAGATAGATATTGTTTCCGCTCTGACCAAAGAACGGCAGGGTAGACATAAGCGCTGCATCCTCAACGCATGAGAGCTTTTTAGCCTCCTCCATTACATAATCCCTTTGAGCAGCAGGAACATACTGCATACTGCAATATGCAAGTTTCTCATATCTGTAGCCGGGGTCTGCGTTGGTAACCTTGTGATATTCAAGGAACGTTATGACAAAGAGTGTTATAAACAGCGCAGAGAGGGTAAACTGAACAAACAAAAGTGCATATTTCCACCCTTTTGCCCCCTCCTTAAGATTCTTGAATGCCGCCGTAACCGGTATGTTTGCATACGCGGATGCCGGAATAAATCCTCCAACAAGGAACAGAGCAACAAGTACTCCTGCAAGCAGAATAATCACATTCCCCTGAGCGAGAGCCTCAATTGGGGTTCCAATCATGTATGTTGCCTTTTGTGCAAAAGCCGCTACTAAGGCAAGTGCCAGCACAAGTGATATAAGCAGGTCTATAACAGCATCTTTGAGCAGCATATTCCTTATGTTCCATTTTTCGGCACCGTAGCACTTTAAGACAGCTACTGTCTTGGACCTCTTTATCATAGAAGAGAGTGTAAACAGCACATAGTTCATTATAGATGCTACAAGCAGGATGATTCCTACAACCAAAAGAATAAGCGAGGTTTTGTTGGAGTCTGTAAATTTGCCGTGAATGCTGTCTACGGGATTTATCTCAAAAGTATATGTAACACCGGATTTTTCAAGCTCCTCCAACGGAAGATGCTCTTTGCAAGCCAATTCAATAGCCTTGTTTACAGACACCCTGTCGTTGGCGGGGGATAGCTTTACATAGCTTCTGTAACGCTCGTTGCCGTTCCAGTTATGCGTGCCGTCGTACATAAACCTCTTAATAGAGGGCATTGCCAAAAAGAGCGGATTATCCCCAAATTCCGAGTTTAAAGGGAAGTCTTCGTAAATACCTGCAATGGAGAAATCCATATTATTGAATTTAAGTTTCTTCCCGACAAGTGCTCCATAGTCCTCCCCTTTGCACATCTTTGCCGCAAACGACTTTGGTACAGCAAGGTTGAGGTCTATATCAAGAGAGCTTGTAATGTCTCCTGCAACAGCCTTTCTGCCCATTATCTTAAAGAAGCATGAGTCTGCAACGTTTACCATCCCGGCAACCCTTTTAATGCCATCCTCATCATAAAACTCCACATTGCTCAATATTGGAGTTGTTCTTGTTGCAACCTCAATCCCGGGGCAGTAATCCATAAGTCCGGGTGCAACACCTCCCGGTGTACTCAAATAGCTGTTAGGTTCTTTCCCTTCTTGTCCTATCTTCATTGTTACAAGATAGACTCTCTCTTTGTCTGGAATATAAGAGTCGTAAGTCTTTTCAAACCAAACTTTTGCAATAAGAACCAAACCTAAGGCAAGGCCTGCTGCCAAGAGTACGATTTTAGTTATTCTCTGTTTCATTTTTTTTCAAAAGTCGTCTAAATTGGGAATTGCTGTGTTATGCTTGTTTTGCAACTCCTCACATACGTTGTAGTATGCTGCGGGTTACTCAACTTCGCATGCCTTGCAATTCCATAGTTTATACAACTTTTACATTTTAATAGGTTAATAATAATCTTATAATTTCTCATTTGCCAAATTGTATATGAGGCAAATTTTTGAAAAAGCACTAAGACGGTTGATTTTCAACCGTTCTGATAATGTGCCAAAATAGTGCCTGTAATTGTAAAATGCTGGTTTGTAAATAGATGCATATTTTTGTAATTTGAATGATTGTCTAATTTTTATACAGCATTATTGTTTTCTTGTGTAAATTTTAGACAAAAAATAGAAGATAACTATTTTTTCACTATTTGCGACTTACCTACAAGGAGGCACAGGAGATGTTCAGGCGAATAGTGTTTAATGTGGTGGTACGTAACCAAGATGACCACACTAAGAATATATCTTTCCTAATGGATAAAAACGGCAAATGGAGACTTTCTCCGGCTTACGATATGGGATATGCTTATAATCCAAATGGGGAATGGACGTCAATGCATCAAATGTCTGTAAACGGCAAGTTCAATAACATTAATAGAGATGATTTAATAGAGTGTGCTGCGAAAAACAGCATAAAAAATGCATCGCAGATAATTGATGAGGTCTGTAATGCTGCATCTAAATGGCCGGATATAGCCAAAGAATGTGCTGTACCGCCAAAAATGATAGAAGCAATAAAACAAAATTTGCTATTCCTTTAATTTTTAGGAAGTAGAAGGAAAGGACCGTTTCCTTCCCGACAAATAACAAAAAGCGTTTGTTGCAGATTGGCAGCAGCTCCGATCTACGACAAACGCCATATTCCATGAACTTAAATCTTTAAAGTGTTTGTTGCCTGTTCGATATAAAAGTTTGTTAAAAAGTGCAAATACAAGGCTTGCGAAATCATTAAACACCGGAGCATACTTTAGTATGTGAGGATTTTAATGATGAGCGTAACGCAGTAGTTGCCTTTTTAACAAATCTTTTACTCGCTCTTGATGCTCTCCACAGGATTAGCAGTAGCCGCACTCAAACTCCTCAGCGTTACAGTTACAATTGTAATGAGCAAAACAATCAGCAACGCCACTGCAAACACCCACCAGTGAAGTGATGTATGATAGGCAAACGAATTGAACCATTCGTTAATTATGTAAGATGTAACAGGGATAGCAATTACAAAACAGATTGCTATAATCTTAAAATATTTGTAGTTGAACATTTTAAGAATGTCGCCTATAGATGAACCGAGTACCCGCCTTATTCCAATCTCATGCTTTCTGTATTGAGTTTCAAACATTACAAGCCCAAATACACCCATTAAGGAGATTATTATGGATATTACGGAGAATATGGTAATAAGATTTGCCAACTGGTTCTCCTTCTTGTAGTTTGAACCAAGCTCTTCGTCAAAAGAGTTGAAACTCATCCACTCATCCTTCATGTTGGGAGCCAGCTCCTTAATGACAGAACATACATGCTGCTTAACAGATTGAATATCTGCTCCCGGTGCAAGACGGATGTAGATATGCCTCTGCGCCCTCCAAGGTTTGGTTCCCATAACATAAAAGGCAAACGGTATGGTCTCGTATTGCATTGGCCTAAAATGGAAGTCCTCGCATATTCCAACAACAGGAGCTTGGCCTATATGGCCGTACAGTTGATCCTCCAATGTTATATTGTACTGTTTTGCCGCAGCCTCGTTAATTATGAATATGCCTGTCTCTTTAAGTTCGTCATCTTGGGTAAAGTATCTTCCGTCCAACATTCCAATCCCCATCATTTTTACAAAATTATATGATACCGGAAGCACCTGCAACTGAATGTTTTCCCCTTTAAAATCTCTTCCCCATCCCATTCGGCTTTGAGCAATAAAGTTATTGTCGCAGAAAGCTGCATCTACAATTGAAGGGTTCTCCTTAAACCTGTTTACCAGCATTGTACGTTTGTCCGGAGTATCGAGAATAGAATTGGAGCCGTAGACAGAGACCATATTCTCCTTGTTGAATCCCATATCGTAGTTGAGCATATAGTTATGCTGCAGGTTAACGAATATAGAGCAGATAATCAATGATATGGAGATAAAGAACTGAATACCTATAAGGAGATTCCTTAAAACCATACCGGATTTTGTAGATGAAAAACTCCCTTTTAGCACAAATGCCGTATTGAATGATGTTATGTAGTATGCAGGGTATAGGCTGCCGGCCAATGTAATGACTAATGCCGCAATTATTGTCCCGACAAATACTGTAAGATTGCTTGAAAACGCCAATGATGTTGTAAAGAAGCCGGCCATTGCGGAGTTTGATACATAGAAGTCTATGTAATAACTTATAAGTAGTGCTATAAAGACTATACCTGCCGATTCTGCAATGAATCCCAATCTTAATTTTGCCAATGAACAGCCGAACACCTTCTTTGTATTTACAGCTTTTATCCTTAGCGGAACAAGTGCAAAGAAGAAGTTTATAAAGTTTATGAGAGCTATTATAATAATGAGGAACGCAACGGCAAACAGCGTTACTGTTGTGGCCTTGTTACCCTTTAATCCCGGTACCTCATCCTTTGAAAAATATGATGAGCTCAATGGAATAGGGGTAATTTTAATATTATTGAGTGCCTCATTGAATGAGCTTGCATCTGCCGTACTGTCTTTTGCAAACTCGCCTCTTAAATATGCTGTTTGAGCATTTAGAATGGCTTTGGCAGCATCCTGTTTGCTTATGTTGCTATTGAATTTCATATAGTAATTGAAACTCCATTCCTGCCTGTCGTTAAGACAATTGTCCCCCATATTGCTAATCATATCCGTACCATTGAAGATGGATGCCTTAGGCAGATCTTTAAAAACACCTTTAATGTTCACCCCAACCTTGGTTTGCTCCGTCCCATTGCTGTATACATTGAAAATGGCATCTCCGGTGTTAAGACCGGATTTGTTTGCAAACGATTGGGATATTACAACATCCTTACCTTTAACCATATCTTCATAGCTGCCGCTGACCATCTCAATACCCAATACTTTAAACAGACCTAAACTCCACTGAGAAAATCTAACATCTATCTCAACATCGTTATCATTCTTTTTATATACAAATGGTGTAGGATAGCCGGAATCGCCTGTTCCAAAAGCCTCTATCTGTGCTACTGCTCCCAAAGATTCCTCTGCAATCGGCCGTGCCAGCCAGGTCTGCAAAGCTGTTGAATCCTTCCAGCTTCTGCTACCTGCTATATATATTCTCTCGCTATCTTTAATTCCCTTGTTATAAGAGAAATCGAAATTTACCTGCACTAAAATAAGATACATGGCAGATAATGCAATCGCCAACCCCAATATGTTGAGCAGGGTTGATACTTTGTAGCGCCATAGTGTTTTTAAAAATTGTTTCATATCCTTTTTCAAAAATTTATCCTCATCTACTGCTTTGTCTTCATGCTTAATTTGTCCTCACGTACCTCAGAGTACGCTGCGGAAATTTTACATTTGCCAAATTGTATATGAGGCAAATTTTTGAAAAAGCACAAAGACGGTTGATTTTCAACCGCTTTGAGAGTGTGCCAAAATAGTGCCTTTAATAGTAATATGCTATAATTCAAGTATATATGCTTTTTATAATTTTACGTGATGTCTATTTTTTTTACAGTATTGTTATCTTCTTGTGTAAATTTTAGACAAAAGTAGAATAGAAGGGCAGTTGCTACGTTACATTTTGTGGCGGCTACTGCGTTATGCTCATCATTTAATCTAATTGATTTGAAAATGTAGTATTACGAAAATTACGTTACGTAATTTTCGTAATACTACATGGATATATTCCAACACAGAATTTTTAATGATAATTATTCAGCTTTGATATTTTCTACCGGGTTTGCATTTGCTCTTCTCCATACGGTAATAACGCTTATGGCAGCTATTACAAGTATGGTGAATATGCCGCAACCGGCAAACAGATACCAACCAAGGGCTATTTTAACACCAAACAGATTTACAAACATACCTCCAAAATAGAGCGCCATAACACCTCCGCATACAACAGCAACCAATGCCAATGAGAGCAGTTTCTTTAGCGTTATAAATACAAGCTCGTTAACTGTAGCTCCGTTTATCTTTCTTATTGATAGCTCCTTACGTCTTCTGTTAACCTCCTCCATGGAGAACGCGGCAACACCAATAAGGGTAATGATAAGAATAGCAATGGTTGAGATTATTATAGCATCTCTTATCCTCTTGCCCTCCCTGTAAAGGGATTTGTACTCTGCATTGTAGTCCTTTAATCTTATGGATTCGTCATTGAACCGTTCAAACAGATATTCGTCAACCTTTTTGAACGAGTCAATGTAGTCTCCTTTGAGTTTGACAAGTAGCATATATGGTGAGCTCTGCATTTGCATGTAGTTGTCATAATCGTAATATGAGATGAATGTTGGAATTGTAGTGAGTTCGTTAAGGTCTCCAACAAGGTAATCTTCATAGACTCCGCAAATCTTTCTCGAACCGTAATTCATCCCATAGTAGCTTAACGCCACGCTCTTCCCTACGACTCCGTCTCTCCATCCTGCAGCTTCTGCTAATCTGTCTGCAAAACTCCGGCTAACCATAATATTGTCTGTGTTAAGCCCTTCAACAAACCCTTCACCGTTTATTTTTTTAACGCCTAACAACTCAATGTATCCTTTTCCTACCCCTTCTAATGACCCGGCCGAAAAGAGAACCTTATTGCTTGGATCGTCGGGAAGCATAACATTAAGAGATGATGGCTTGTCGAATGGCAGATAGGTTGCAAGCACGGCACTTTCTACCTCCGGTAACCGCTCAACCTCCTTAACCATGGCTACCCTGTTGTCCAATGATGTGTTCAGCAATGAGGCGTATGCAAGATTGTTATAGTTGTAGCCAACGTTATAGTCTGTCACCTTTTTGTATTGAAGCACTACAACGGCAAACAGAGAGATGAAGAGCATTGCCAATGTAAACTGTATGAACAGAAGGGCGTATTTCCACCCTCTTGCCCCCTCTTTAAGGTTTTTGAATGCTGCCGTAACCGGAATGTTGCCGTAGATTGTGGCCGGAATGTATCCGCCAACAAAGAACAGTGCTATGAGTATTCCGCCAAGGATAATGAGGATGTTGTTCTGCAGCATTGCAAAAAGCGATGTGCCAAGCAGATATTGTACTGTCTTTGCCCCTGTGAGTACAACAAGGATGGCTACTGCAAGTGCTATGGCGATGTCTGTAAGGGTCTCCTTTAGGAGGAGTTTTCTAATGTCTCCTTTATCTGCTCCGTAACATTTTAATATGGCAACGGTCTTAGAGCGTTTTACCATTGACGAGAGCGAAAAGAGAACATAGTTGAGTACTGCAGATGCCAACAGAATGATTGCTAAAATGAGCATTATTGTTGATACCTGCCCTGCATTTGTGAATGTTGTATGTACTTTGGTTATTGGAATTAATGAGAAGCTGTAGCTCATCCCCTTCTCCTCCAACTCTTTTACGGGGATATTCTCTTTGCAGGCTTTGTCCAAGGCTCTGTTTACCTCCGCTATATTGTTGCCTTTTGCTATTTTAATATAGCTTTTGAAGGATTCACTGCCTCTCCATCTTTTCCAGTTTCCAAAGAGGTATTCATCTATGGTTTGCATGGAGATGAATGTAGGGTTGCTCGCAAATTCGCTGTTGAGGGGGTAGTCTTCATAGACTGCTGCAATCTCAAAATATTTTTCGTCATCTACTATGTAGTGTTTGCCTATGGCATCTTGCGCATTTCCTGCAAATTTTACTGCAATGGATTCCGGTACTGCAATTTTACGTTTTACAGAGAGGGCCTCCTTTATGTTGCCTGCCAAAATTGGTCTTGGCATAATGTTAAAGAGAGTTGAATCTGCAAAGTACATATCTGCAAATGCGTATGTCTTTCCATCCTCCCCCTCAACATCAAAGTAGCTGTCAAAGAAGCGAACTCGTGCTGCATCTTCAACCAACGGTGAATAGTACTTCAGCCCTGGAGCGACCTCATAACCTACCTCCGTCCCCTGTTTCATCTCCTCTCCCGGGGCAGACTTATTTAGTATAATCTGGTATATTCGCTCTTTGTCGGGAAGAAAACAGTTATAACTTCTCTCAAACCATACTTTGGCAACCAATACAAGCCCGAAAACCAAGCCCGCAGCCAACAGCAAAATCTTTGTAATTCTTAACTTCATTATTATTATTTGAACATTTTACTCGTTCTTTAGGCTCTCAATGGGATTAGCAGTAGCCGCACTCAAACATCTCAAACTAACCGTAACCACGGTAATAGGCAGTATTATAAGCAGTGCTATGGCAAAGGTCCACCAATATAGCGGAATATGATAGGCAAATGCCTTAAGCCACTCATTCATAATGTAAACAATACAAGGAACAGCTATAACAAAGCAGATGAGTGTAATCTTGCAGTACCTTATGTTGAACATCTTTACAATCTCTGTGATGGATGAACCGAGCACTCTTCTTATGCCAATCTCATGTCTTCTGTATTGAGACTCAAACATGACCAATCCAAATACCCCCATAAGGGAGATTATTATTGAGATGAGAGAACATATTGTAATGAAATTCGCTGTATGGTTTTCGTTGGTATAGTCCACGCTTAACTCCTCTGTGATTGGTTTAAAGTCCATTGTCTCCGGCCTCATCTTCCCTACAAAAACAGGTACGGGTGTAACAGAGAGTACATGGTCTCTTATAGATTTTATATCTGCTCCCGGTACTGCCTTAAAGTAGATATGACGAAGAAGAAAGGAGTACTTTTCTCCAAATATGAAAAATGCAAATGGGGTAATTGGGTACTGTAGCGGCTTAAAATGAAAATCTTTGCAGATACCAACTACAGGGGCTTCACCTGCAGATGCAAGTATTCTGTCTTCTACATTTATACCATATTTTTTTGCAGCTGTTTCATTAATGATGAATGTTCCATCCTTTAGTTCATCAGATGGTGTAAAGTCTCGTCCGTCAACTATATCAATTCCTATTGTCTTGAGAAAATTATAGGAAACAGGCATAATGTCCATCTTAATCTCCTGTCCTTTAAAATCCCTTCCCCAGTTCATCCTCTCCTTTGCTACCAATGTATTAGAGGTAAATGCCACATCTGTTATTTGCGGATTCTCTTTTAATCGTTGAACTAAATGCTCCCTTTTAGAGACATCACCCAAGGCTGTAGGATCTGTATATACAGAGAAAATATTCTCTTTGTCAAATCCCAAATCGTAGTTCAGCATATATCGGTGCTGAAGATTTATGAATAGAGAGCAGGTTATAAGTATAAACGATATAAAGAATTGTAATCCAATTAATACACTTCTCAATAAAACGCCGGAGCGTGAATTTGCAAAACGCCCTTTAAATATAGATGCGGTATTAAACGACACAATATAATGGGCCGGATACAGGCTTCCGGCAAGTATAAGAACAATTGCTACGGCAATTGTAAAGATTACAACCGGAATATTCTTTGAAAAGGCGGCAGATGTAGACAAATATTCCGCTAAAGATGAATTTGCCGCATAGAAGTCCAGGTAAAGACTTATAAGCAGTGCAATCATAACAATCAGAGCCGATTCCAAAACAAACTCAAGTTTCAGCTTTGATTTGGGGCACCCAAAAAGTTTTTTGGTATTAACCTCCCTTATTCTAACGGGTACCAATGCAAAGAAGAAATTTATATAGTTTATAAGTGCCACTATTATAAGGATTATGCCTATGGCAATAAGAGTTATTGTTGTGGTTTTATTGCCTTTGAGTCCTTTAGAATCTACATTTGTGTTGAAATACAGACCTCTAACGGGAACGGGGGTAATTTTTGTTTTGCTTATCATCTCATCAAAACTTGCCCGTTTAACAGCATTGGTATCTGTTGCATAGTAGTTTTTAAGCATTTCCTGCTGTGCATCGCATATCGCTTTTCCACCCTCCTCGGCTGTAACACCTTTATTGAACTTAAGGTAATAATTATAGTTCCACATACCCCTCTCGGTGAGTTCTTCGTCTCCCAAGTTGGTTATTATGCTAATATTACGGAAATCACAGGCCGAAGAAAAATCTTTGTATATACCTGCTATTGTATAATTTACCTTATTCAGGCCGTTGTAATTGCAGTTATAGAGCACATCTCCAACCCCAAGCCCGGTTTTTTGAGCCAACGATTGGCTTATTACCACACTGACTCCGGGGGCAAGCTCTTTATAATCTCCGCTTATCATCTCAACCCCTATAATGTCAAACATGCTTAAGCTCCAATAATCTATTGCTGCATCATAAGATATTTCTTCCCCGTTTTTGAGATAGTAAGCAGGTGTCTCCAAGTTAAAAGATTTAACGACACCATACTGTTCAACTTTTGGAGTTGCTCCCAATGCCTCCTCTATGTTGGGCCTTGAAGTTGCTGTCATCAACTTTGTTGGGTCGTCCCAACTCTGCGTACAGGCAATGTATAGTTTATTGCAGTCTTTAAAAGAGCTGTTATAGGAGAGGTCAAAATGCACTTGAACCAAAATTAGGTACAGGGCAGATAAGGCAACCGCCAACCCCAATATATTTATAAGGGTTGACGTCCTAAACCTCCACAGTGTTTTAAAAATCTGTCTCATAGATGGAATTTGTTACCAAATTAAAACTTCGTTGTCCCCAAAGGTGTCGTAAGATGAGATAATCACCTTTTCTCCCGGCTCAAGTCCCTCAAGAACCTCATAATACTGAGGATTCTGCCTACCAATCTTTACATTTCTTTTAACAGCCTTGTTCTCACCCTCTTTCACTACATATATCCAGTTTCCACCTGTGCTTTGGTAGAACGCCCCGCGAGGTACAATTATCGCCTGGACAGGCTGGCCCAACTGCAGATTAAGATAGTATGTCTGGCCGGTCCTTATGTTATCCGGTCTGTTGCCGCTGAATACAAAATCTGCCTTGAACTGACCGTTCCTAACCTCGGGATACACCTTTCTTACCATTGTGTTATAACTTACCCCCTGCCTCTCAAATGTTGCATCAAGGCCGCTCTTAACCCTGTCTATATAGTGCTCATCTATCTGCGCTTCAATCTTATAGTCCTGCAGATCATTTATCTGCCCAATCTTTTCACCCATGGTGAGAGACTGCCCCAGAACAATATCCAACTGCCCAAGTTCACCGGTAATAGGAGACTTTATCTTAAGATTTGCCACACGCTCCCTAATAAGGCTCATGTTACGTCTCATATTGGCCAAATCGTTATCCAACTGCTCAATCTGAACGGTTCTGTAGATAGAATCCTGCTTCTGCCTCTCAATAATAAGGTCTCTCTTGTCCCTTGCCAATTCATAATCCTCCTTAGCCTGAAGCCACTCCTCCTTTGAGAGCAGTTTTTTGTTGTAAAGTGCCTCGTTCTGCCTGTACAGACGCTCCTTTCTTGCAACATCTATATTCAGCTGAAGCCTCTCCTGTTTAAGGCTCAGTTTCTCCTGCTCCATAGATATTACGGTATTTCTAAGGAAGTTCTGCTTCTCTGCCAACTGAGCCTCCGCATCGAGAATCTGCAGACTTAGATTGTGGTTGCTTAGCTCAACAATAACGTCACCCTGCTTTACAGAGGTGCCCTCCTCAATTACAATCTTCTCAACAATGCCGGCCTCAAGCGGGCTCAACTGAACGGTCTTAATAGGCTGAACCTGCCCCGTAACCCTAACATAATCATTAAATTCGCCGCTTTTTACAGTGGTAATGTTAAGCCCTGTAACATCAACCTTTAATGTAGAGCTGTAATCTCTGAACGCGAGCCATACAACAAATAAAAGGAGTACTGCACCTGCGTAATAGGGGATGGCTTTTTTAGTTGCAAGCCTCTTCCAACCTGTTTTCTTTTCTATCTGAATATCCATGGTTATATATTTTTTATTTTTTCAAATTTATTCTGCTTCCCGACAAATTTTTCTTTTAGTCGCAAATCTTATTTCACCAAAGGTTCACCGGAGTAATAATCCAACAACTTGCTCTTTACCGTAAGCTGTAATTTGGCGTTAAGCTCCTCTGCCTTTGCAGACAGAAGCTGGTTTGCAGAGGTCTGCAGATCTATAGGATTTATGCTTCCCATTGCAAACTTCTGTGCTGTTGCATCGTATGCAAGCTGTGCTGCATCTGCCTTTGCCTTTGCAAGGTTGTATTCCTGAATATATCCGTCTACCTCAAAGGCTGTTCTTGTAATCTCTGTCTTAAGTTCCTGTGTAGCAATGGAGAAATCCTCCATTGCTGTCTTATAGCTGTTTTTTGCCTTATGAACATTGGTTCTTCTTGCAAGTCCGCTAAAGATAGGGATGCTTATAGATGCTCCAAAATAGTGGCCTTTATTGTGGTCCAACTGTGTCCAGAAAGGATCTGCCTTGGAATCTGTTCCACCGGAGATAGTCTTATAGTAGCTTGAATTGTAACCACCTTGCCCGCTTATTGTTGGCAGATATTTTCCGCGTGCTATCTGTAATGAGAGCTTGCTTGCCTTTAAGTTTTTTTCGCTCGCCTCAATCTTTGGGTTGTTGTCTATTGCATATTCAACGATTGATGAGATTATTGCAGGAGATAACAAAGAGTTACCCTTCTCATCCAAGTAACTTGATTCAACATATTTAGTATCATCCAAATCTAAGTTGAGTTCCTCCTCTATGGGCCAGTTGATGCTCTGTTTAAGGGTTAGCAGAGAGGTCTTGTATTTATTCTCCTGTTGAACCAAAAACAGCCTTTCAGTTGCGACCTGTGTCTCAATCTGTGCTACATCTGCAGGGCTTTTGCTCCCCATCTCCTCCATTACCTTTGCCTGTTCCAATGTCTTTAGAGATGCCTCCAACTGCTCTGTGCCAATTTTAATTGTTGAGTTGTAATATATCACATCAAAATAAGCCTGTATAATGGATATTGCCAACTCATCTTTTGTCTGTTGCAGCTGATCTAACCCCATAAGTTTCATTACGCTTGCCAATCTTACATTATTTATAAGTTGCAATCCGGAAAACAGTGTCATATTCGCGTATGCCCCGTATGAGTTGCCCAAGTTTCCCATTGTTGTATATGTGTTGGTCCCAGGGTCAACTGAACGTCCGTAACTGGCAGTTATGGACGAACTTGCAGATATAGATGGAAAGAGGTCGCTGATTGCGGCTGTCTTGTCCTGTTTATAATTGTCTGCCGCATATCTGCTTTTGTTTACCTTTTGGCTGTTCTCCAATCCGTATAGGATACAGTCGTTTAAGGTCATCTTTGAGCCGGCTGTTACAGTTGTGACAACCGTATCGCTCTGTATGGCGGCAGCATCTGCACAACATGCGCAGTGTGCGGATAATGCCATCCAACTCAAAATAACTGTTATTAACGCGACTTTTATAATATTCATATTCATTGTGTGTTATTTTATCATTTGCTTATTGCTTTAGCTTTTGCTTTCCCCTCTCTCTACATTCTTTACACTATAAACTTTCAACTAATCCAACGCCAACGCTTTCTTTCCTCTCTTTCCTCTCCATACTTTTTCTCCTCTCTATACCTTCTATACTTTTCAAAACTGCCAACGCCAACGCATAGACCCGTGCCAAAATAGTGCCTTTAAGATTAAGTTATTGTAATTTAAATAATTATGTAATTTTCTAAATTACCGATTGTCTAATTATCATACAATCTTGTTAATTTTATGTATGGATTTTAGACATTTTAGCGTTAATGTCCTAACTTTGTGGGGAAGTGGAAAAAACGGCTTCTGAAACATTTATTTACAGACAGACTTATGGCTAAACAGGGAACTATAATGGTGGTTGACGACAACAAGAGCATTCTTCAGGCTTTGGAGTTGTTGTTGCCAAGATATTTTGCAAAGGTTATCACTCTCTCAAATCCTAATCAGATAGACAGTACTTTGCGCGAGAATGCGGTGGATGTTGCTCTATTGGATATGAATTACTCGTCAAAGGTGAATAATGGCAATGAGGGACTGTATTGGTTGAGTTATGTTAAGGAGAGGTTTCCGTCTGTTCAGGTGGTTATGTTTACAGCATACGCAGAGATAGAATTGGCGGTTGAGGCTGTTAAGCGCGGGGCTTGCGATTTTGTGGTAAAGCCGTGGGAGAATGAGAAATTGGTTGCCATTCTCACAAATGCCTATAATCTCAAGAAGTCTTCTGCAGAGGTCAAGCAGTTGAAAGAGATAAAGAAAGAGTTGGTTGGCAACTCTGTAATGTGGTGGGGAAACAGCCCACAGATGTTGGAGCTTAGAAAGACTATAGAGAAGGTGGCAAAGACAGATGCCAATATTCTTATAACGGGTGAGAATGGTACCGGTAAGGAGATGCTGAGCAGGGAGATACATAACAGGTCTTTAAGGCGTAACGAGCTTATGGTAACGGTTGATATGGGTGCGGTTGTGGAGTCACTTTTTGAGAGCGAGCTTTTTGGCCATGTAAAGGGTGCTTTTACAGATGCCAAGGCAGACAGGGCGGGCAAGTTTGAGGTTGCAAATCATGGTACTCTGTTTTTGGACGAGATAGGGAATATTCCGCTTCATCTGCAGGCAAAACTGCTTACCGCAATCCAAAGCGGGACTATTGTAAAGGTTGGAAGCAATACCCCTATACCGGTGGATATAAGGCTTATATCTGCAACAAACAGAGATCTTAACAAGATGGTTGCAGATGGAGAATTTAGGGAGGATCTGCTTTACAGAATAAATACCATTCATCTTCATCTGCCACCTTTGCGAGAACGAAAGGAGGATATCCCCTCTTTTGCAAACAGTTTTTTAGAAAAATACGCAACAAAGTATGGCAAAAAGGGGCTTTCGTTTTCGGAAGAGGCTGTTGCCAATATGGTTGCCTATCGTTGGCCGGGTAATATAAGGGAGTTGGAGCATACCATTGAGAAGGCTGTCATTATGTGCGATGGGGCAAAGATTCTCCCTGGCGATCTTATGTTAAGGTCATCTGCCGGTGATATGGCAGATTTGTCGGGAAGCGGAAAGGGGAAAAACATGCCCTCTTTTGAGACCTTTGAGGAGATGGAGAGGGCTATGATCTCTGCGGCTTTAGACAAACATTGCGGTAATCTGTCTGCGGTGGCCTCACAACTTGGAGTTACAAGACAGACCTTGTATAATAAGATGAAAAAATACGGGTTGTAGTAAGAGATTTTTCTTCCCGACAATTTATGATGGTGTAGGTTAATGTCTGCTTTTGGAAAATATTTGGCGATTGTTTTTTATGTTCTCTGCATAATAGGGGGGACAGCGCTCTCTATTTATTGGTACTTTGGTGAAACTCAGTACTTTGTTTTGGTTGGTGTTGCTCTTGTGATATTTGGAGCTGTTGGAATAATAAAGCATTTGAGGAGTGTGATAAAGAAGGTTACCTATATGTTCAACTGTATGGAGAGCGACGATTTCACATTTAAGTTCTCCGAGAACAGGGGTGACAAGTACAGCAAGGATTTTAATGCTTCGCTTAACAGGATAAAGAGTATTGTTGAGCAGTCGAAGCAGAGGATTGAGGAGAGGAATGCCTACTTTGAGCTTATAATGAACAGTGTGAGGACCGGTGTAATTACAATAGATGATAATGGTAATATTGTTCATGTGAACAGTTATGCCCTGAATATTTTTGAAAAAAGCGTGCTGACTCATGTGAATCAGTTGGATACTGTTGCAGAGGGACTTAAGCAGATGATTCTCTCTATTGGAGCAGGTGAAAGGGGCAAGTTTGAATTGGTTACGGAGAAGGGGAGGATGCAGCTCTCCATTATGGCTTCACAGATGAGTTATGACGGCAGGCTGCTTAAGATTGTTACTTTCAATGATATTAATAACGAGTTGGATGACAGAGAGGTGGAGTCCTGGATAAAACTTGCAAGAATACTATCTCACGAGATTATGAACTCTTTGGCTCCGGTTACCTCATTGACCGAGACCCTTTTGGATATAAACAGAGGTGTTGAGGCGGATATGAGGCTGCTTTGCAACAATGATGTTGATGCTAAAGATGGTGCGAATATAGCATTTGACAAAGAGGAGCTTAAAGAGGATATAATTTCTGGTAATGCGAATATATCCAAGGGGTTGAAGACTATTAAGCAGACCAGCATGAACTTGGAGGAGTTTGTAAAGTCTTACAGACGGTTTACACATATTCCGGAGCCTGTAAAGACTCTTTTTGGGCTTGAGCCTTTTATGCAGAGGGTATGTGATCTTATTATCCCTATAGGGGTTAAATACAGGTTGGAGGTTACTCCTGCAGATATTTCTGTGTTTGCAGATGAGGGGCTGCTTACTCAGGTGGTTACCAATATTTTAAAGAATGCCGTTTATGCTGTGATGCACTCTGCCGGAACATTTGATGAAAAGATAGCGGTATTGTGTACTAAATCCGGGAACTCTGTTTGCATAGACATTGCGAATACCGGTGATGAGATTCCTAAAGAGTTGTCTGATAATATCTTTGTGCCTTTCTTTACCACAAAAGAGACGGGGTCGGGTATAGGCCTTAGTATCTCTCGGCAGATTATGTTCCGCCACGGCGGCAGCCTCAGCCTGATATCCAACAAGCCGGGGAATGTTTGCTTTAGGGTACAATTGCCGGCAGTATAAACTATATTATTAATTGTCGGGAAGCAAATTATGGTTACCTTTGCGGTGATAAAACAATAGTGAGACAAACTTAGCCCTTTTTACTATGGAAGCTATACTTTTTTGCGGCCTTTCGGTAGGTGCCTGGATTACCATAGCGGTGATCCTTATTATGTTTGGTGTTATGATCTTTACCAAACTTCCTGCAGATCTTGTGTTCATGGGTGGAATGACGGCACTGTTCGTTAGTGGTGTGCTCTCTGCCAAGGAGGCTCTTGCAGGGTTCAGCTCAACCTCGGTTGTTACCATTGGAGTTCTCTTTGTGGTTATTGCAGGATTGGTGCATACGGGGTTCATTCAATGGATTGTAAAATATGTGCTTGGTGTGCCGGGGTCATACCCAAAGGCAATAGTGAGGCTTATGCTTCCTGTAGCTGCGCTAAGCTCGTTCCTTAGCAATACCACAGTGGTGGCTCTCTTCCTTAATGTTGTTAAAGTGTGGGCCAAAAAGTTGAAAATCGCACCGTCCAAGTTGCTGATACCGTTAAGCTATGCATCGGGGATGGGCGGTATCTGTACCCTTATTGGTACTCCGCCAAACCTTATAGTATCAGGGTTTTACATGTCAGGTACAGGAGAGCATCTTAATATCTTCACCACAACGCTACCGGGCCTTTTCTGCTTGGCTGTTGGAGTGCTTTCTGTTTTGGCTTTAAGACGTCTGCTTCCTAACAGAAAATCTCCGGAGGATTCTTTTGAGGCAACTTCTGAATATACGGTGGAATTGCTTGTCCCAACTGAATGCGAGTCTGTTGGAAAGACAGTTGAGGAGGCAGGCCTTAAGAATGTGAACGGCGGGCATCTTATTGAGATAGTGAGATTTGACAGGGAGATAATCTCACCTGTGCCTGCGGATGAATATGTTCTTGGAGGTGACAGACTTGTGTATTCCGGGCAGATAGATGAGATACTTAATCTTAAAAAGACCCATGGGCTTGCAAATGCCACCCATCACCTTTTCTCTTTAAAGGAGGTTGATAAAAACAGGAAACTGCGTACTGCAACTGTTGAGGCGGGAAGCAGTCTCATTGGAAAGAGGATGAGCGAAACAAATTTTGAGGATGAGAATGAGATGGTTTTGGTTGCAGTTGCCAGAAAAGGGGAGCGTATAGATGAATGTCCGCGTGAAATTGCTCTTAAATTTGGTGATACGCTTTTATTAGAGACAGCCGTCTCTAATAAATTGGCCAATGAAGCGGCAAGCAAAGTTAGAATACGATTCTTTGATTCGGAGGAGATTCCTAATATTGGTAAACAGACCATAGTTTCTGCAATGATTATGTTGGCAATGGTTCTTTTGTCTACCTTTGACATTATTCCTCTGCTTCAGTCCTGCTTCCTTGCTGCATTTGCAATGATAGTGGCAAAATGTTGTACGGTAGATCAGGCAAGGGAATCAATTGACTGGAGTATTCTTATGATTTTTGCGGGTTCTGTATGCCTTGGTACTGCAATAGAGAAGACAGGTATAGCAACGCAACTGGTCAACGGTATACTTAATGTCTGCGGAACAAATCCATACGTGGTGCTCTCCTGCATCTGTTTGGTTGCAACCTTCATAACGGAGTTTATAAGCAATACGGCTTGTGCGGCAATGTTTTATCCAATTGCATATCACGCTGCTGTAACGCTCAATGCAAATCCGCTTACATTCTGTATTGCGCTTATGATAGCGGTTTCATCCAGCTTTGCAACACCTATAGGTTCTCCTACTCACATGCTTGTATATGGCGTGGGCGGATACCGTTTTACAGATTTTATGAAGATAGGTCTGCTTATGAACCTTATTATTCTGGCAGCGAATATCTTTATAGTGACACTATTATTCCCAATGTAGTTTAATTAGCGTTGGCGTTGGCATTGGCATTGGCTATAAAAATTAAATTAGCTAAAGCTAATAAGCTGACTATAAACAATAAACTAACATGGCGTTGGCATTGGCGTTGGCGTTGACAATTTTGAAGAGTATAGAAGGTATAGAGAGGAGAGAGAGTATGGAGAGGAGAGAGGGTAAAGATGGTAAAGAGAGGCTAAAGCAAAAGCAAATAAATTGAATAGAAATGATACTTACAATTAAAAATGACAACAACATCTATACAGGTGTTCTGGAGGGCAGATTAGACACTGTAAATGCTGCCGAGTTTGGAAAGATGATGCAACCTCTTGTTGATAATGCAGACAAGGAGATTATACTGGATTGTTCCGCTCTTGAGTATATAAGCAGCTCCGGGTTAAGACAGTTCCTTGTTTTGCGTAAGGCTGTTGAGGCTAAACAGGGTAAACTTACCATTGAGCATATTAACGAGGAGATTAGAAATATTTTTAAGATTACAGGATTTCTTAATCTTTTCAATATAAAATAAACTGTAAACTGAATGCATAGTTGCAAACTTGTTTGTGAATTATGCCGAGGTACAGCGTTTATTAATAGGTGGCCGGCCAAATAACATCTGTAGTGCCGCTACTGCATAATAGTATAAACATGAGAAAGATATTCGGGTCTCTTACGGCGCGGCTATGCGCCTACATTATTGTTATTACGGTTGTTATCTTCTGTAGCATAGCCTTTGTTTTTGGAAAGTACAGTACAAACAGAGAGGAGCATAATGCAGAGAGGTACACATCTGTACTGTTGCAGAATATGCAGCAGAAGATAGACAGAAAATTAGCGGATGTCGAGAGCACGGTTGCAGCAACATTGCCTATGGTGCAAAAGAGCCTTAATTCCCCCGATGATCTTATGTCCATCATAGAGAAGATGGTTTGGGACAATGGCAATCTCATGGGAGGATGTGTTGCTTTTGAACCCCATTTCTACTCAAAGAAAGGGGAACGGTTTATGGAGTATGTATCGCTCGATACCCTTAACAATGTATACAGAAAGCATCTTGGAGATGATGACAACTATAATTACTTAAAGATGCAGTGGTATACAGAGGCAAAGAATGCAGGGCAGGGGATATGGTCCGAGCCATACTTTGATGAGGGGGGTGGCAATATTCTTATGACAACATACACTCTGCCTATGCTTGATAAGAATGGAAGATTTTATGGCGTGATTACAGCAGATATATCTTTGGAAGATATGGTAAAAGGTATTGATGCCATAAGACCCTTCCCGGACAGCTATTCATTTATCTTAAGTAAAAAAGGGGTCTTTATATCGTTTCCAAACAGAGATTATATCCTAAAGGAATACGGCAGTTTCTACTCAAAAGAGTTGGATAACAAGGATATGGATAGAATTCTTTCCGATATGGTAGGTGGAGGCAGAGGTACGCAAAGTGTAAATACCAAAGAGTCTGAACTTTTAGCCTGTTATGCTCCTATCCTTAGAACAGGTTGGTCTATATGCTGTATCTGTCCGTATAAAACCATAATGCAGGATTTAGGTGCTACCATACTTACAATCCTTATGATTCTTTTAGCAGGTCTCATAGTGCTTTTGATATGTATAAGGGCAATTTTGGTCTACTCCATGAAACCTATGAAGGAGCTTACTGATGCTGCCTATATAATAGCAAAAGGATGTTTTGATAATCCGTTGCCTGTAATAGACAGTAAGGATGAGATGAAAAAGCTCCACGATGCATTTGCATTCATGCAACGTTCCCTCAAAGGCTATACAGCAGAGTTAGAGGCAACGACTCGCTCAAAAGAGCGTATAGAGAGCGAACTTAATATAGCCAAGGAGATACAGATGAATATGATTCCGCGGCATTTTTCTCCATTTGCAGAGTGCGGCAATTTGGATCTGTATGCTCTGCTTGAACCTGCCAAGGAGGTTAGTGGAGACCTTTACGATTTCTTTATCCGGAAAGACAAACTGTTTTTTACCATTGGAGATGTGTCGGGAAAGGGAATTCCTGCATCGTTGGTTATGTCAATAACCTGCACCCTTTTTAGAGTTATGGCGGAGAAATATGAATCTCCGGCGGAGATAGCCAAAACTGTAAATGTCGCTATTTCAAACAGGAATGACGCCAATATGTTCGTTACAATGTTTTTTGGAGTATTAGACTTAAAAAACGGCTCTTTGGAGTATTGTAATGCCGGGCATAATCCTCCTGTTATAGTATCTAATGAGGGGGATTGCAAATTTGTGGATATTTTGCCCAATCTGCCTATTGGTATTTTAGACGGATTTGAATATATATCACAGACGATGGCATTACCTGTTGGCGCAGCTCTGCTGCTGTATACAGATGGTATTACAGAGGCCGAAAACTGCGATAAAGAACAGTTTGGAGAGCAGCAGCTGTTAAATGTCGTTAAAGATTGCAGTGGGTTGGAGTCTAAGGAGATATTATGTCATTTGTTAAAGGAGGTAAAAGGTTTTACAGGTGCTGCAGAACAGAGCGACGATATAACCGCTTTGTGTATAAAATTAACTGGCAAATAGAGGCTTAATCCTATAAATTATTGTTAGAATGAGCAGAAAAGAGTTGATAATAACCAATCAGTTACAGGAGGTGGACAAGCTTTATCCGTTTGTTCGGGAGATTGGTAACCAATTGAATATAGAGGCTTCGTTAATCAATTCCATAAATTTGGCATTAGAGGAGGCATTGGTAAATGTGATAGAATATGCCTATAAAGAGGGTGTTGGAAAGATTACCCTTTCGGCCGAATATGTTGCTGATACAGGCACGCTCGTTTTTGTCTTGTCAGACTTCGGGGTTGCATTTAACCCATTAGAACATCCCGATGCCGATACTACCCTCTCTTTAGAAGAGCGCGAGATAGGGGGGCTAGGCATATTTCTCATTAAGGAGATAATGGACAAAGTTGAGTACTGCCGCAAAGATGGCATGAATATTCTCACTATGTATAAGATTCTTCCCTGCAAATGATAGTTTTTTTACCTTTGCCCGAATAAAAAAATTGTAATACTTATGAGAAGAATATTATCTGTTGTTTTGTTATTTCTGTTTGCGTTCTCTTTGCAGGCACAGACAGCATTTGATGAGATAAAGGCAAACAGAATGTTGTCTGCCAACAATTATAGAGCATATCCGGCTCCAACGGCAAAACTTACACCTGCCCCAAAGGGATATGAGCCGTTCTATATTAGCACATATATGCGTCACGGTTCGCGTTATCTTATTAACCCTAAGGATTATATCTTCCCAAAGGAGACTTTACAGAGGGCAGATTCCCTGGGGATGCTTACAGAAACGGGTAAAAAGACGTTAGATGTTGTTTTGCGTATGGCAGAGATGGCGGAGAATCGTTTGGGTGAGCTTACTCCACTTGGAGCGCGCCAGCACAGAGGTATTGCAGAACGTATGTATAACAATTTTCCTCAAATATTTGCAGACAGCGCAGTTGTGGATGCACGTTCTACGGTTGTCATACGTTGCATATTGTCTATGACATCTGAGTGTTTGCAGTTGCAGGCTTTGAATCCTGCACTTCGAATAAAAAATGATGCTAGCTATCACGATATGTGTTTCATGAATCCGCCGGTAAAGGAGGAGATAGACAGCATCTCCACATCAGATACAGTAAAGATACTGAGAAAAGAGTTTGAAGCGGCCCATATTCTCCCGCAAAGACTTATGAAGGTGCTTTTTAAAGATGAACAGTATGTTAAGGATAGTGTAGACGGGGTGCGCCTTATGAAGCGCCTGTTTGACATTGCGAGCAATATGCAGAGCCACGATACCTCTATGGAACTTTATTCTCTCTTTACAGATGAGGAGTGTTATAACATGTGGTGCTGCAGCAATCTCTATTGGTACTTAACCCGTGCGGCTTCACCGGTCACTAAGGGCCTTATGCCGTACAGAGAGGCCGAGCTGCTGCGCAATATATTGGATGCGGCGGATTCTGCAATAAAGGGTGGAAAGACTCAGGCTTCGTTAAGATTTGGTCATGAATCGTGCCTGCTGCCTTTGGCGGCACTGTTGGAATTGGATGGCTACGGTAAATCTTACGAAAACTTGGACGATATATACGATAGCTGGAGGTCTTACGAGATCTTTCCTATGGCTGCCAATGTGCAGTTTGTATTTTATCGCAAGAGTGGTAGTGATGATATTCTTGTAAAGGCTCTTCTTAATGAGCGAGAGGTGAGATTGCCTGTCAAAAGCAAACTTGCTCCATACTATAATTGGAGAGATGTTGAGGGGTACTACCGTGCTAAATTAGACGCTTATTCACGGAGGTGATATTTTTTATGATAACCTTCCCGACAATCACTGCGGAGTTTTGTCGGGAAGATCATTTCTATATCTGTTCTTAGTTGAAACTAAAGTGCTTTACCTCCTCTTTGCCATATTCTTTTAAAATGGCAACATCCAAGGTCTTTTGCGAAAGGTTATACAATGATGACCACTGTGTGTGGCTGGTAGGCTCCGTTACATTGGCGTCTGTTGCTACTGCTTTAAGGAGATCCATTGCCTGCTCCTTGGTGAGTTTGTAGGCGTTTACCTTAAGATTCTCTTTCATGGTGTTGTAACGCCATTTACCCCTTTCTGCTGCTCCTCCAATAGTATTGTTAGCGGCGAGGGTAGGGGTAACGTAGAAGTTTGTAACGTAACGCATGGTGTCGTTCTGATTGAATACCATCATCTTGTTAGGGGTTGAATCTGTGTCTTCACCTTCAAATATATACTCAATGATTGCGTAATTGCCGCCTGCATCTGCCATAAAGAAGTGATAGTTGCCTCCGGCAGGGGATTCCATATTCATGTTGTACTGCTTCAGCAGTTCAATAGCATGGTCTACAGATGTGGCTTTATCTAACAGCATCCTCATAGCTATTGTTGTGTTTATGCTTAATTTGCCGGGTTCGTTCTGCTTTGTTGGATTTCCTCCAAGGTGAAGCACTCCAATGGCAAATCCGTCTTCGTTTATTCCATCCATAAGTAGATAGGGGAGAGCCATTAGGATAGAGAGATCAGATTTTCCGTCTGTGAAGAATCCCTGTTTGAGCCCTACCCAGTAGGAGTCTACCATACTTATGGACTTTTTGCCTTCGGCAGAGGTTGAATGGACTACTATGGCAGAGATGGGAACCTCTTTTTTGTCTTTGTCTGTGTGGCAGAAGTCAAAGTTGCGGCCCATGTAATAGTTTCCGTTTGCAGGGTCGGGTGCTGCAAAGGCGCTGCATCCTGCGCTGTAATCTGTTTTGGCGGTCTGCTCAGGCACTTTGTCAAAGAGATTGGTTGCCAAGAATGAGGTAAGCCCCTCCAATGATGTGAGTTGTGCTTTTATAGCTTCCTCTAATTTATAGTCTGCCGTGTAATTAATTTCGTAGAACCTCCCTTGTTTTTTATGGTCTATATCCTTAAGAGAATAGATCATATCTAACTTAGCTTGGTCTGTGATATACTCTATGGGATTGTTGGTTGTTGGTTTTAAATTGTCTTTACTACTCTCTTTGCATGACAATAATCCTAATACTGATATGGTTAACAGTATTAATGAAAACTTTGAAATGTGGTTTTTTACCATAATGCTTATTGTTGTTTGATGTTACAAAATAAATTAAAAAGATTCGGCTAACCATAATGACATAAACCTGTCATAGATAATATAACCCTCTTCAGATCTATATATAAGTTCATTATCAAGCAGTCTTCTAATGGCAGAATTTACGCTACTTGCCGCTTTAAGTTTGTATTTGGAGATAAACTCACCCGAGTTTATCTCTTTTACACATCTCTCTTTGGCAATAGCCTTTATCAGTTTCACACTGCCGGGCGGATACGCTGCAAGAAGACTTTGATAGCTGTATGAGTACTCTGTTATTATCTCATTAATGGCGTAATCAACCAAACTAAAATTAATTGGCTCATTATAGCTGTACAATCTGTTGAGTACAACCTGAATATACCATGTGTGCCCGCAGAATTTGTCGTATATATAATTAAAAGTCTGTTCATCTATATTACGTGGAGAGAGCATCCTGCCGGCAAAAGCATAATACTCATCCCTGTTGATCTCTCCAATCAACATTGGCTGCGTGCTTTGGTAGAAAGGCCGTTTTGCAGAGAGAAACATCTCTTGCATGATATGCTGTTTGCTACCGGAAAAAATAAAACTGATATTTGGTAAGAACTGCATGTAGGAGCGCAAGAGTGCCTCAACACCTTTTTCGGGATATTCCGCTATTTGCTGGAACTCATCTATGGCAATACAACAACGCTTTTCAGATGATTTAAGATAATTGAAAATCTCTTTTAAGGTAGACTGTTGAATAGATTCATCTACCTCTAATGAGAATTTTGGCATTCCGGAAAGGTCGTCAAATGTAACAACAGGTCTGCAACTCTTAATGAATTTGGATACCCTGTTAATAGCCTTTACAGGAGCAGAATCTAATTTGCCTAAAACGGTATTGGCAAAAAGCTGTATAAAATCATTGAGATTCTGTGTTGGGAATATATCCATGTAGAAGGTAAAAAGATCAGAATGCTCATGCTTTATTCTATAAAATGTGTTACTTATCAAACCTGTTTTACCCATACGGCGAGGTGACACAAGGGTTATATTCCTGCCATTATACAATGCATTTATTATAGTTTCAGTTTCTTGAACTCGGTCGCAAAAAAACTCCGGACTGTAATATCCTGATATTAAAAACGGGTTATTAGGTCTCATATGTTGATTGTTTTTCTTATTACGTAAATTACGTTACGCAAATTACGTAATTATAATCTTTAATTGCAAATATTTCTTAACAGGCCAGGCGCTCAGTGCAGTTGCTAACGCAACGCATTCAGCTCACTACGTTCGCGCCTGCGGCTTATTACGGGTCCACCGTTCTCGTAGGGAATAAAACAAAAAAGGGAACCGACTCTCATCAATTCCCTTTTTCTTTGTCGGGGTACTCCGACTCGAACGGAGGTGCGCCTGAGGCCAGGCGCTCAGTGCAGTTGCTAACGCAACGCATTCAGCTCACTACGTTCGCGCCTGCGGCTTATTACGGGTCCACCGTTCTCGTAGGGAATAAAACAAAAAAGGGAACCGACTCTCATCAATTCCCTTTTTCTTTGTCGGGGTACTCCGACTCGAACGGAGGACCCTCTGCTCCCAAAGCAGATGCGCTAGCCAACTGCGCCACACCCCGAATCTTTGGTAAGAACTATTGCTTTCTCTCAAAGCGGGTACAAAGGTATGTTGTTTTTTTTATACTTCCAAATTTTTTTGAAATTTTTAATTTCTGCAAAGTCAAAAAGCAAGTGCAACATTTATGTCGCCATTCGCATATTCTTGCCAATAATTGCCAAAATACAATTGTTTAGTTAAAAAATTAAACTATATTTGCAATAAATGGCTGGATATTGTAACAATTATAGGCCTTGCTGTAATTTTTATAAAGTTAATACCGGCCATTTAGACCCGCTCCATATAGTGTATAATTAAACCTATTTAACTGATGAAAGCTATTAGAATCAAGCAACGGGCCCTTTTACTTGCCACAGCAATTGTCTCCATTGTTTTGGCATGCTGTACAAAAAAAGACATGGATATTCCGCCACTGCCGGCAGACAGTGCAGGTGATGCAGGCCGGCTTACAATCATGCAATCCAAACTGTTTTTTGAAAACTTTACGGCAAAAAGAAATGCTAAGACAAAAGCTGCTGATAAATATCTTAACAGGCTTGTTGTCGGGAACTTTGTACCAAATTGGGACAATGCCGTTGCCTCAAATGACGGCATCATAGGGAGCGTTGACGTTCCAATCGAGTCCCAAATGAAGTATGTTGCTCTAAGGCAGTACCGCGAGGATAACATCACGTTTGTCTCCCGCACCTCGCTTTACCAAAAACTCATCTTTGTAAAAAATGACACATTAAACTCCATCTTCCCTTATCTTCTCTCCCTTATTCCGGATAAAAACTTTTATGACAATCATCAAGGAGAGGATATAGCAGGCAATTTCATAAACCTTGGAAACAAAGGAGGATTTAGCGGACTGGCAATCTATACAACACCTTATACAGGTTATCTGATAAGGGCAAGCCGATTTGAAAACGGCAGAAAGACCAAAAAAGGAAGCACTGCCACTATTTCTGCCATAGCCGACGAGGGATATGTCTTTGCTGGCTGGAGCGGGGATTATTCCGGATTGGACAATCCTGCAACATTCACCGTGGAGGATGATATGACCATATATGCCAGATTCTACGAAGAAAGTTCTGACTGCGGAAAATTAGCCAAGGCATTTGGCAGCAACTTCTCTTTACTGAGAAGATATCAATCAAAAATTGTTTCAGGAGGGCCTGAATACGGATTTATACTATTCAACGAAAAGCATCAGTTGGGTTTAAGTGTCAATATGTACAAAGTATATGATAACAATGAAATAATATCAAAAAGGATTACCGGCACACAAGATTATTTATCCTTATTAAAGGAAACCGGCGTCTGCGTATACTGATACATAAATAATTAAAAATTAATTATTTAAAATGAGAGACATAAGAATTATTTTTATAGCATTATTTGTCTTTATAAGCGTTAGCCTCTGCGCTCAAGATTATAGCACTAGAGGGTTTGACTATGATTTCTATGTAGGTACATGGGAGTACAAAACAACTACTGAGCATTTTATTTTGAAGACGTGGAAACAAACTTATTCATTTCCGGATCATTCTTTGACCGTTTTAAATGGCGTTTTTAAATATACAAAATATGGTTTTACTGCTTATGATTATCTGTATTTATACGGGAAGGCCGAAACGTATCGCTCCATTTCCTTTATGATAATTCCGGATTTGTCTCAAAAATGGGGACAATCAATACTATCAGTTAATTATACAGATTCCAAAACACAATATGATACAAGAGCATTACCATATGCGTCCTTTCTTACAATTGCATCTAAAAATCCGGCAAAAGTATCATGGCATATTGTCCCTTGTTATGATAATGAGCAAAGAAGGTTAAAACCAGGCCAAATAGCTTTCACTATCCCTGCCGATATGATACTAACCAAGATAGAGGAGTAACATGATAAAGTTTATAGTTAAATGGCTTTCGCTTTGGCATTTGAATAGCCTTTGGAGTAAAAGGGCATAAAATGTAAAGACAGTAAAAAGGGTAAAGAAGGTATGGAGGGAAACTAATGCCAACGTCAAGGATGTTATTTAATACGATTTATATTTAATTGATAACGTTTATTAATTTAAAAACAATCAATATTATGAAGAAAATAAACGACGATTTTTTGAGGACAGTTATTTTGGTCTTTGTGTTTTTATTTTTAGGAAACGGCTTTTGTTGGGCTAAACAGAAAGGAGATGGAGATGTATTCAGACTAAGAGGAATGTCTTCCGGACATTACACTGTGGATTTGATGATTAATGATTCTGTTCCGGCAAAAGGGATGCTCGTAGGAGGTGAAGTCCTTTCTGTAAGTGCAGAATTTTATTATAAACATCCCAAACTGTTTAATCTTAAAATGAAGCCGGCGCACTCTTCCATACATGATTTTGGGAAGAATAAATCAGCATCATATAGATCTGAGGGAACGGTAAAAATTGGGCCGAATACATACTTTATTGGTACGGTATGGATTGTAAATGATATAAAAACAGATATATACCTTCCTCTTAAAAATATCTACAATGAGAAGGATAGTTATAGCCAAATAATCTATTTGGATTTTAACGGCAAAAAGATGACTATGTCCACAAAACAGGAGTTGGATAAAAGAGCTAAACGATTTAGAAAATTTTTTCTTACAAAGTCTGTAGGTGACGATGATTACTCAATACAGACTACACTCTTTGTTAAAGATACGACCGGTTTTGTAAAATCTCTTTCAGGCATGTTTGATATTAATTTGGGATTTGGCGGATTGGTATGGTTACGTAAAGGTAATTCTAATGTTGAACGTTTTTTAAAAGCGCACCCTTTTTTTGATTTACGGGATTATTCAGAAAGGGGGGCCCATTACAAACAGTACTCATTTACTGCTGATGAATGTGAAATATGTGGTGTAACTTATGGCCGGAGCTCTATAAGTGTTATAGAATCAAAATATAAAGATGATAAAATAGTTGGGAATTTGGGGACTGGTTTTTTTGAACGGTCTTTGTGTATCTTTGATTATGACAACATGATTGTATATGTGAGGTGATATGTGTGTCTTACTAAGCCCTTTAGGGCGTTTGCGGTGCAAACAAAAAGCGGCACGGTAGTGCCTGCACCAAGCGAAGTCCTCTGAGCAGGCTCTGCCATTCCCCCTCCGCTGCCGCGGAGGCCCTTGCAACAATAGAAAAGTCAATCGGCTAACGCCGATTATGCTTATTTATTTTTCAACCTCACATAAGCAAGCATAGTTCGGCTAAAAATAAATAAGCCCAAGTGCTTTGCACTTAGGCTTTTCTATTGTTGCGGTGAAAGGGGGATTCGAACCCCCGGTACGGTAACCCGTACGACAGTTTAGCAAACTGTTGGTTTCAGCCACTCACCCATCTCACCGGGTCTTGTAACCTATTGGGACTGCAAAGATAAAAATTAATTTTATTTAAACAAAAAGTTATCTGCTTATCTCAATTTTTTCTACTGCAACTATTATTTTGTTGCCTTGTTGTGTGTTCTCCAACTCCGTACTCTCCGCACTCTCTTTACCCTCTTTACTTTCCATACCCTCCATACTCTCTTTACCCTCTCTACTCTCTATACTTTCTTTACTCTCTTTATCCCCTCCGCCATTGGCCGCTTTGTCAATCAACTCTGCAAGTTTGTCTGCCTCTGCCTTGTCTGAGAATACACCTATTGAATATACAAGTACACCTCCATCTATATGTTTGGCAATATCTTTTTCTGTATTTTCGCGAATGACTTTCAAAACAGCTTCGCTGATATTTTCTGTGTATCCTGTAATGTTTATTCTATATGTGTCTGATATGCTTTTTGAAACTCTTGAGTTTCCGCTTTGTTTGGCAACTTTGTCCATTTCGTTATTGGTTTCCGGTAACTTGCCCTCTGCTTTAAACCGTTTTTCCATAGCTCTTGCTGCCGAAAGTGTAAGTGGCTTCCCACTGTCGTAAGCAATTATCATTGCATTGGGAAATCCTAATTTCTTCACCTTATTTACATTGGCAAGTGCACCGGAATAGTTTCTGAATATACCGGCTGTGTATATGTATTTTCCTGAAGCTGCCTTTTTCTCAAAGACAGGGGTAATTCCGCCAAATCTTTCTGTCTCCTGCTGCTGTGATACTACAAACAGTTGGTACTGATATACCAATCCTTCGGGCAAAGTGGAGAATTCATATATCATTGGTGTTGTCTCCTCTACCTTTAAGGTTATTCCTGTTGGAGGTGCTGCGGCTTCAACGGTGAATGTTGGTGTTTCGCCCAAAGTTTTGTTTGCAAACCGGAACAGAGTCTCCTCTTTGCGAGTCTCCTGCTTTGCAGATCCTGCCGGAGCTGTCTCCTCTTCCGTCTCTTGCGGAATGATTATGCCTTTTGATAGAAAATCCATCTCCAACTCCTGCAGTTTTGATGATGTCCTGTTCAGACTGTCTCTCATTTGAAGGACAGCTGCCTCCTGCTCTGATATTTTGTGTGCCAAGGTCTTGAGATCTGTCTCATCTGTGAGGGTGTTGTACAGGTTTCGGTTATCGTTTATGGATGTTATGGCATCTCTTATCTGTTTTCTAAGAGATCTTACTGTTGTTACTACGCTGCGGAATTGGGTATATTCTGTAGAATTATCATCTGTTGAGCTGCTTTTCTCATCTTCTGTCGCTTGATTGTCTGCGGTAATGGTGTTATGAACCTGAGTTAGATGTGATATCTCCCGAGCTTCAGATGGAGAGATCCTCTTTTTTACGGGAAGGTTGTCAAATGCTAATGCGTAGACCATTATGCTGTCTCTCTTTGTGTCGCGGGTTGATGCGAAGATGGAGTAGTTGCCATCCGGGGTGTCGTAGTATAGGAAATCGTCTTTAGGGGAGGAGAATGGAAATCCAAGATTCTGGGCAACTCCCCAATCGTTGCTGTTTTCATCCCATCTGCTCACGTAGATGTCAAATCCTCCCATCCCATAGTGTCCGTTAGAGGAGAAGTAAAGGGTTTTTCCGTCATCTGTAATGTAAGGGAACAGCTCGTCTCCTGTTGATGTTATGTTCTCATTCAGCATTTCGGGGTAGGTCCACTCTCCGTTCTCTTTTAACAGGGAGATGTAAATATTCCACGATCCGCTGTTGTCTTTTGCACTGAATACCAATTTGCGGGCATTGTCGGGAAGAAACATATAACTTCTTTCACCGCTCTCTCCTGCAAATTCCGGTGGAGTAAGCACCCATTTCCCGTTGTTGAATCCGGGATAAAGCAGAAAAAATGTCTTTTCAGACGACTCTTTTGCAGTTAGTACGTTGGGGCTGTAAGCAAAGTTTAGCATGTTGCTTCCGTTCTGGCTTTGGGCCAAAAGTTTGTTAAGCATGCTCAAGTTGGTAACGGCATCTTTTGATGTTGTATCTTGAGTTGTCTCTTTTATAAGCTTGTTGTATATCTCAATGGCTTTGTTGAATTCGTAACTTTTGTGAAATGCTTCCGCCTCTTTAAGCTGTGCATTTATATCTTGTGCATTAAGGCTCAAAGTTGTGAACAGGGAGGTTATGATCAGTAATAGAAATAGCTCTCTTCTTGGCATTTTTTACATATTTACTGGTAACAAAGGTACATAATACTTGCCAAACTAACCGAATTTTTTGAATAATAGTTAAAACAGGTTGCTGTAATGGCTTAGTAATCTTAAAAAAATAACTTGGTAATCTTTAATTGTCTTTTCGGTCTATATTTCTTTTCTCATTAGTCATGTGCCGCCGGCACACTCCCTCTTCAAAAAGAGATCTATCCTCAAAAATACTGCTAAATCTTTACCAACTTATTTTTTAACGCTTACTTAAAAATGTTAAAACTGTTTCTATATAAAGGAAAAAATAGTAAATTTGCGCCTTATTATGTGGGGAGTGTCCTCAAAAGCGAAAAGAAATTTTAAAACTATATAACAGATGCAAAGTAAAGGAGCCATAAAATTTGTGGCAATTTTAATCGCCTTAGCCTGTCTATACCAGTTGTCGTTTACATGGGCTACCAGGAGTCAGGAGAAAAAAGCAGCAAAGTATGCTGCCGAATATGTGGAAGAAGTTAAGAAAACACCGGAGTTTGCAAAGGTTCCGGAATTGGACAGAGCTTACTTCCTTGATTCTTTAACAAAAGAGAAAACCAGACGTTACATTGACTCAATTACTTCTAAGAAGGTCTTTCTTGGATTCACTTACAAGGAGATAAAGGAGAACGAGATTAATCTTGGATTGGATCTTAAGGGAGGTATGAACGTTATGCTTCAGGTGCAGTTGAGGGATCTCGTAAAGGCTTTGGCCGGAAACAGTAATGATAAGGATCTCAACGATGCTATTGCGCTTGCCTTAAAGAAGGAGCAGGAGTCTCGTAAGGATTTTCTTACAGCTTTTGAGGAGAGCTGGAATGAGATAGCTCCAAACAGACCTATGAACCAGGTGTTCGGTACATACGATATGAAGGATAAGATTAATGCAAGGACAACAAATGCAGAGGTGATGAAGATTATCCGCGAGGAGTCTGAGAGCGCAATTGCAAACTCTTTCCTTGTGCTAAGGAGTCGTATAGACCGGTTTGGTGTTACTCAGCCAAACATTCAGAAGATAGGCAATACAGGAAGAATTCTTGTTGAGCTCCCAGGTGTAAAGGAGCCTGAGCGTGTTAGAAAACTGCTCCAGGGTTCTGCTTCTTTGGAATTCTGGACAACATACGAGAACGGCGAGATCTATCCATATTTGGAGCAGGCGAATACTGCGGTAAGAGATTATATTGCTGCAGAGAAAGAGATTGCGAAGGTAGATTCTACTGCAGTAGCAGGTACAGATGATGCAACAACATCTGTTGCAGCGTCTTTAATGAAAAAAGATTCTCTTTCTGCAGATAATCAGAAGTTGGCAGAGAACAATCCTTTATTCTTTATTTTAAGCCCAAGCGTATATGACGGACAGTTGGCTCCCGGTCCTGTAATTGGTAGGGCACATTACAAAGATACTGCTCAGGTAAATACTTATTTGAATCTTCCACAGGTTAAGGCTATTATGCCTGTAGACTTAAAGCTTATGTGGACAGTAAAACCAAGTTCGTTTGACAAGAGTGGAACAATCTATGATCTGATTGCTATAAAGGCAAATACCAAGAATGGAAAGGCTCCGTTAGATGGAGACGCTATTACAGATGCAAGAGTTTCATTCGGTAATAAAGGCAACAACTCTGCAGAGGTTGATATGTCAATGAATGCAAACGGTGCGAGAATCTGGAGCAGACTTACAGCGGATAACATTGGTAAGAGCATAGCGGTTGTATTGGATGGTATGGTTTATTCATATCCTACTGTACAGACAGAGATTAGCGGTGGTAACTCTCAAATTACAGGTAATTTCTCAATCACAGAGGCAGAGGACTTGGCAAACGTGCTTAAATCCGGTAAACTTCCTGCACCTGCAACTATAGTTCAAGAGCAGGTTGTAGGACCAAGTTTGGGAACTGAGTCTATTAATTCGGGTATGATCTCGTTTATAATAGCATTCGTACTTGTATTGCTTTACATGCAGTTCTTCTACAATGGGGCAGGTTTTGTTGCCAATATTGCTTTGTTGTGCAACGTCTTGTTCCTGCTTGGTGCATTGGTTTCGTTTGGAGCGGTTCTTACAATGCCGGGTATCGCCGGTTTGGTGTTGACCATGGGTATGGCTGTGGATGCCAACGTTATTATTTACGAACGTGTTAAGGAGGAGTTAAGAGCGGGTAAACAGCTTAAGCTGGCTATTAAGGATGGATATAGCAATGCATACTCTGCAATTATAGACGGTAACCTTACAACAATCATTACCGGTATAGTATTGTTTATCTTTGGTTCGGGTCCTGTTCAGGGATTTGCTACAACATTGGTAATAGGTATCATAACCTCTATGCTTACCTCAATCTTCATTACCAGATTGATTTTTGAGGGTAGACTTGCAAAGAACAAAAACATCACATTCTCAAACAGATTCTCAAAGAACTTTATGCAGAATGCGCATGTCAATTTCTTGGGCTTGAGAAAATATTCATATACTGTTTCTGCAATCGTATGCGTTATTGCAATTGCGTCAATAACATTTAAAGGTTTCAGCTACGGTGTAGACTTTACAGGTGGTAGAACATACGTTCTTAGATTTGACAAGGATGTAACAGCAGAGGAGATTAGAAATGCGGCTAACGCAGAGTTTGGTGAGACTGTTGAGGTTAAACAGTTTGGCGGTGAAAGCCAGATGAAGATTACTACCAAGTATAAGATTGAGGATAACTCAACTGAGGTAGATAATGAGGTTGAGATGAAACTCTACAATGCATTGAAAGGGCATTTTGCCAAGGATATGACATTTGATGAGTTTACATCAACACAGGATAACCCTAACGGTATTATAAGTTCAGATAAAGTTGGTCCTACAATTGCGAACGATATGAAGGGAGATGCGATAATCGCCGTTGTATTGTCACTTCTTGCAATCTTCCTGTACATTGCAGTTCGTTTCAGCAAGTGGACTTGGGGTGCCGGTGCGTTAATATCGTTGACTCACAATGCTATTATTGTTATTGGTTTCTTCTCATTGTTCTCCGGTATACTTCCTTTCAGCCTCGATGTAGACCAGACATTCATTGCTGCGGTGCTTACGATCATTGGTTACTCAATTAATGATACAGTGGTTATCTTTGACCGTATACGTGAGTTTAAAGGACGTTACAAACGAGACTTTACAACTAATGTTAACTCTGCGCTTAACAGCACTTTGTCTCGTACAATAACAACATCCGGAACTACATTGGTAGTATTGATTGCAATTGCTCTGTTTGGCGGTGAGGTTATCAGAGGTTTTGCAGTTGCGTTGATAATAGGTGTTGTTGTTGGTACGTACGCATCTATATTTATTGCAACTCCTACCATGTACGATATGAGCCGTAAGATAGAGGAGAAAGAGGTGGCTGTTAGGAAATAACAGATTAGAAAATTTTATTTTTCATAATATTTGATTTGAAGAGGGTGACCCGTTAGCAGATGGGTTGCCCTCTTTGATTTATTGTCAGGGAAGGTCTGAGAACGATAGTGAACGGCTATCAGACTTTCACAAATTTTTAATTATTATTATGAAATTAAAAATTTTGATAGTATGAAACCGAACATGAAAATCTTTGAAATTAATTTGACTAAGTTGAAATGTCAAAGATTTTCATCGTGAGAGAGAACGATAGTGAACGGCTATCAGACTTTCACAAATTTTTAATTATTATTTTGAAATTAAAAATTTTGATAGTATGAAAATTTGATTATTAAAGATAAATAGGCTAATTTTGAAAAAATTAACATCTAAGTATAAAAATATATTATTATGGAACTTCCTTTTGCAGAATCGTACAGAATTAAAATGGTAGAAAATCTAAAGAGATCTACCAAAGAGGAGCGTGCGCAGTGGATTAAAGAGGCTAAATACAATCTGTTTAATCTAAAAAGCGAGAGCGTTTATATAGACCTGCTTACAGACTCGGGTACAAATGCCATGAGTGACAAACAGTGGGCTGCCATTATGTGTGGTGATGAGAGCTATGCCGGAGCATCATCTTTCTTTAATATGAAAGAGAGCATTAAAGAGCTTACAGGGTTGGAATATGTGTTGCCTACACATCAGGGTAGAGCGGCGGAAAATGTTCTTTTTAGTGCAATTGTAAAACCGGGCGATATTCTTCCGGGTAACTCTCATTTTGATACAACAAAAGGGCATATAGAGTTTAGAAAGGCTCATGCCATTGACTGTACAATAGATGAGGCTGCCGATACAGAGTTGGAGATACCGTTTAAAGGCAATATGAGCTTAGAGAAGTTGGAGAAGGTACTTAAGGAGAATCCAAAAGAGAAGATCCCGGCTGTTGTTCTTACAATTACCAATAACACTGCCGGTGGACAGCCTGTCTCTATGGAGAACATAAGAGGGGTATCTGCTCTTTGTAAAAAATACGGTGTAAAGTTAATGGTAGACTCTGCAAGGTTTTTGGAGAACGCTTATTTTATAAAGACTCGCGAACCTGAGTTCAAGAATAAATCCATTAAAGAGATCACCCGCGAGGTATATTCGTATGCAGATTATATGACAATGTCTGCAAAGAAGGATGCTATCCTTAACATAGGCGGTTTTGTAGCGTTCCGCAGTGAGGAGGATATGCAGAAATGCCAGATGTACAGCATTATGTATGAAGGATACCTTACATACGGCGGTATGGCCGGCAGAGATATGAATGCTTTGGCACAAGGTCTTAAAGAGGGTTCGGATTTCCATTATCTTGAGACTCGTATCAAACAGGTTGAATATTTGGGAAAGAAATTGGATGAATATGGTATACCTTATCAGAGACCTGCCGGCGGACATGCTATCTTCTTGGATGCAAAGAAGATCTTGACTCATGTTCCAAAAGAGGAGTTCATAGCCCAGACTCTTGGTGTAGAGCTATATATAGAGGGCGGTATAAGAGGTGTTGAGATAGGAAGTATCCTTGCAGATAGAGACCCTGAAACAAGAGAGAACCGTTATCCTCGCTTGGAGCTTTTGAGATTGGCTATTCCAAGGCGTGTATACACCAACAATCACATGGACTACATTGCAGCTGCAGTGAAGAATGTATACGACAGACGCGAGCAGATAACCCGTGGTTATGTAATAACAAAAGAGCTACCTATAATGAGACACTTTACAGTAGAGTTGGCTCCTGCCAAATAACAGGCAATACAGCAAATTAAAGGCGGTTGAAACCATTCGTGTTCACCGCCTTATAATCTTTATATACACCCTTGCAAGGGCCCTCCTGAATGCACCGGCAAAAATCCATGCACGCCATAAAAAGCTGTCTCTCCTTACAACAGATTTTACAAGGCCGTTCCTGTAAATTCTTACAACAACTCCTGCTATGTCGCCAATATGGCAACTCTCCTTTCCAAACGGATTGCCATCTCCTCTAATTATGTAGGTTTCATTCTGCTTCCCGACAATTCTGTGAAGTATATATGCCCCTGTTCTTGGTTCTTTAAAAAGAACAATATCATTTTTATGCAGTTTCGCCCCCTTTGCAGGCAGAAGCAGAACGTCATCCCTCTCATTTATTATTACAGGGGTCATGCTGTAGCCCTTTACCCTAAGCCTCACAGCCTCTCCTGCATCTAAAAGAGATGTTATATGCTTGAAAAACTCCTCGTTGGATATGGTTCTTTTGCTCTCCATATACTCATATTCTATTCTATTCCCAATTGCCCCATAATCTCATCAACGGCAGCTTTATTTGGAAGGCACTCCAAATGATATACCTTAACTGCACCTAAGAGTTTGGACACAATATCCAAGACCCTGCCTTGTAGTACCTTGTCGTAGCTGAATGCAGGAGGAAACGAGGGCATAACCGCCCCTATAGCAGAGAGTACACTTTGTTGGGATGCTTTATTGTATGGTGCCTGCGAAAGCCTTATAATCCCACCAATAGGATATGAGGCATCTTTGTAGCAGGGAGTTTTTCCGCTCCATGGCGAACCGTAGAGATACGGAACATATTTCCCGTCTATATGCTTTATTGCAATAAACGGCGAATCGTCATTCAGCAGAAAACAATCTTTAACATTTTCTCTCCATAATCTTGTATGGGTACTCTTCCCTGTCCCCGATTCCCCCAAGAACAGATACGCTTTTTCCTTATAGACAATTGCAGATGAATGTATGGCTACTGCCAGTTCAAACACAGATGCAAGATTAAACGCCATCCACAGACCAAAGCGCAACGTTGTATAATCACCGTTATGCTCCCAGTTTGTATCAACAATAGAGGGCAGGTTGTTTAGGCCCACAAGCGCTTTCATCCTAAAAGGCTCCGCCTTGCCATTGTCCATTTTAAAATAGTACTCTCCGTTACATGAGTAGAAGGTGCAATCATAGTCCTCGCAGTCAAATCTGTACAGACCTTTTGCCGTTATGGGGATTGTTACGCTGCAGCCGGTATCGAACGAGAGCAACAAATCTGTATCGCTGCAAGGATTATCTGTTTTAAACAGAGTAAAACCTTGCACATTGTCAAAAGGAGACCTGCCTAATCTCTCTGAGAATATAACCTTAAGTATCTTGTCTGCAATTCTGTAATTCTGAGTCATCTCTTTATACATCTATTATTCTGTCGCATATTCTAAGGGAGCTCTCTCTGTGGGCTATTATTACAACAGTAAGCTCTCTGTTCTGCAAAGTTATATTTTCTATGGCATTTGTAATCTCTGCTTCCATCTCGTTGTTAAGGGCAGATGTTGCTTCATCGAAAAACAGCAACTGAGGATTTTTGAATAGAGCGCGGGCTATGCCTAATCTCTGTTTTTGGCCTCCCGACAATTTACATCCGCTATCCCCTACAACCGTATAGATACCATGTGGAAGCGAATCAACGAACTCTTTGAGCCGAGCAAGTTCTATAACTCGATGCAGACGTTCCAATACGCTCTTCTCTATAAAAAATTCAATGTTCCTGTCATCTTTGTTTGACAGAAGATCCTTGAGCGTTATGTTCTGCCTTCTCTTGACGTTAAAATTAATGTCGAGAGCAATATTCTCTGCTATTGAGGCATCCATTATAAATACCTCCTGTGGGACATATCCGCACATATTGTTCCATTGGGCTGTATTTGCCGCAAGCGGCTTACCATTTAGCAGAACAGCTCCACTCTGCACCGGATAAAGTCCCAACATTATATTGAACAGGGTGCTTTTCCCTCCTCCGGATACCCCTCTTATCCCCAACTTCTCTCCCTTCTTTAAGATGAGACTGTAATTGGAGAAAATTTGTCGGGAAGCGAACGAGAAAGATATGTTTCTAAGTTCAAGTTTTTCAAAATCAACTCCTTGGGATAGTTGCTCCGCCGGGTTGGGTTTAATTGTATTGGGTTTATACTCTAATGCCTCCTTTATGGTCTCAACAGTGTAGGTAGAGTTCTTTATTGATGTCCAGGATGCAATGATATTCTTTATAGACGGGAGAACCTTTATGGCGGCTACCCCAAACAGGGCAATGGCTCCTGGAATATCGATAATCTGCTGCATCTGCACCAATGTGAGTATGCCGGCGCAAAGAACAACGCTTATCTCCATGAGATAGCTTGGGATCTGCCTGTAGGTCGTATAGTTTACAGAGGTGTCTGCAATTGTATCCAAGCCGTTGGAGAACTTTTGCTGCATAACGGGAAAAACATTGTTTACAACCATCTCGGGATACCCTCTGAATGTGTTGGTTATGGTGTTGTATTGCTCTTTTTTGGCCTCAAACTCGAGCCGGCCGTATTTTACTATCTTTTTCTTTACAAAGAACGTGTAGAGCAGTATGGTTGGAACTGCACATGCAATTATTGCAATGCAGATAACAGGAGAGAGTATAAAGGCGAATATGAGGATGAAAATCAATATCATGCCGTCTGCCGCAATGCCGAATGCAGGGGCCAAGACGTTGTTTACAAAAACCAAGCAGACAGAGTTTGTCTTGTAGGCAAAGTCAGATGCCGGGAACTCCTTTACAGCCATAAATCCTCTGTTGTAATAGTTCACAAGCAGCTGCGAAGAGTAGTGTTTGTAAAGGCTGAACAGAAACCTGTTCTGTATTCTTGTAAGCCATAATATTATTGCTGTCTTTAATACAAGTATCGCTATTGTGCAGCAGATGATTAGCATCAGGCTTCCTGCGGTATTGCTGCAGAGTTCAGATATCCTATGAAAAATGGAAGAATTTACAGCATCGGGCTGTACAAACAGATAAAAAACAGGAAGAATTACCGCTATGCCCACAAGCTCGAGCAACGTTTTGCTCAAGATTATGAGAGTCATAGGCACTAAACTTCTCCTATTCTGCGGCGGCAGCATTCTATAAATATCTGTTAGCATTCGGCAAGATTGCTTAAATCCTTAATGATTAGCTTATAAGTAGCTGTAAATCATGCAAACATTACTCTTTAAGGAGGCTGCATTCTTTCATCTTCTCTGCCCATGCGGCAGAATCCTTATAGGCTTTTTCCGGGTCTATGCCGTACTCCTTTACAAGAAAGTCTGCAGCATCCTTAACGGTAAAATCCTTATTTATAAATTCATTCCATAGCTTCTCTGATGTGGTATTAAAGGAGATAAGTTTTGTCATGTCTGCACCTGCCTTTGAGCGTAGTATAATTACCTTTTCCCCTGCAATCTCTTTAATATTGTATGTGTTGTCTAAGTGCATAATTAATATGTTTCTATCTGTTATTACCTCTTGAACGTTTTGCTGTACTCTTACTTTTAGCTGAGCCTTTATTTGAGCCTTTAGTTGAGCTTTCACCTCTGCTCTTTTTGTTCCAGGCAGGATCCCATATAAGTTCATAGTCTATGAGTTTCTGCTCAAGATTTACCCGCGCAACCTTTATTCTAACCCTGTCTCCAAGGGTAAATCTCTTGCGGGTGGATTTGCCGTAAAGGGCAAATGTCTCCTCGTCATAAATGAAATAGTCCTCTTTAATGTTGCGGAGCATAACCATACCCTCTATCTTGGTTGGGTCAACCTCTACATACATTCCCCATTCCGTTATACCCGATATAGTTCCGTCATACTCCTCGCCAACCCTCTCCTGCATATATTCGGCCATCTTGTATTTTATGCTGCTCCTTTCCGCATCGGTGGCAACCTGCTCCCTTTCAGATGCCTGTTTGCAAAGCTCCTCATATTTCTCCTTGTTTACAGACTTGCCTTTATCCAAATAGTGGGTAAGCAGCCTGTGAACCATCATGTCCGGAAGACGGCGGATAGGGGAGGTGAAATGGGTATAATAGGCAAATCCCAAACCGTAGTGTCCTATGTTGTCTGTTGTATATTTTGCCCTTGCCATAGATCGCAGCGCAAGAATCTCAATAGCCCCGGCCTCCGGTTTATCCTTAATGCTCTCCAATAACTTATTGAGAGCCAATGCCAATTCATGTGGATTGTTGGCAGGCGCAAGATGATATCCAAAATGTTTTATAAAATTGCGTAGTTGCTGTATCTTGTCGGCATCCGGTTGATCATGAACCCTGTAGACAAAAGTAGGCTCTTTAATCCGCATCTTCTTAGTTACAAACTCTGCTACCTTTTTGTTGGCTAAAAGCATGAACTCCTCAATAAGCCAGTTGGCCTCCGATGTTATCTTCTGTTTTACATCCACAGGTTTGCCGTTAGAATCAACAATAACCTTCATCTCCGGCCTTTCAAAGCTAATGGAACCTGCTTCAAAACGCTCCTTGCGCAGAATTGTAGCAAGTTTGTGTAGTTGAAGGATAGCAATGGCAACCTCTTTGTCTGAACGGCGTACCCCCTTTACACGCCTGCCTGTAACCTTCTTTACAACAGGAACCGGCGTATCTACCGGCTCTCCCATATCGTTAGCCACCTTTTGGTACTCATATTCAATGATATTCTCCCCCTCTGTATCAATAACCTTTTGAGCCTGCTCGTAAGCAAACCGTCTGCAGGAATTGATTATTGTGCGGCCGAACCACTCATTCACTACCTTTCCTGTGTCTGTCATCTCAAAAACGGCAGAATAGGTGAGCTTCTCCTCATTCGGGCGTAACGAACACAGATTATTTGAGAGCACCTCCGGAAGCATTGGAATGGTTCGGTCTACCAAATAGACAGATGTCCCCCTCTCAACAGCCTCTTTATCTACAATATCTCCCGGCTTTACATAATTGGTAACATCCGCAATATGAACGCCAACCTCCCAATTGCCGTTCTCCAACTGCTTTAAAGACAAGGCATCGTCAAAATCTTTGGCATCAAAAGGATCTATGGTAAATGTAAGGGTGTTTCTAAAATCCCTTCTGCGCTTTATCTCATCCTTAGGTATCTCAACCGGAATCTTTGCAGCAGCATCCTCAACCTCCTTTGGGAATTTGTAAGGAAGACCGTATTCGGTAAGAATCGCGTGCATCTCCGTATTATTGTCTCCAGGCTCGCCAAGTACATCCACAATCTCCCCGCTCGGATAATCCTCTCCTCTGTGCCATTCTGTTACTAAAATCGCAACCTTTTTGCCGTTATCTTCATCTGAGTAGTTACCACCTGTAACCTTTATGTCATAAGGCATTGTGCGACTCTCCACAATTACCCAGGCATTGTTGCCAACTATCTGTAAGATGCCAATATGAGGTTTTTTGGAACGTTCAACCACCTCAAGAACCTCCCCCTCGTTCTTCAGATCACCCTTCCGCGGTGAACTTTTGTACACGCCCACCCTAACGGTGTCGTTGTTAAGCGCACCTCTCAACTTGGATGCACTTACAAAAACATCGGATTCTCTGTCGGGAACTATAATAAAACCATATCCCTCTCTGTTAAGGGCAACCCTGCCGATAACCTCCTCAACAATCCTTGCCCCCCTTGTCTTAAATGAGCTTTTTTTAGCCCCTCTGCTTCCCGACAAACCCTCCTTTCCTCTCCTGCTGCCTGCCTTTGATGCAGCTCTTTTTTTGCGTTCATTTCTCTCAACTCTTCTCTGCTTATCTGATGCAGTTCCATTTCTTTTTCCCATAGTATCCTATACTTGTTCTTGTTATGCCGAATTTTCTTACGAAAATAAAAACAGCCGATTAAAACATTTGTTATTGTACTTCTATTTGGTAATCTTAAAAAAATAACTTGGTAATCTTTAATTGTCTTTTCGGTCTATATTTCTTTTCTCAAAAATACTGCTAAATCTTTACCAACTTATTTTTAACGCTTACTTAAATCCAAAACTGCCTTTATAAAACTGCCCGGATCTGTCCCTTTTCAATAAGCCAACCGAACATAGACTTATATGGTTGGACTGTGGCAATGAAAAGCTGAACATCTGTGAGCTAATAATCAAAACAGTTTCTTAACTTTGCGGCGTAGAATGATGGTTTGAAAGCTACGTAAAACGAACCTTGGCCATCATTATAAATCTAAAGACAAAAATAAGAATTATATGGAGAAAAAAGTACTTTTAATGATTCTTGATGGATGGGGAATTGGTAAACATGATAAATCCAATGCAATCTATACTCAGGGTGAACCTCATATAGATGCGTTAATGGCAAAATATCCTCATTCACAATTGAGCGCCAGCGGAGAGGATGTAGGACTTCCTGCAGGTCAGATGGGAAACTCAGAGGTGGGACACCTTAACATAGGAGCAGGAAGAGTGGTTTATCAGGATCTTGTAAAAATAAATAAAGCCTGCAAAGAGAAAACTTTGTTGAAAAATGCAGAGGTAAAAGCTGTTTATGACTATGCAAAGGAGAGCGGAAAGGCGCTTCATTTTATGGGACTGCTTTCCGACGGTGGCGTACACAGCTCTATATATCACCTGTTTGCCATGTTGGATGTGGCTGCTGAATATGGACTTAAAGAGGTTTATGTACACTGCTTTATGGATGGGCGAGACACAGATCCAAAGAGCGGTAAAGGCTTTGTAGAGGCGTTGCAGGCTCATATGCAGAAAAGTACGGGCAAAATTGCATCTGTTGTGGGACGTTTTTATGCAATGGACAGAGATAAGAGATGGGAGAGGGTAAAGGAGGCGTACGACCTTCTTGTCTATGGTAAAGGAGCGCATTTTACATCTGCTGTTGAAGCTATGGAGGCATCATATAAAGAGGATGTTACAGACGAGTTTGTGAAACCTGTTGCCATAGTGGAGGATTCAAAACCTATAGGCCTGCTTAAAGAGGGTGATGCTGTTGTCTTCTTTAACTTTAGGAACGACAGGGCGCGTGAGATAACCTCTGTGCTTACACAAGCAGATATGCCTGAATTTGGAATGAAGACAATTCCGTTGTATTACTGTTGCCTTACCCCATACGATGATAAATTTACCGGAGTAAAGATACTTTTCAATAAAGAGAATGTTCAGCAGACACTTGGAGAGGTAGTGGCAGAGGCAGGCAAGAGACAGCTGAGGATTGCCGAGACAGAGAAATATGCCCATGTAACCTTCTTCTTTAACGGTGGACGTGAGGAACCTTTTGCCAACGAAGACAGAATTTTGGTAAACTCACCTAAGGTAGCAACATACGATCTTAAGCCGGAGATGAGTGCTCCGGAGGTTGCGCAAAAGCTTATAGATGTGCTCAATACCCAGAAGGAGGATCTTATTATCCTAAATTTTGCCAATGGAGATATGGTTGGACATACAGGTGTCTATGCCGCAATAGAGAAAGCTGTAGAGACTATAGACAGACTTGCCGGCGAGGTTGTTGACGTTGCACGCAAGAACAATTATACAGTGCTCATTACAGCAGACCATGGCAATGCAGATCATGCTATAAATGATGATGGCACACCTAATACTGCACATTCGCTAAACCCTGTACCGTTTATAGTTGTAGACAACGATGTTAAATCTGTAAAGAATGGAATATTGGCAGATATCGCACCTACAATATTAAAACTTATGGGCATTAAGCAGCCCGACGCGATGACAGGGAAGTGCCTTGTTAGTTTATAGTAAAGGACGTTGGCTTTGGCTTTAGCATTGGCCGTTTTGAAGAGCAGAAAAAGTCCGCAAATGGCAGCAATTGTTTGCTTCCGTTTGCGGACTTTACTGTGCTTAAGTAATCTTAAAAAAATAACTTGGTAATCTTTAATTGTCTTTTCGGTCTATATTTCTTTTCTCATCAGTCATGTGCCACCGGCACACTCCATCTTCAAAAAGACATCTATCCTCAAAAATACTGCTAAATCTTTACCAACTTATTTTTTAACGCTTACTAAATTACAATTATTTAATGCGCGTATATGTATACCTTCCCCAAGTCAATCTGGTAGGTGTTATTGTAACATCATATTCAGTATTACCTTGATAAATGAGATATTGTGTTCCTGTCCAAATTATGGTCAAGCAATTATATCCACCCTCTTCCTCCATTACAACGTATTCAAAATTATAAGAATCGGGGTCTGTTCCATCTAAATACTTGGCCGTCATTACACCTTTTTTGTTAGATTTGAATTCTACTTGCAAATCACTTTTATGACCATTGATTGTCACATTTGAAACCTCCCACACACCAACAATTGAACTGTTCCCGGTTTCTACTTTGTCATCGCTTTTTGAACATGCACTAATACCAAGGATCATAGATAATAATCCCATAAAAAATAAAAATTTCATTTTTCTCATAATGAGTTTGTTTAAGAGGCCTTTCAGTTCCCCAAGACCTTAAAAAAAATAAAGAAGCGTGGAACTGCAAATGCCACGTCCTTAATGGGGGTCCTGAGAAAACCTTTACGAACAGATATGGAAAAGCAGCCCACGCTATAGAGCGAGAACCACTATGCTATCTTTGTTCGTAATTAGAAATTTCTCAGGTTTCCATTAACAAGATAAGCATAACGCCTCTTAAATTTCAAAATATGTCTTGGATAGAGTACACCCTACCCGCTGCAAAAATAGTAAAAAATAACTATCATAAATCTCACAAAATGATTTTTTCCTTTTTTTGGGGTGGATTTTACTTTGCCATTTTCGGGGGGGGGGAGGCAAAGTTACCGATTACAGTTATTCGGGAAAGTAATTCTGTCGGGATTGGCCATCCATGTATGCTGCGTGTCGTCAACGGTGTTGAATACATCTTTCCTTCCGAACCAAGCCTCGTCCACAAGATTGTTTTGAGCATTACAAACCCATGACGGAGTAAATACCTCTGCCATTTCCTTTGTCCGTTCCGTCTGTTCGTCCTTGCTCTTCAAGGCACGCGGTCGTATCACCATCCCGTTTTCGCCAATAATATGCCCAACTGTTATGGCATCACTATACTGAAATCCATCTCCTCTATGTGCATACGAATCCGTTGCCCAAAAGATATTCCGTCCTGTCGTATGGTCTTTGAGTAACGTTTCCAGTACTTCCGGATAAAGATTAAAAATCTCTGTTTCGTTTATATCAACATTTATTCTATCCATACCGTCAACGATAATTTTTCCATACCAATGTCCTAAATCTGCTTTGCAACTCACTCAATCGCTCCATAATCTCATCGAAAGAAGGTGCATTGGCATAGATGAAGCCAATTTGCATCTGCTTATAGTCGTCACGCAAAACATCTTCGATGCTTTCAGGAGGCAGGAACGATATTGTGTGTGGAAGATGACTCGTATAGTCCAATCCACTCCAAGCCGTGAACTTTTTACGATGAGTCACAATGTCCTCGTATAATTGTACATCCTGCATTGCTTCCATAGCAAACGGTTTATCCATCATCTTTACAATGTCATACATGTGTCGTGTGATACGTTCAATATGCGTACAGCCATTGGGACGGTTAAACTCTTCATGCAAAAGAAAAACCTTTTCCAGGAATGTTCGTCCCGGTACTACGGTAGGAACAGTGAATATGGGTAATGAGAACTCTTCACCTGGATAAGCTTCTTCTATCATGGAACGCATTTCCACATCTTCTGACGGTTCCATGAGTGAACGACAACTTATCTCAATTTTGACTCGTTCGGGTATATATTGTATTTTTGTTTGCAGTATCGAATTATACTCAACATACAAGACTACGGGATCAAGGTCACTGACAGATGTCTCCGGAACTATAACCTTACAGCTCTCTGATAGTCCAAACTCTTTTAATCTGGTCTCAACGTCGAGCGCAAAAGAGCCATCTATGAACTTCTTGGAGTCTTTCCGCAACTTAGTCCGTTGACTTTTAGTCTCAATATTTGTAAAGCCGAGATATTGGGGATCTATTGCAAGGTCAATATCTTCTGAAAACCGTTCTATTAATCCCCAACCTTTGCTAAGGCTTGTTCCTCCCTTGAAAACAAAAGCTGCTGCATACGGCAAAGAAAATATGGCACGTAACACCATACTGACCCAATAGTCCTTCTCTACAGCATTATCCACAATCCCTTTATCTTCGGCTACATTAGCCAAAATGGTAAGTTGTTCTTCTTTTGTAAGCTTAGTAAAATTCATAATGCAAGTCTTTGTTTAATCCATTGCGGGGCAATGCTGTAATCGTATTTGATTTTATCAGGACTACCATATTTTTCAATGGCTTGTTTTATGATTGCAACCTGTTCATCTGTCACGTTATCTTTCCCTAATTCTTTCATGGCAGCGACTATAAGTGGAAACAAGTCTGTCTTGTAGGCAAAATTGCGAGGTACGCTACGCTTGAATATGATTTTACGGTTCCTGATAGTAAGTTCCCTTGCTGTGGCATCTGTCAGATAGACTGCATTCATCGTGACCTGTGTGGAAAGTCCCAATTTGTTCAATGCTGTCAATCCACTAGGTATAATACGAGCCTTATCCTTTTCCGCTATAGCGTATGCGATATCTTCTATAGAGGGACGAAGTACACCGAACTTATTCCGTAATGGATATAAATATATGCCTTGCGAGAGGCGTATAAGAACACCTTCCTTTTCTAATCTGGAAAGGGCACGAGTAACCAATCCGTCATTATTTAGATAGGCAAAATCCTGAACCATATAGAGTTTGTTTGGCCCATTACTTTCAATAGTATTGCGTATTTCTTTTGTTAGTATTACTCCCATAATCATTAATAATCTGAGTGCAAAGGTACAATATTCCCTCCAGCTCAGCAATAAAATGTCCGAAAATCTTAAAGAAAATCGGACTTTATGAAATGCGTTGCGGTTTGATACCTCAATCCTGAATATATTAAGTCAAGTCTGCTTCAGATGTTCCATCATGAGGTGGTTTCAACCGTACACATCGTAGGAAATCAATGCCAACACCTCGAAATGAAAAGTTTTTTATTAGGCAGTGGGGCAAAATAGCGATAAAAGCAGATTGTGGCAGTTTGTGATTGCTTCTGGAAAGCAACAAGAAACGGGAACTTTACGGTATCAAACCAGCCGAAAAACCATATATAACATTTATATATCAGATTGATACGAACCGCATTTCGGTTCAAGCGTGGAACTGCAAATGCCACGTCCTTAATGGGGGTCCTGAGAAAACCTTTACGAACAGATATGGAAAAGCAGCCCACGCTATAGAGCGAGAACCACTATGCTATCTTTGTTCGTAATTAGAAATTTCTCAGGTTTCCATTAACAAGATAAGCATAACGCCTCTTAAATTTCAAAATATGTCTTGGATAGGACAGCCCTATTCACACGCAATGTTAGTAAAAAATCACTATACTAAAATTAACAGAATGATTTTTTGCAACAAGATTGCTGCAATCTACACATTATATAATAATGTTCTTCCCGACAGAAAATTCAGAGATTAATCCTAACGGAAGATATGCTGCAGCTGATGTTGTCTTCAAGGTCTATCATGGCATTTATGAAGTGGAGCGAGTCGTATGTTGAGAGTTCGTCTACCCTTATGCTTCTGAGCTTTATAATGCCTGCATCTATAAGCGACTGACGTTTGGTGCCGGGTAAGAGACACTCTTTTGGAGTGAAATACTCTTTACCCTGTTTGAGTACAAGGTTTGTGTAAGAAGAATCTGTTATAAATCCTCTCTTAACAATAATTATCTCATCACAACTTGAGGCAGCTTTAAGAGCATTGAGATGTTCCCTGTCTGCGTATTTATACGAGTATTCAATATCATTATTCACCACCAACTCTACTGTCTCAATCTTCCGAAATACGTACGGAGTAAAAACTATCTGCTCTATCTTATTGGAATACAAAACCCTGCATTTATACAATCCATTTATACAATAAGAAGGGACAGCGTCCTCTATCACTTTAAAATCTATCTTACAGATTCCAAAGGCTGCAAGTGTCCTTGCCACACGCGCCTTATGATATTCAAGGTTGTAAAGTACCCCGTCCTTTAGCTTTATTACCTCTGTAAACAGCATATTATAAATATTTTACTTCCCGACAAACGGCAGATAGATCTTCTCCATTACCTCATTGTATTCTGCCCGCGGCTCACTCAGTACGGTTATTCCCCCACCACTTCTGAAATATTTTCGTCCGTTATGTTCCTCAATAAAACGTATCATTACAGCACTGTCTAAACTGTGTCCGTCAAAATAACCAAAAATTCCTGTATAATAGCCTCTTGGAATAACCTCCGCCTGCTTTATCAAATTAACGGTAGAGGCCTTTGGCGCTCCCGATATTGAACCTGCTGGAAGCAATGCAAACAGGATATCGCCCAAACTATTAAGATAGTCTCTATGTAGTTGTCCGCTGATTTTGGAGCTTACCTGCAGAATGTCTCTCTCTTTTGTACTAATGTGGTCTATATAACGGAACTTGTCTATATGTATATTATCTGCTACCATTCCAAGATCGTTGCGAAGCAGATCTACAACCGTATTATGCTCTCTTGTCTCCTTTTCATTACCAAGTATTATCTCTGCAGCATTTGGGATCTTGGCATCAATTGTTCCTTTCATTGGATTTGTGGAGATAACTCCGTTATTTATCCTTACAAAGATTTCAGGAGAGAAGCATACGAATTTACCAGGGTAATACAGACAATACGGAGCAGTACTAAAATTAAAAATATCCAACAATGACAAAGATGTCTCTATGGGGGTACGCACAGTAAGGTTGGTCAAAAAAGAATCGCCCCTCATAAGGCCGTTCATAATTGTGTCAAACCTCTGTTTATAACGCTCGTAAGGTTCTGGTTCAAATGTGATTGTCAACTCATCATCTGTCTCTCCACTTTTATCCTTCACAAGGGAATTTCCAGCCAAAGGGGTGCGGAACAGTATCTCTTTCTGAGACTTGGGATTCTCCACCAAAAAGCCCTCCGCAAGTTCAAAATCAACAGCAAACAGAAACTCTTTGCCGTTAGAAGCCAAATGATTGATTCTGTCCTTTACCTCAACTGCTTTCATGCAATTAGCACTTTAAAAAATTCTTTATCATACATTCACCGTATCCGGTTAAAAAAGATTCGGGATGGAATTGCAGGCCATGAACATCGTAACTGCAATGAGACAAAGCCATTATACACCCCTGCTTGTCAACTGCCGTAATTCTCAACTGTGCAGGCAAGGTTTCCTTATCAACTGCCCATGAGTGATAACGTCCACATTTTATAACCTGCCCCAACCCTTTAAAGATACGCCTGTCATCTAAAACATCAATATCGGATTGTACTCCATGTAATGGAGCCTCCATAGCATAAATTCTGCCCCCAAATGCCTCCGCTATTGCTTGATGTCCAAGGCAGATTCCCAATATTGATTTATTTGGAGCAAACTCTTTTATCAACGAAATAATATCTCCCGCTTCCAAAGGCACACCGGGCCCGGGAGAGATGATTATTGAATCGTATTGAGGAACTTTAGTAAAGGCTATCTCATCATTTAACATAATGTCTATATCCGCACATCCATCACATGCCCTGTTTATCAAATGAAACAGATTGTAGACAAACGAATCGTGATTATCTATAAGCAGAATCCTTTTTCTTGTCAAATTCATCTCTACAAGTTTACCTCTTTTTCGACTGAATAATCCAAATTGTTGTGATCCAAGTAGTCTAACAAGTCATTGTTTACATCTATCTTTATTTTTTTGGAGAAGAAATCTGCCGCAATCTGTTTCTCGTAATCCAAAATTTTAATAGACAGCATTTTGTGACCTTTATTCCTCTTAAGTTCCTTTACAAAGGCCTTTCTAAAGCTCTCTGTAAGTTTGTGAACAGGGATATTTACGGTAAAAGTCTTAATGAAATCATCTTTTGTATTGGCCAAAAGGACCATGCGCTTTATCTTGAGTTCACAATCAACCTGTTGCGGTTTCTCCTCCCCCTCGCTCTTTTGGGCTTCGTCATCCTTTTTGGCAAAATATTTTGGAGTTATCTTACATTTCATGAACACAGCATTGCCATCCTCCAAGAATGGCATAAATGTCTCATAATCCTTACCGAACAGTCTAAAATTTACACTTCCGTTAAAATCCTCTATTGTAAAATCAGCCCAAGGTTTTCCACTCTTCTGCGATACTTTTCTTGATACTCCGGTAATAAGCCCGCCTAAAAAGAGCTCCTTATTCTGAAACTCCGTGTTTATAGAGGCGTCTTTTGTCATCTGCCCGGCCTCCGGAAGAGAGACAGTGGTAAAGTTCTTAAGCTCAAACTTAAACATATCCAATGGGTGAGCAGACAGGTACATTCCCACAAGCTCCTTCTCTTTCTTAAGGAATTCCAATTTGTTGTATTCTCCGGGGATAGGGATCTCAGGCGGAACAGGTTTAAACTCCTCTACATCTCCAAAGAGGGAGTTACCCATATTTACAGCATCTGTCTGCAATTTTACACCATATCTGCAAAGTGCGTCTATAAACTGTTCCTCCTTACTGTTGAATTTAAAAAACTGATCTCTGTTAATTCCTTCAAATGAATCAAAGGCTCCTGCATACACAAGCGATTCAACAGTTTTTCTGTTTATTGAACCGGCACTTGCAGCCCTCTCTATAAAGTCGAATATATCCTTGTACGGCCCGTCCTCTCTCCCCTTTACAATGCTGTCTACCACATTTGCACCAACCCCTTTTACACCTGCCATTCCAAAACGGATCTCCCCTTTTTTGTTAACGGTGAATCTTAAATCAGACTCGTTTACATCCGGGCCGAGTACGGCAATTCCCATCTTCTTACATTCATCCATCAACTTGGTTATCTCATCCATATTGTTGAGGTTTTTACTGAGGTTAGCAGCCATGAACTCAGCCGGGTAGTTGGCCTTCATATAGCCTGTCTGATAAGCCACCCAGGCGTAACAGGTTGCATGAGACTTATTGAACGCATACTGGGCAAAAGCTGTCCAGTCTTTCCATATCTTCTCCAATATCTCTTTTGGGTGCCCGTTTGCCACTCCACCCTCAAAGAACTTGGCCTGCAGCTCCATCATCTTGTCTATAAGTTTTTTACCCATAGCCTTTCGCAATCCGTCTGCCTGGCCTTTGGTAAAATTCGCCAATTTCTGGGACAGTAGCATCACCTGCTCCTGATAAACCGTAACTCCGTAGGTATTGGAAAGGATGCTCTCCATGTCGGGAAGATCATACTCTATCTTCTGCTCCCCTTTCTTACGGGCTACAAAATCAGGGATATAGTCCATAGGACCCGGGCGGTAGAGGGCATTCATTGCTATAAGATCCTCAAATCTATTGGGCTGAAGCTCCCTTAGCCACTTCTGCATTCCTGGACTTTCAAACTGAAACACTGCAACGGTATCTCCACGGCTAAAGAGATCGAATGTTGCCTTGTCATCTATTGGAATTGCCTCAATGTCTATATCTATCCCTCTATGTTTCTTTACATTCTTTACGGCTTCTTTTAATATGGACAAAGTCCTCAATCCAAGGAAGTCCATCTTAAGCATTCCCACATCCTCTATAAAGCTCCCCTCATATTGGGATACCCACATATCCTCTCCTGTCTCCTTATCCTTTGCAATGCAGATTGGGATATGTTTTGTAAGATTGTCCCTGCCAATAATAATGGCACAGGCGTGTACACCCGTATTTCTTACCGTACCCTCCAATTTCTGCGCATACTCCAATGTCTCGTGAACCCCGGGAATGGGTGAAGACTCATAGGCTTCATGTATCTCCGGCACCAACTTTATGCAGTTTGCCACCGTAACCTTAACTTTCTTCTCCTCCGTACCTACAACATTGCCGTTTTCATCCTTTTTCTCAACTATATCCGGGGGAAATGAATCCGGAATGAGCTTAGTTAGCCTGTCGCTTTCGGGCAGTGGTACATTCTGTATTCTGGCTATATCTTTTATAGCGCTTTTGGTTGCCATTGTACCAAAGGTAACTACATGAGATACATGGTCTTTCCCGTATTTACCCTCAACATATTTGAGCACTGTTCCACGCCCTTCATCATCAAAGTCTATATCTATATCCGGCATGGAGATTCTGTCGGGATTAAGGAAACGCTCAAACAGCAAATCGTATTTGATTGGGTCTAAGTTGGTAATACCCAAACAGTAGGCTACTACCGAGCCTGCCGCTGAGCCTCTGCCCGGGCCTACCCATACCCCCATTCCTCTTGCAGCTTTAATGAAATCCTGCACTATAAGGAAGTAATCTGGGAATCCCATCTTCTTTATGGTAGCCAGTTCAAAGTCTATCCTCTCTTTTGTTGCGTTGTCTATTGTCTTGTAGTGCCTCTCTGCACCTTCATATACTAAATCTCGCAGATAATCGTTTGAGTCTGAATATTTATCGGGAATAGGAAAAATAGGAAGAACGTGCCCTTTGTCTATGGTATAACGCTCAATCTTGTCTACTATCTCCATTGTGTTCTCCAACACTTCGGGGTGATCCGGGAAGAGAGCCAGCATCTCCTCTGTTGTCTTCATATACTCCTGCTGGGTATATTTCATGCGCTTTGGCTCATCGAAATTCACATTGGTGGTAAGGCAGATAAGGCGGTCGTGTGCAGGCCCGTCCTCCTTGTTGGTAAAATGGACGTCGTTTGTTGCAATTACCTTAATACCCAATTCTTTAGACATCTTAAAGATCTCTGCATTGACCTTTTGCTGCAACGGGTAAGCCTGTTCGTTATAGCCCGGTAGTTCTGTTTTGTGCAGCATCACCTCAAGGTAGTAGTCATCTCCAAAAAGATTCTTGTACCAGCGTGCGGTTTCGTATGCTGCTTCTACGTTGTCTTCTGTAATGAATTTTGGGATTTCGCCTCCAAGGCAGGCAGATGAACAGATAATGTTTTCGTGATATTTTTCTAATGTCTCGTGGTCTATTTTGGGTTTGTAGTAGAAGCCCTCTGTCCAGCCTGTGGATACAATCTTTACAAGGTTATAATACCCCTCCAAGTTTTTAGCTAAAAGGATGAGGTGATTTGCAGACTGGTCCTCTTTTCCTCTTTTTGAGAAGCGGCCTTCGGGATTAACATACACTTCACAGCCAACTATGGGCTTTATGTCTGGAAACTTTTTTGCAATCTTAAAGAACTCCTTAACACCAAACATATTGCCATGGTCTGTAATGGCAAGTGCAGGTTGACCGTTAGCCTGCACCTTTTTGAAATGTGATTCTATAGAGGATGCTCCATCCAATATAGAATAATATGTATGTACATGAAGATGAGCAAATTGCATTCCCATAAAGTTTTTGTATACTCTACAAAAATACAACAATTCCCGTATGTTTTAAAGTTTATTGTTCGCTTTATCAGCTTTGGCTTTAGCCTTAGCATTGGCTTAGCCGGCTCTATGTTTAATTTTTAAATTCTCGGTAAAAATTCACCGAAGTATTGACGAAGGTCCGTAAATTCCATAAAATTGTGATTTCAGGTTTAGAAATCAATTATAATTAGCCAAATCGCCAAAATTTTATGCGATTTGGCTAATTATGTGAGTTGTTTATGACCTTCCCCTAAAGGAGGTTGTTATTTTAGAGTTACCACCCTTGGGCGCGAAGTTCGAGGGTAGTGCCCTCCGGGGTGACAAGGTATTCGCCGGCATCGCTTGCGGTAAAGTGGCCAATGATATCTACGTTAGGAAACTCCTTGTGAAACTTCTCGTGTTCGCTTAAAGGAATGACAAACAGAAATTTGTAGTCGTCTCCACCGTTAAGGGCTGCTGTTGTTGCATCAACCCCTATCTCCTGGGCAAAATCAAAGGTCTGCATTGCAATAGGAATCTTCTCCAAATAGATCCTTGCTCCCAATCCGTATCTTTTGCACAACTCCTTAATGGCAGCGGCAAGCCCCTTTGTAATGAACACACCTCCTGCCGGCCATAGTGAGACCTCTTTAAACTGCTCCAAGGTCTTTGGGTTTATCTCCGGGCTAAGATACTGAGAAAGAATATATTTGTATTTGCTCAGATCCGGCTGCTTGTATTCCGCTATCTTGTCTGCAGGAATTTTGTTAAAGGCAATCTTCTCCCTCTCAAGTACATGCATACCCATATAAGCCGCTCCAACATTACCGGTAAGGCAGAGAAGAGAGTTTTTGTCGGGAAGCGGAAAAGACTTGATGGTCTCTAAATCCTGCTCTCCAATGGCGGAAATGAAGATGGAGAGGCCGTTAATGGAGGCGGTGAGGTCTAATGAGAGGTTCTTTATCTTGTGCTCTTTTGCAGCAGCAAGCATTCCTGTCCATAGTTCCACAATATTTTCTGCTACAAATCTGTTTGACAGGGCAAGTGTTACGGATAATCCAACCGGGGCATAGCCGGCAGCATACAGATTGCCTATTGCAAGAAGAACAGCCTTATAACCTAAATGTTTGAGAGGAGTATAAACAAGATCAAAGTCTATTCCCTCCAACATTATTGCCTGAGTTGTGAGATACCCTTTGGCGTTGTCTGAATATTTGAATGATGCAGAGTTGGTATATCCTGAGTCTTTAAACAGGCGGTCAAGGAGGTTGATTTTTCCTATACTCTCGATCTTTGTGCGTTTTGGACTGTTGTTATTATTGGTATTTGTAGCTTCCATATCATAAAATTTTTACAAAAATATTAACTTTGCGCCACTATGAGCAAAAATAATAATTTAATTGAGAATATTGCCAATGCCGAGTATGAACACGGTTTTGAAACGAATGTAGATCAGGAGTTTATACCAAAGGGGCTTAATGAGGATATTGTCCGTCTCATATCGGCAAAAAAGGGTGAACCTGAGTGGCTGTTGGAGTTCAGGCTCAAGGCATATAGAAAGTGGATTACAATGGAGATGCCCACATGGGCTCATCTGAATATCCCAAAGATTGATTATCAGAATATTATATATTACGCAGCACCTGCTGTAAAGAAAGAGAGCAAGGAGATAGACCCGGAGCTGGAGGCAACCTTTGACAAACTTGGCATTCCGTTGCATGAAAGAAATGTGCTTGGGGGGGTGGCTGTTGATGCTGTGTTTGACAGTGTCTCTGTAAAGACAACATTTAGAGAGACATTGGCAGAGAAAGGGGTTATTTTCTGCTCCTTTTCTGAGGCAGTGAGGGATTATCCCGATTTGATAAAAAAATATTTGGGAAGTGTTGTACCATACAATGATAATTTCTTCTCTGCACTTAATTCGGCAGTCTTTTCGGACGGTTCGTTCTGCTATATTCCCAAAGGTGTGAGGTGTCCCATGGAGCTGTCATCCTATTTTAGGATAAATGCAAAGGGGACAGGCCAGTTTGAAAGAACTCTTATAGTTGCGGACGAGGGGGCTTACGTAAGCTACTTGGAGGGGTGTACGGCACCTCAAAGAGATGAAAACCAGCTTCATGCAGCTGTTGTTGAGATTGTGGTGATGAGAGATGCGGAGGTTAAGTATTCAACTGTCCAGAACTGGTATCCGGGAGACAAACAGGGTAGGGGAGGTATCTATAACTTTGTTACAAAGCGCGGTATCTGCAAGGGTGAGAACAGCCGTCTTTTCTGGGCACAGGTTGAGACCGGTTCTGCCATTACATGGAAATATCCAAGTACCATACTAAAGGGTGATAACTCGGTCTCTGAGTTCTATTCGGTAGCGGTTACAAACAACTATCAGCAGGCCGACACCGGAACAAAGATGATACATATTGGCAAGAATACCCGCAGCCGCATTGTAAGCAAAGGTATCTCTGCCGGTTACAGCCAGAACAGTTACAGAGGTTTGGTAAAGGTGTCGCCAAACGCAGAAAATGCAAGAAATTATTCGCAGTGTGACAGCCTTTTATTAGGTGACAAATGCGGAGCGCACACCTTCCCCTATATAGAATCCGATAACCGGACTGCAGTGGTTGAGCATGAGGCCACAACCTCAAAAATAGGGGAGGACCAGCTCTTTTATTGTCGCCAGAGAGGCATTACTGCGGAGGATGCCGTTGGTCTTATTGTTAACGGATATGCCAAGGAGGTGCTTAACAAACTGCCAATGGAATTTGCGGTTGAGGCACAGAAGCTTTTGCAGGTAACATTGGAAGGTTCAATTGGTTAGGCTTTGCTTCCCGACAAATTTTGCAGATGAACTATTTCGCTGATGTTTTTTTGTGCATAAATTGATGTAAAAAATTACAACAGCCTTTAAGATAAATTTGTAATGTTCAGTATAGAGAATATATTTTTCAGCATAGCAGGGCAAGGGGTGAGTTACCTTGAGTTCTTGGGTGTGATTGCCGGCCTTGGCTGTGTTTTTTTGGCAACAAGAGGCAGGGTTCTCAACTTTTGGGTGGGTTACCTGTACAATGTTCTGCTGTTTTGCATGTTTTTGCAAAAGCACCTCTATTCCAGCATGCTGTTACAGCCAATCTCCTTTATAATAAATTTTTTTGGGCATTGGCGCTGGACGCATCCAAAAAAGGGTGAGGAGAATAGCAGGAAATTGTTGAAGGTAACGCTTCTTACAAACAGACAAAGAGCAATGTACCTGCTTATGATAGCGGTATTTACATTGATTTGGGGGTTCTTTTTAAGCAAACTTAACCTGCTTTGGCCTAACATCTTTCCAATGGCCAGAACACCATACTTGGATGCGATGGTTACAGGATTCATCCTGTTGGCGCAGCTGCTCTCTGCACAGAAAAAATTGGATTGTTGGGGTGTATGGCTCATAGTGAACACAACCAATATAGTGCTGTATATTAAGGCGGGGTTGGCATTTTTGCCATTTGTTTGTGCCGGATATATTGTTTTGGCCTTTATGGGCTTCTTTATGTGGCGCAAGGAGTATTTAAACGGATTAGTAAGAAAGTAAAATTAATTATATATGAGTTTGTTGGAAATAAGAGACTTGCATGCAAGTATCAACGGTAAGGAGATATTAAAGGGGATAAATCTTACAATAAACAGAGGTGAGGTTCATGCAATAATGGGTCCTAACGGTTCCGGTAAAAGTACCCTTTCTGCGGTACTTGCAGGAAAGGAGAATTACGAGGTTACAGGTGGTTCTGTCATATTCAACGGCAAGGATCTGCTAAAGTTGTCACCGGAGGAGAGGTCGTGGGCCGGAATCTTCTTGGGCTTTCAGTATCCTGTTGAGATCCCCGGTGTTACCAATGTGAATTTTATGAAAGCTGCTGTAAACGAGCACAGAAAATATCATAAACTACCGCCGTTAACTGCCGCAGAGTATCTTAAACTTATGAGGGAGAAGATGGCTATAGTAGAGATGGACCCTGCCTTCTCGTCGAGAGGTGTTAATGTTGGGTTTTCCGGTGGAGAGAAGAAACGTAACGAGATCTTTCAGATGGCAATGCTTAATCCTACACTCGCAATATTGGATGAAACAGACAGCGGCCTTGATGTAGATGCTTTAAGGATTGTTGCCAACGGTGTAAATAAACTTAAGACTCCCGATAACGCTTCTATTGTCATAACCCACTATCAGAGATTGTTGGATTATATAGTTCCAGACATAGTGCATGTGCTCTATAAGGGAAGGATTATAAAGACTTCGGGCAAGGAGTTGGCTTTGGAGGTTGAGAGGCGCGGTTATGACTGGCTGATAGAAAGTTTATAGTTGAGAGAGCTTTGGCTGTCGAGAATTAGAGCTAAAGCCAAGGCCGAAGCTGTAAACTAAATTGTCGGGAAGAAAAGGAGAAAAATATGGATAATAGATATAAAGATTTGGTATTCGTCCCTACTGTAAAGCAGATTAAGGATGACTTCAGGTGCAGGGTTCCGCTTGATAATACTGTACAAAAGTTTATAATTGACGGTATGTGCGAGGGGGCTAAGGGGCTTGATTTTAATCTGCCGGCAGGTGTTGTGGCAAATGAGCTTACACAGATTATAGCCGTAAGGAGAGACCCGCAGGCTAAAAGTGTAGATTATAACGTTAATGTTAATGTTGGGCCAAGAGGGGAGGCTAAATTGCTCTATTGTGCTCATACTTTGGCAGAATCGCAGTTTGAGACTGTGGAAAATATTAGAATTGCTGTTGAGGATGGGGCTGTATTGGATATGATTATCATGCAGAATGAACATAATATGGCAAGTCATTCCACCGTAATGAGTGTGGATATGGGCAAGGACTCGTTGCTCAGACTCTATCTTGTCTCTCTGCATGGCGGGGTTATAGATAACAGGGTTACAGTAAACCTTAACGGTAAAGGTGGCGAGGCTTCTCTTAACGGCCTCTACTTTGGTAATGGAAAGCAGAGGATTACAACAGAGGTGAATCTGTTCCATAACGTTGGAGAATGTCATAGCAACCAACTGTTTAAAGGGATATTGGAGGGAGACTCCGTGTCGCATTTCAATGGAACAGTGTATGTTGCCAAGGATGCCCAGAAGACAGAGGCGTATCAGGCAAATAATAACATACTTGCATCCGAGACGGCAAAGGCATTTACAGAACCGCATTTGGAGATCTATGCAGATGATGTCAAATGCTCCCATGGCGCAACGGTTGGAAGATTGGATGAGAATGAACTGTTCTATATGCGCTCGAGAGGTATAGAGCTAAATGAAGCAATCTTGTTGCAACAGCAGGCGTTTGCTCAGGCTGTATTGGAGAAGATTTCAAACGAACAGTTGAGGGGACGGCTTATGGATTTGGTTGAGAAGCGCCTGAGAGGGGAGTTTTCCAAATGTTCGAACTGCAGTACTCACTGTTGTTAATATTTTTGTTGAAAAATAATACAGATTAACGGACTTGTAAGGTGCAAAAAAAGGTATCTTGCAGGTCCAAAACTTTATCATCATGACAACATATACATATAAAGATGCTTTGAATGAGAGCATTAAATACTTTAAAGGAGATGAATTGGCTGCGCAGGTGTGGATTAACAAATATGCAATGAAAGATTCGTTTGGCAATTTGTATGAGAAGTCTCCCGACGATATGCACCGCAGGTTAGCGCGTGAGTTTGCCAGAATAGAGAAAAAATACTCCAATCCTATGGCAGAGGATGAGATTTATCATCTCCTAAAGGATTTCAAATATATAGTTCCACAGGGAGGTCCTATGACAGGCATGGGAAACAATTTTCAGGTAGCCTCCCTTTCTAACTGTTTTGTTATAGGAACAAGCAAACCCGCGGATTCATACGGCGGAATCCTTAAGATGGATGAGGAGCAGGTGCAGCTTATGAAGAGAAGGGGCGGTGTAGGCCATGATCTTTCGGATATAAGGCCTGCAGGAAGTGCAGTACTTAACAGTGCGCTTACCTCTACGGGAGTTGTTCCGTTTATGGAGAGGTATTCAAACTCAACAAGAGAGGTGGCTCAAGATGGCAGAAGGGGTGCGCTTATGCTTACAATATCTATCAAACACCCCGATGCGGAGAACTTTATAGATGCAAAGATGGAACAGGGTAAGGTTACCGGAGCCAATGTCTCTGTAAAGATAGACGATGAGTTTATGAGAGCTGCGTTGGAGGGAAAGGAGTATGTGCAGCAGTATCCCACAGATTCAAAGAACCCAAAAGTCGTAAAGACTATAAATGCCCAAAAACTATGGAGGAAGATTATCCATAATGCGTGGAAGTCTGCAGAGCCGGGCGTACTGTTTTGGGATACTGTAATAAGAGAATCCATACCGGATTGCTATGCAGATTTGGGATATAAAACGGTAAGCACAAATCCGTGCGGCGAGATACCTTTGTGCCCTTACGACTCATGCCGTCTTATTGCAATAAACCTATACTCGTACGTCAATAATCCGTTTACAAAAGATGCATCATTCAATATGGAGCTGTTCCATGACCATGTTCATAAGGCAATGAGACTTATGGATGATCTTGTAGACCTTGAAATAGAGAAGATAGATGCCATTTTGGCAAAAGTAAATGCAGATCCTGAGGAGGAGGATGTAAAGAGGGTTGAGAGAGAGCTTTGGGAGAAGATAAGGAAGAAGGGACTTGAGGGGCGTAGAACGGGCCTTGGAATAACCGCAGAAGGGGATATGCTTGCAGCTTTGGGACTTACATACGGTTCGGACAAAGCCATAGATTTTTCTGTAAACGTTCAGAAGAATCTGGCTGTTGAGGCATACAGATCATCTGTTACAATGGCCAAAGAGAGAGGTGCATTCCCAATCTTCAGCGCGGAGAGAGAGGCTTTGAATCCAATGATAGACAGAATAAAAGAGGCAGATCCTGCTCTATATGAACTGATGGTTAAATATGGAAGGAGAAATATTTCAATGCTTACCATTGCCCCTACCGGAACAACCAGTCTTATGACACAGACAACATCCGGAATAGAACCGGTATTCCTGCCGTTCTACATTAGAAGGAGAAAGGTTAATCCAAACGATATGAATGCTGTAATAACCTTTAAAGATGATGTTGGAGACTGCTGGGAGGAGTATTATGTCTTCCATCACAAATTTCTTGAATGGTGTAGAATCAACGGCTATTCTGTTGAAAATGTAAAAAGTCTTCCAATAAAGGAGGTAGAGGAGCTTGTTAAAAAATCGCCGTATTACAAGGCTACCTCAAACGATATAGATTGGATTGCCAAGGTTAAAATGCAGGGGAGCATCCAAAAATGGGTAGACCACTCAATAAGCGTTACCGTAAACCTTCCTAATTCCGTTACGGAAGATTTGGTTGCAGATGTTTACAAAACAGCATGGGAGGTTGGCTGTAAAGGTGTTACCGTTTACAGAGATGGTTCGCGTGCCGGCGTACTTGTATCTGCAAAAGAGAATAAGGAGAGTTCAGGTGCAGCCATCAAACCAAAGGAGCGCCCTAAATCGTTGGAGGCGGATGTTATCCGTTTTAGAAATGGCAGTGAACAGTGGATAGCTCTTGTTGGCAAGATGAACGGTGTTCCATACGAAATCTTTACAGGTCTTGTTGATGACGACAGCCGCAATATCCCTAAGTCTGTAGAGAAAGGATTTATAGTTAAGGAGAAGGATATCAAAACAGGCAAAAGCCGTTACGATTTCCAATACACAGACAAATACGGCTACACCAACATTGTTGGCGGTATATCACACATGTTCAACAAAGAATACTGGAACTATGCAAAGCTTATCTCCGGTGTACTCCGTCACGGAATGCCTATAACAGATGTCATAAACCTCATTAATGGCCTTCAATTGGACAACGAAACCATAAACACCTGGAAAAACGGCGTAGAACGCTCTCTAAAACGTTATATACCGGATGGAACCAAAGATGATACCGGCAAACGTTGTTCTAAATGCAACTCTAATAATTTGGTTTATCAGGAGGGGTGTTTGGTGTGTATGAACTGCGGTTACTCCAAATGCAGCTAAAAAAGATTTTTTATGAACAGGGTAATATATCCAAACGCAAAGATAAACCTTGGTCTTAAGGTGCTTAATAAAAGAGAGGATGGTTTTCATAATTTGGAAACCATCTTTCTTCCTGTATCTTCGCTAACAGATATTATTGAGATCTCAGACAGCTGTGAGTTGGAGGGTGAGTATGGCAAAGGCGTAATACAGTGTGGCAAAGTCTGGTTCAAGCAGACAGGTGTGGAGGCCGGCAATCCGGCAGAAAATCTTTGCGTAAAGGCATATAACATAATGGATACGGTAGCCGGCGGCAAACTTCCCCCAATCTACATCCATCTACACAAGCAGATACCGGTGGGAGCCGGGTTGGGTGGCGGTTCAGCAGATGCCTCCTTTACCCTTAAAGCACTAAACAGCATGTACAGATGCGGACTCTCCAAAAAGCAGTTAAAGGAATTTTCGCTGCAACTCGGAAGCGACTGTCCCTTCTTTATAGACAATACTCCAATGTTAGGAGAGGGTAGAGGGGAGCTTCTTACCCCCATAGATTTTAGTCTCCCATCAAAATACCGTTTTGAGTTCCTCTTTCCGCCTGTCTTTGTCTCAACGGCAGATGCTTACAGAGGTATAACACCGCGCGACAGATGGCAGCGGCAGCCCATAGACCGGAAACCGCTTGCGGAATTGGTAAAAGCTCCTGTAGAAGAGTGGAAAAATTTAATATTCAATGACTTTGAGCAGACAGTCTTTGCAAAATACCCTGTACTTGCAGAATACAAGCAATCCCTTTATGACAAAGGTGCCATATATGCCTCAATGAGCGGCAGCGGCAGCAGCATGTTTGGAATATTCCCGGCCTATTGAAAATCACAAAAAGCAATTAACTTTGTGGTTGTAACAATTAGAATGATATGGCGAATAATGACTGGAAGAGCAGGTTGGGTATGGTATATTCTACCAATCCAAATTTTGAGTATGATGTAGAAGAGAAAGAGATTGTAGAGACTTTGCCTCCCGACAAACAGAAACTTATAGTAAGATTGGATAAAAAGGGTAGAGCCGGCAAGCAGATGACAGCGGTAGAGGGGTTTGTAGGTGCGGATGATGATCTGCAGGATTTGGCAAAATTCCTTAAGACCAAGTGTGGCGTTGGCGGAACAGCCAAGGAGGGGATAATTCTTATTCAAGGAGATTTTAGAGACAAGATAACAGAAATATTGAACAAGGAGGGGTATAGGGCAAAACGTGGCAATTGAGGTAGAAAATATTAGGGAGGCGTGGCCGCAGGCACACTTCTGGCAGGCTGCGGACAGCAATATTACAGCGGGCAGTTATCTGCTTGCGGTTGACAATATTGTAAACATGGTGCTTGTGATAGGGATTATTCTCTTCTTTGCCTATTTTTTCTTTAGAATTTTAGATGGTGTGGAATGCTCCTTTATTGCTGTAAAAAAGATGAAGGAGATGTTGGCAATAGACATGGACCTTGCCGTAAGGACATCTCGGTCTATTTATTTGGCATTCTGTTTTGCCCTGTTATTTCTTATATGTGTAAATAAAAAAATACTTACATTTTCGTTTTGGAATGAAGACTCCACTGCCCTTATGCTTGCAACATGGATAATAATAACGGCAGCGGTTTTTGTTTTTAGAAAAATTTCTCTCTCTCTGTTAGACTGGATTAACAACACAGAGGTTTTTACAAGGGTAGAAGGTGCTCTTATGTACTATCTTGGAACACTTTTCTGTTTTGCACTGCCGCTTCTTGTTATGTTTGGTCTCTTTGAAAAATCGATGCTGAATATTATAGTTCCGGTACTGCTTGTGCTTACTATTGTAACACTTTTGCTCTACTATATTCGTATTGGACGATTAATATTTACTAATGGATTTTCTCTTTTTTTCTACTTTGTGTATCTTTGCACCCTTGAAATATTACCATTGGTTATCTTAGTAAAGATAGTATTACAAAATTAACATACTCTATGGGTATAAAAAATATTCTAATATCGCAACCGGTACCTGCTACACTTGCCCCATATACAGATTTAACATCAAAATATGGAGTCAATATAGAGTTTATGCCTTTCTTTAAGGTAGAAACTTTAAGTGCAAAGGAATTTAGGGCACAGAGAATCAATATATTGGATTTTACGGCTATTGTGTTTACATCCAAAACGACAATAGATGCCTTTTTCAAACTTTGTGAGGAGCTTAGAATAACCGTGCCTGAGGATATGAAGTATTTCTGTACTTCTGAGTCTATTGCAGTATATCTGCAAAAGCATATTGTTTACAGAAAAAGAAAAATTTTCTTTGGAAACGGGACGATTGCCTCCATTCCGGAGCTTATTGGGAACAAGCATAAGGAGGAAAAATTCCTTATTGCCTCTACGGAGAACCAGAAAACAGATTTACATAAACTGTTTGCCAAAACAAAATACAAATTTGACAGTGCCGCATTTGTAAAGACCATTATATCTGATCTTACGCAGACAGACCTGCACAATTACGATATAATAGTAGTCTATACTCCGCAGGATGTTAAGTCTATATTTGAAAATTATCCGGATTTCGCACCGGAGAATATCCGTTTTGCTGCCTTTGGCCCGGCAAGTCTAAAGGCTCTTAAGGCTGTAAAGATCACCCCTCAGATATTGGCTCCAACTCCGGAGGCCCCATCTGTGGCAAAAGCGTTGGATCTGTATCTTGCTTCAGATAAAAATATATAGTGATGAAGCCCAATTCTCTGTCTAAACAGGAACGGCTTAAATCGCGAAAAGAGATAAATGAGCTGCTTTTAAAAGGGAAATCAACTTTTGGTTTCCCTTTTAAGGCAGTTTATCATGTATATAGAGATGTAGAGCCTGTAGTGGCGGAGAGTGGCACAAAAAGCACAGCTAATGAAGACAGCTTGGTTGTCGGGAAGATACAGATAATGGTCTCTGTTCCAAAAAGGAACTTTAAGAGGGCTGTAATGAGAAATCTCCTAAAGCGTAGGACGAGGGAGGCATACCGTCTTAACAAGCAGTTAATTACGTTACAACCTAATGAACATATTAACATCCTGTTTGTCTATGTTGCCAAAACAGAGTTGCCGTACGCTACAATCGAGAAGGCTGTATGCAATATTCTCTGTAAGATAAAGGAGGTTGTAAATGAAGAGGATTAACTGGAGAGCGGTTGCATCGTTTCCGTTTCTTGTTCTTGTGAGGTTTTACCAGATCTGTATATCACCGCTTAAACCACCTACATGCAGATTTACACCAACCTGCTCCCAATATGCAATAGAGGCATTCAAGAAACATGGCCCGTTCAAGGGGCTTTATCTTACCGTACGCAGGCTGTTGAGATGCCATCCATGGGGAGGTAGTGGATACGATCCTGTTCCTTAATCTGTTACAGATATGTCAAACCTGCGGTAGATTTCGGATTTGTCTGTAAACTCCTTTGACAGAAGTTCTATCTCCAATCTTGGCACCTCAGACAGATTAAGCATAATAAGACCGTCTACGCAGTAATTGAAATCCGGGTCTACGTTATAATCTATAATCTTTGCATTTATCTTTATGTACCTCTTAAGCAGGGTTGGCAACCTGTATTTGCCATCGCTCAGCTTAAAGATGAATCTGTCAAACTTCTCCAACGAATCCATCTTTCCGTATAGCAGATCAGACGGGTTTACTCTGTAGAACTCCTCTTTAAACGGGTGGATAGGCCTTATATTGTGTTTTAGCTCCCACAAAGCTTGTCTGTTCTTAAGGTAGTAGATCATAAGGCTGCGATAGAACAGCGGGTAAGAGGCGCTTATACTTACAGGACCTAACAGATACCTTATGTTTGGATAACGTAAAACGGTGTACATCACCCCCTTTATCAAAAGCATGAGTGGAAGAGCCTCCTTTTGATATTTCACTGCAACAAATGAACGCCCCAACTCAATGGAGTGGCTCAGGTAATAGCTCATCTCCCGTTTGTATCTGAAAAGCGTATCTGTGTAGAATCCCTTTATTCCTCTGTCTGCATAGATCTCGTTTCCAAGACCTATCCTGTATGCCCCTACAAGCTCATTATTCTCTTTGTTCCATAGGAACATCTGTTTGTAGTATGTGTCATACTCATCTGTGTCCAACGACTTGTTGGTACCCTCTCCAACAGCTCTGAATGTCTCCTCCCTTACTCGTCCAATCTCGTGCATCATATTTGGAATCTGTGATGAATCGCACAGATAGCACTCATATCCGGCTGTATCAAACAGCTTGTGTGTGCTTAGCTTGCCTAACTCTTTAGTTATAAGTTTCCTGTCTATAGGCTCTGCAACAGGTATGGTATACTCTGTTGCGGTCTCTTTATCCTTAGATTTGGCATAGTCTCCACTGCATATCTCAGACTCTAAAGCGTATGTTCTGTTGTACAGATATGCTCCAAGCTCTGCGTCTGAGGTGTATTCCGCAATCTCCGATACCGAAACAGGTTTCCCAAACCGTATTGAGATTGTCTTGTCGTGTTTGTTGGCCAATTCATGAGGAAGCCTTACCGTTCTCAGCAGCGGATGCACCTTGCCTATGAAGTGGAAAAACTTTGAGTTACCGCCATGGAAATAGACCGGAATGACCGGCACCCCGGCATTACGTATAAGCTTGATTATAGAGGGTTGCCATGGGATATCCTTTACAACTTTCTCTTTGTTTCCGCTCGATGATACCTCCCCGGATGGGAAAAGCCCTAATATTCCACCGTTTGCAAGGTTCTCTTTTGCCAATTTAAGCCCCTTAAGGCTGCTCTTTAGACCGGGCCTGTCTGTAAAAGGGTTTACCGGAAGGAAATACTCCTGCAGATTTGGAATATATGAGAGCAGAAAATTGGTGAGAATCTTTAAATCGGGTCTCAACTTGCCCACAATTGCAAGCATCATAATGCCGTCAATTGCCCCAAATGGGTGGTTGGAGACAAGTATTGCAGGTCCCTCTGCAGGGATATTCTTTAATTCGTCGGGAAGAAAATCACATTCAACCTTCAGATATTCTATTAGTTTTTGAGCAAATTCCACACCTTTATACCGGCTTATATTGCTGTATATGTCATTCATCTTGTTGAGTCCGGTAACCTGCATTGCCAGACGTGCAACAATATCCCCCGCAACCCCGTTAATCTTAAGGGCATGCTTAACTTGAGAATTATTGACTAATTTTGTATCGCTCATAGTAATATCTTTCTGCAAAGAGCAAATATAATAAATATGGATGTTAGAAACAAGGTGGCATTGCTTCCCCACTCCCCCGGGGTGTACAGATTTTATGATAACACAGGGACAATCATATATATAGGCAAGGCTAAAGATCTGCATAAAAGGGTCTCGTCTTACTTTGTGGCTGTAGACAAAAAGCCGGTGAAAACCAGAATGTTGGTAAGTAAGATTGCAGATTTGGCGCACACTGTGGTAGAGACAGAGGAGGATGCATTCCTGTTGGAAAACAACCTTATAAAGCAGTACAAGCCAAAGTACAACATATTGTTGAAAGATAGTAAAGGTTATCCTTGGATTGCCCTGAAAAACGAACTTTTCCCGCGTGTCATTCTCACAAGGCGCTTTATAAAGGACGGGTCGCAATACTTTGGACCGTACAGCTCTGTAATGCATGCAAAAGATATCGTAAAACTTATAACATCCCTTTTCCCGTTAAGGGACTGCAACCTGCAGCTTTCGTTGCAAGGAATCGAGCAGGGAAAATTCAAGCCATGTCTTAACTATCATATAAAAAAATGCTTGGCTCCGTGTGCAGGATATATCTCAAAGGATGAATATGATAGCTGGATAGATAACATTCAGGATATTTTGCGCGGTAACAGTTCATCACTTATAAGGCAGTTTAAGGAGAAGATGGAGGAGGCCGCTGCCGCATTGGAGTTTGAGACGGCCATGGAGTACAAGGAGAAGATAGAGCTTTTGCGCAATCACTACAGCAAATCCCTTATAGTCCATCCGTCTATAAATAACTTAGATGTTTTCTCCATTGTGTTCGAAAAGGGGAGTGCTTTTGGCAACTTTATGAGAATCAACAGCGGCTGTATAGTCCAGACCTTTAACATGGAGTTCAGATTGGGTGTTGAGGAGGCGGAGGCAGATGTGCTGGCCCGCTTTGTAGTTGAGGCATACAAGATGCTGTGGCAAGGGAAGAATCCCTCCTCTCCGCTTCCCGACAATTTCCTCTCCGAGATCTCGTGCGCAGAGATACTTGTGCCGTTCCACCCATCCGAGATGGAGATCTCCGGCAGGTTTAAGGTGCCGGTGAAAGGGGATAAAGCTGCTCTGTTGGATTTGAGTATAAAAAACTCCAACGCTTTTAAATTCGAGCGGTTGAAGCAGGAGGAGATAAAGAACCCTCAGGAGGCAGACACCAACAGGTTGCAACGGCTTAAGGAGGATCTGAGGTTAAAGCATCTGCCATATCATATAGAGTGTTTTGATAACTCAAATATACAGGGAACCAATCCGGTGGCATCTTGTGTGGTGTTCAAGAACTGCAAGCCGTCTAAAAGGGATTACCGGCATTTTAAGATAAAGACAGTTGTTGGCGCAAACGACTTTGCCTCTATGTATGAGGTTGTTCACAGGCGTTATTCCCGTCTGTTGGAGGAGGGTGGCGAGCTTCCTCAGCTTGTTCTTATAGATGGTGGAAAGGGGCAACTCTCTTTTGCGTATAATGCTTTGGTGGATTTGGGTCTTACAGAGAGGATAGAGATAGTGAGCATAGCCAAACGATTAGAGGAGATAATATCTCCGTACGAAGCTGCTCCATTCCTTATTGGCAAAAGTTCGCCATCGCTAAAGATACTTATGCACCTTAGAGACGAGGCGCACAGATTTGGCATCACATTCCACAGGCAGCTGCGTTCAAAAAGTCAGATAAACAGCTGGTTGAGGGAGATTCCCGGCATAGGCGAGACTACAGAACAGAAGCTGCTGCAGCACTTTAAGAGCGTCAAAAGAATAAAGGAGGCATCATTTGAAGAGTTGGCTGCCGTTGCCGGCAAGCGGGCCGCAACACTAATCACCGCCGCTTCTAAACAATAAAAAAGAGGGCAACCTTTCGATTGTCCTCTATAATTTTATCGTGTAGTCAAATTGGTTGAAGAAAAAGAGTAATTTCAAGGCCTGCGAACTTTTTAACACCGGAGCGTACTTAATAGGTACGTGAGGATTTAAAAAGTGAGCATAACGCAGAAATTACCTTTTTATTTAATCAATTTTTACATCATGCCGCCCATACCACCCATATTAGGCATAGCCGCAGGCGCAGCATTCTCCTCCTTCTTGTCTGCAATCACACACTCTGTAGTAAGGAACATTCCGGCAACAGAGGCTGCATTCTCCAAAGCCACACGAGCCACTTTGGTAGGGTCTATAACACCCGCAGCAAGAAGATTTTCATAAACGTCCGTGCGTGCATTGTAACCGAAATCACCTTTACCCTCTTTAACTTTTTGTATAATTACACTACCCTCAACACCTGCATTCTCGCTAATTGTCCTTAGAGGAGCCTCAATAGCTTTAGCAACAATGTTTATACCTGTCTGCTCATCCTCGTTCTCAGCTTTAAGGTTCTCCAAAGCCTCTTGTGCTCTAATGTAAGAGACACCGCCGCCTGGGATTATACCCTCTTCAACAGCTGCACGGGTTGCACTTAGAGCATCCTCAACCCTGTCTTTCTTCTCTTTCATCTCAACCTCTGTAGCAGCACCAACATAAAGAACTGCGACGCCGCCCGCAAGTTTGGCAAGACGCTCGTGGAGTTTCTCCCTGTCGTAATCCGATGTGGTTGTCTCAATCTGTTTCTTAATCTGGGCAACCCTGTCCTCAATAGCCTGTTTGTCACCTGCACCATTTACAATTGTGGTGTTCTCCTTGTCAACAGTTACCTTTTCGGCAGTACCTAACATATCCGGAGTTGTGTTCTCAAGAGTAAAGCCTCTCTCCTCTGAAACTACAACACCACCTGTAAGAGTTGCTATATCCTGCAACATCTCTTTTCTTCTGTCACCAAAGCCCGGAGCCTTAACAGCGCAAACTTTGATTGTGCCTCTAAGTCTGTTGACTACCAATGTTGTAAGAGCCTCACCATCTACATCCTCTGCAACTATCAACAAAGATTTGCCATCTCTTGCAATAGGCTCAAGGATAGGAAGAAGGTCTTTCATAGAGGAGATCTTCTTGTCTGTAATCAAGATCTTAGGCTGCTCGAGGACAGCTTCCATTTTGTCGGGATTAGTAATAAAATATGGAGAGATATAACCTCTGTCGAACTGCATACCCTCAACAACCTTCACCTCGGTAGCAGTACCTTTTGCCTCCTCTACGGTAATTACACCCTCTTTCTTTACTTTGCTCATTGCGTCTGCTATAAGCTTTCCAATGTATGCATCGTTGTTCGCAGAGATGGTACCAACCTGCTCTATCTTTGAATAGTCTTCACCGACAGGTGTACTGTGCTCTTTAAGGCTTGCTACAACGGCGGCAACGGCCTTGTCTATACCGCGTTTAAGATCCATTGGGTTTGCACCTGCGGTAACGTTCTTAAGACCAACGTTAATGATAGCCTGTGCAAGAACTGTTGCTGTGGTTGTACCGTCACCTGCCTGGTCATTGGTCTTTGAGGCAACCTCTTTAACCATCTGGGCACCCATGTTCTGAAACCTGTCTTCAAGCTCAATCTCTTTGGCAACAGTAACACCATCCTTGGTAATCTGAGGTGCACCAAACTTTTTGTCTATAACAACATTACGTCCTTTAGGACCAAGTGTAACCTTGACTGCATCTGCAAGAATATCCGCGCCATCCTTCATAAGGTTACGCGCTTCCATATTGAATTTAATATCTTTAGCCATAATTCTAATTTTTTTACTCTGTTAAACAATGTCTGCCTTGTTGCGTGCTGTCATCTGCTATGACAAAACTGCAAGAACGTCTGACTGACGCATAATCATATAGGCTTTACCATCTACATTAATCTCTGTGCCGGCGTACTTACCGTAAAGAACAACATCTCCGGCTTTAACCTCCATTGGTTCATCTTTTTTGCCGGGGCCGACTGCTATAACTTTACCCTCTTGAGGTTTCTCTTTAGCTGTATCGGGGATAAACAACCCGCTTGCTGTCTTTGTCTCAGCCTCTTTTGGCTCTATGAGAATTCTGTCTGCTAATGGTTTAACGTTCATAGTTCTGTATTTTTAATATTTTTAAATTTATTCCACTTTGAGTTTTTTAAACTCCGGCTGTCTGATTGGCAAAATGAGTGCCAACAGTTCCTTTATGTCAATTTGACAGTTTTTGTAAGGAGCAAACAATAAAGTGAACCTTTGGCCAAAGCCATTATGAGTTTAATGTCTTAAAGATAATAGTTCTCTCTTTACTCTCTCTCTACTCTTCAAAATAGCCAATGCCAATGCCTTCCAAAGGAAAATATAATGTAAAATAGGCGGTAGAGGCGGCAGATATTTGATATGTTAAAAAAAAATCGTATATTTGCACGCTCAACTGAGATATGGTGTAATGGTAGCACTACAGATTTTGGTTCTGTCTGTCCAGGTTCGAATCCTGGTATCTCAACATAGAGAGGGTGGTCTGTTCGGGTTGCCCTCTTTTTTTATACTCTCTCTACTTTCTTTCCCCTCTTTACTTTCTCTACTCTCTTTCCTCTCTCTACCCTCTCTACTTTCTATACTCTTAAAATCGCCAACGCCAAAGCCAAAGCCAACGCCAAAGCCAAAGCCAAAGCTAACGCGCATTCTTGCGCCACACAATATAGCCGTTAATGGAATTTAGCAGGTAGAATACCCACATGATAACCATAAGACCTGCAGACCTTTCCCCCTCAACAGCAAGAACAGCCCAGATAACAACACTAATGACATTTGTTATAATCCACAAAAACCACTGCTCCATATATGCACGTACCATAAGGAACATGGCAATTATGGAGAGAACAGTTGTCGCAGAATCCTTGTATGGCATAGGGTCAGGGGTGAATCTGCTTAGGAGGTATCCCGTTATCATGGTTGCTGCAAAACAGAATGTAAACAGAAAGCATCTGTTGGTATTGCTCATCCGCTTGGATTCAACTGTTTGAGGAGCCTCCTCCTCCTTGTGCTTTTTCCAAAGATAGATGCCAACGAACTGCATTGGGAAATAGTAGAACGCATTAAGTACAAAATCGCCGTAAATGCCGGATCTGTACGAGATATATGCGTAAAGCGATACGTTTATTACCCCAAATAGATAGTTGTAGATGCTCCTTTTTGCACAAAGGACAACGCACAGCACTCCTGTAATGCCGGCTATGAAGCCCAATGTGTCAAAAGATTCGCCCTTAGTGTAAACAGATATCAGCGAGTAGATAAGGTTGGAGAGTGTTACCCCTGCAATAAGGAACCAGTCGTAGAGGTTAAGTATCTTGTTGTCTTTCATTGTAAAGGTTAAATCTATTGTTTATTTAAAATTTAAAAACTTACGTTAAAAAGCAGTGCAATATAGTTGTTGTTTATGTTAAAGTTGGTATTATTGGTTCTGTTCCACGCATATCGCACTCCAACACTCACAGGCATCGCTATGTGGAAGAAATATCCGTTTAAGACAATATCTGCACCAACCGATGTATAGTTATACCATCTGCCGCTGTTCAGCCCCGGGTACGGCCTTCGCCCAAGAGCCATATCCGCAAAAGGGGTTATATCCAACTTCTGCAGGTAAGCAAACCAACCGAGGCTCAGATCTCCAAGTTGTACAGGGATGCCGTAATCTATGCCGAATACTGCAAGGTCATCTGCGTAAATATCATTTGATATACCTCTTGGCTGAGAGATAAGATTAGATTGGTAATATAGTTTGCCGCTGATAAACTGCTTTTGGTAACCTGCCGCCAAGCGTATTCCGTGCAATGAGGTAATACCGGGCAGATACCCATAGAGGTAAACAGAGGTTGCCTTTCCAAAATTATCATGTCCGTTTATAGCAGTTACTCCGCGCAGGGATGCTCCAATTCCCCATTTGGGGTATATCGCAGCTCGCGGAACTGCCTGTGTTTGATAATACCTCAACCCAAAGATAAGCCTGTTGCGGTATGTAAAACGGTCATTCGTCTTTGTGACAACGTTCAAATGATAATATTTGTTGTTGTCAAACCGCCATTCGGCAGATGGGATCAGCCCGCGAGACCATCCGTTGGAACTCAGATTAAAAGGAATATATGTACGCACTGCGGTCTCTACCAATACCCCTTTCGGTGTTGTAATCTCATCTGAATCAGAAGCAGAAACAACGGCAATATGACGGTCTTTTTCATTTATGTCTGCCTCTATCTCAAATACGGGATACAGCCCTGTGTATGAGAATTTGGCATGACCGCCATGATGCCCGTTTGCGTATGAATACCCTAACATCATAACAGCTGTGCCAAGTGTGTTTTGAGAGTAAAGTGTGGCCCCCGGGCTTACAACATCTGTAATCCTGTCCATACTCAGATTCATAAGGTTGTCTGCGTTAAAATAGACAGGCATCCATGAATGGAACCTAAACAGATGCAGCGGGACCGAATATCTTTTAGCTGTAACCCCTTTAATATGCTGCCATTCAGTAGATTCGGTAGAGGTGACGGTGTCTTTTAGCGTATATCTTTTGTAGCCGTTATCGCACAGATTATGCTCCGCACCTGCCGAGAGCTCCTCTGCCATAAGGTACCTGTAACTGCATTCAAGCTCTCCGCCTGAAGATAGCGATACTCTGTACTTGCTGTCATCATTTGCCGGAATACTGTCCATTGCCATCTTTGCCGGTTTGTGCCCGTTGAGCCTTAACTCGGTAAAATACAGGGTGTCCGATGCAATGAACGGACTTTCAGCCCCATATCTGCTGTTGGTAAGTCTTTTAATCTTGAATCCGGAGCGAAGGGAACTGTCTGCATCACAAAGCATGTAGATATTGTTCACCCCATCTGCATCGCATACAAAATAGAGTTTGTTCCCAATGCACCGTAAATCTCTGATGGTTGAATATTGGGGCTTTACCGCAACCTGCCAATCAACCTGCCAATCAACCTGCCAATCAACCTGCCAATCAACCTGCCGGGCAGCATTCTGCCAATCTGCTGCGGAATTCAATCCTTTAAAATTCTTTTCTATAAGGCAGTCCATCCCATCAAGATAATATATTCCAAGGCCGGACCCACCTATAATGGTGGCGTACAGTCTTTCGGTGCCCCAGGCAATGGATGAGATCTCCATTCTCGCAGGTGGGGCAATTGTCCCAAGTTTTTTCCCCGATAAAGCATCCAATATGGCAATCCTGTTTCCCCCTTGCACAAGATTTTCAATAACAGCCATCATCTTTCTGCCACCGTGGCAGACTTCGCTGTGCAGGGTAGGTGAGAAGTATCTCCCTTTCCCCTGTAATTTTCTAATCTTGCCAAGCGTATCTACAGTATACAGATTGCTGTATACTCTGTTTGTCCATCTTTTATCCTGAACCTTTTGTGTAAAGTAGAGTTTGTCGCCATCTGTATCGTTGATAGAACCGCTGTATGGGAACTGTCTTATGGTACTTTCATGACCGCCCTTATCTATCTTTACAAGCGAGCATCCCATATCATACGAGTATTTTGAATAGTATCTGTTGCCCTTGCTGTCTGCTACTCCTGCAGAATAGGTTGTGTAGAAACCGCTATCTTTTCGTGTCTCATTTAATTGGCTTTGCGGATCAGACAGTTTTCCTCTCTGTGTCAGCTCCTCATTCCAAATCCTGCCCATGGTATTTACAGCAACATCCAACGTCTTGTTATAGGCTGTTGTGCCATATTTCAAGAAAGCATTGTTGAGATTGTTTGGATTATAAAAATACCGCGATACATAATCAAGTACCTCTCCGTTTATTACAGAATCTTTTGCAAGGGAACTCTGGGTAGAGAGAATAAGGTAGCCAAAAGCATACACATCCGGAGCATAATTTCTGTACGAGCCGTAACGCCATCTGTCCCATGTGCGCAGATCTTCATTCATAAAAGCTGCTCTATAATACTCTAAAAATGAGGCGGTCCTGCCTCGTCCGCTTCTGCTTAGAGCGGTCTCTGCCACAACAGCATCGCCCTCAAACAGCCAGCGGGCGCCATGGAGTGCAATCCCCAATCCGGGCCCCTGCTCCCCAAGAAACCAATATAAAGGCTTGTAAAAATGACGGGTAAAGTGGGTCAGTTGCCCAACGTGCCTCCCCTCATGCAGAGCAAGCTGTTCCTGCCAAAGTTGTGCATATCCGTTTACGGGAGTCTGTGTGTACAGCTCCATCCTCTTTGGAGTCCACGTAACCATTCCATTGCTGTTTACCGTGTAAGGATTCAATACAACAGGGAGCTTTTTTGGAGCTATCAGCAGCCCCGAGTTCACAGCATTGTAATTGCTCTCCAACAGCCATAAATACTCCCGGGCAATGGAATCTGTCTCTTGAGGGTAGATTATATTGTAATGCTTGCCTGAAATCTGCATCCATTTTGTTCCGGCTGGGTTGCTTCCCGACAAATAATACTGTGCATCTGCGGTAACGCTTAAAGATACCGCAAACAGGATAAATAAGATAGATCTGTAAAATAAATTGTTATTCATGCACTTATTTGTGTAGGGACTGTTAAATATTTGTTGCGAAGATAATAAATTATAAAGAGTTTCTTTATTAAGAATTATCTTTGTAACCTGGGTTGGTGCTATAATTCAAAACATCTTTCCATATATTGACAGAACATTTTGTAACAAATAATGAGTATAATATTCCAAATTTTAACACTTTTAGGAGCATTAGGTTTATTCCTGTATGGAATGACATTAATGAGCGGAGCATTGCAGAAAGTTGCAGGAGATAAATTGAGGAGCTTTTTGGCTGCAATGACGTCAACCTCCTTTAAGAGAATCATTACAGGGCTTCTTATTACAGCAATAATTCAGTCTTCGAGTGCCACAACCGTAATGATTGTGAGCTTTGTAAATGCAGGGTTGCTTACATTGGTGCAGTCAATAGGCGTTATTATGGGTGCCAACATAGGTACAACTGTTACGGCATGGCTCGTTGCAACACTCGGTTTCAATGCAGATATTGCAGCACTTGCACTTCCTCTTATAGGTTTTGGTTTTGCCTTTATGATGTGCAAGGCAAAGAGAAAGAAATCTATGGGAGAGCTGCTTATTGGATTTGCACTGCTCTTTATGGGTCTTGCATTTCTTAAAGATTCTGTGCCGGATCTTCAGTCTTCGCCACAGGTGCTTGAGGCGATAAGCAGATGGTCTGATTTTGGATTCCTCTCTGTCCTGCTGTTTGTTATCATAGGAACAGTGCTCACAATAGTCCTGCAGTCATCTGCTGCAACAATGGCTCTTACACTTGTAATGTGTAACAACGGTTGGATCTCCTTTGAGATGGGCGCTGCGCTTGTGTTAGGAGAGAATATAGGAACAACAATCACAGCCAATATTGCAGCGGTCGTTGCAAACACATCCGGCAAAAGAGCTGCAAGGGCACACTCAATATTCAATGTGTTTGGAGTCATTTGGGTTCTTATACTGTATCATCCGTTCCTGTGGATGGTAAGCCGGATTATTATGGCGTGCGGAGGCGACAATCCCCTTGTTCAAGGTGCTTCACCAACATCAATCCTATACTCCATAGCATTGGTACATACATTGTTCAATGTTTGCAATACACTTATATTGGTTTGGTTCACACCGCTTATAGTTAAGGCTGTTACCTACTTGGTTAAAAGCCCAAAAGAGGAGGAGGTGTTCAGACTTCAGTTCATTCAGGGCGGTATGTTGAGCACTGCGGAGTTGTCTTTGGGGCAGGCAAGCAGGGAGATTATCCATTTTGCAGAGTTAAGCAAAAGGCAGTACCAATATGCAAGGCAGGCGCTTAATGCTCAAAGTGCAGAGGAGTTTGATGCAATGTACAAGAAGTTAGAGCATTATGAGCAGATTACAGACAAGATAGAGTTTGAAATTGCAAAATATCTTAATAACATATCTGAGGGCGAGTTGAGTGAAGAATCAGGCAGGAGGATTCAGGCTATGTACAAGATTATAAGTGAGATAGAGAGTATAGGAGATTCCGGCTTTAATCTTGGTAGGATACTTCAGCGCAGGAATATCCACAACAAGGATTTCGATCCTACTATGGTAAAGAAACTGAACTATATGTTGGATCTTTTGAATACCGGCTTTGATGTAATGATCTCAAACCTTACTTTAGGATACAGTAAATTGGACAATATCTCCAATGCTCAGGATATTGAACAAGATATAAACGAATACAGAAATAATCTTAAGGAGGAGCACCTGCTTAATTTGGAGAACAATGTATACGGGTATCTTACCGGTGTATATTATATGGATTTCATTAGTGAGTGTGAGCAGGTTGGAGACTACATGATTAATATATCGGAGGCTATAATGGAGGTTAAATAGTCTCCAAAAGCCTCTCGATTTCAGGAATGGACTCCGGGCCTCCATCCTTTAGGAGTACCCTTTTGTCATTGTCTAAAAGATATACAGACGGTATGGCGCGTATACCGTAGATGGTGTTGTCCCTTAAAACCATATTTGGATCGCGGGCATATATCCATTTGTCGGGAAACTTAGCCTTATAACTTTTCCAAGCATTGGAATCCTCATCTATATACATTGCAAGGACTTTTACCTTGCCGCTCTCTATTGCGTTGGATAGTATGCTCCCGTTAGAGATTGCGCTTAGAAACTGTTCGCAAGCCTCGCACCCGGGGTTGTTAAAGAAAAGTAGTACAAACGGAGCCTTTATTCCGTAAAGTGTCCCTTTTTGCATTGTCCCTTGTGCGGTAAGTTCCTCATATTGGAAATTGTTTGCTTTTGTACCTGCACGGTTCAGCTTGAGCATTCTTAAAGGGTATTCAAACTGTATCTTTTCTATGTTGGAGAGGCTTTTTGCAGCAATCATCTCCTCTACTATGTGTAGATAAAGCTCCTCGTTCCTGTATGGCGAGTTAGGGTTGTAATATATATATTCTCCCAACTGCATGATTTTAAGCAGTAACCTTCTGTCCCCGTTCATTCCAATGGTGTCTGCCTTTTTTACAAGTTTTTTCAAGCTGTTGCCTGCTGTGCCAAGGTCTGCCTGTGGAAGGATAACCATAAGGTATCTTGCAAGTGCGTCATTTACGGAGGCAGTATCTATTGATAGTATGGTAGATGAGTCGTTTGGCTGCTGGTTGTCTAAGGCAGATACCCTTTTAGGGTTAAAGAATTCTGCCCAAAAATTCTCTGCAACATAGTTAACCATCTGCTTCCTGTCGTTTATCATGGCGGGAATGTCTATATTGGGGAAGCCATTTTGTGATTCGGGCTTTTCTGCAGAGTCTTCTGAACTGTTGCCTGCAGAGGAATTGTTCCCGCATCCTGCTGTGAGCAGTGCAATAGTAAGCAGTGTTATTGTTAGTTTAATGATTATATATAATCTGTTCATTGTTTTTTTTTATCTTTTTTGCGGCTAACTGTGCTATAAGGTATCCCCCTAATGTTACCCCAACAAGGACCGCAAGTATATCCGTAAACCTTATCTCCATTGGAAATGTGTTTGTTATAAAGTTGCCCGGGAGAGATACTATTCCAAATTTTATCTGCAACAGACAGATTATAAGCCCTGTAATAATTCCGCATATTGCTCCGGCTACAGATATGAGCCATCCTTGCAGTACAAAGATCTTTTTTATTGTATCTGTGGTTGCGCCCATACTGCTTAATGTTGCAATATCATCGTTCTTGTCTATTATAAGCATTGCAAGTGAGCTGAATATGTTTATGGAGATTATCATTACAACAAAGAAGAGTATAAGGAAGATTACGAACTTCTCTATCCTCATTATCTTGTACATGGCTTCGTTCTGCTGATAGTGGTTCTTTACGGTTATGTTCATCCCCTCTAAAGATGCCCTTATCTCCTTCTCTGCGGTTTTAGGGTTGGATGTTTTGTCGGGAAGCAGATATACCTCTATTGAGGTGGCCTCGTTCTCCCCGTATCCGGCTAATTTTCGGGCATTGGCTATTGGTATGTAGAACAGATTTTTGTCAAAGTTTTTTTCCAAGTTGAGAATGCCGGCAACGGGGAACTCATCTTTGTTTAGCGCAGCGAGCGGATTTGCGGCCAATGACAGCAGATTCCTGCCTGCCTTTTCCCCTTTCTTTGGAAAATAGACCTCCAATTTGTCTACAAATCTGGTTCTTATCCCCAAAGCGTATGCCAACGAGGTGCCGGTTACTGCTTGGGGAATGTCTCCGAAAAATAGTTTGAACTCACCCTCCTGCAGGTTGGCGGCCATCTTATAATTGTTGTCTGTAATATCTATTCCGCGCATTCCGGCCACTGTCTGGTTATCTCCGTATACGACAAACACATTCTCCTCAATTACAGGGGTTACTGTTCCGTATTTTTCTAATTTAGGGATTATTTTATCTGTATTTGGTATTTTCTTGCCTGTTTGGGGCGTTAATACCAAATCTGCCTCATAGCTGTTGTAGGTGCTTTTTACCAAGGTGTCGAAACCGTTGTAGCCGCTCAAAATGATAATAAGCGCCATACTGCCTACAGCAATACCTATGGCGCTTATAAGTGAAATTATGTTAATTATGTTATGCGATTTCTTTGCAAAGAGGTATCGCAGAGCAATTCTTAACGGAAGATTCATTATCTCTTTAAAAGATCATCTATATGTTGGGCATAGTCTAATGTGGTATCTTCGCAAAAGGCAATCTCGGGTGTGATTCTAAGCTGCTTGCCAACCCTGCCGCCAAGTTCAAACCTTATGAGTTTTACATTTGCATTAAGTATATCCATTACCTCGGCACCTTTTGCGGAGGGGAATATGCTTACAAATACTTTGGCAAAGGAGAGATCAGGGCTAATTCTTACTTCGCTTACTGTTACCAATGCTCCGTTAAAAAAAGCCATCCCTTTGCCCCTTATTATCTCGGCCAAATCCTTTTGGAGTTGCTTTGATACCTTTAATTGTCTTGTGCTGTCTCCTTCCATATAATTAAGTTTATAGTTAGTTTGTAAGCTTTAGCCTAATTAAGTTTATTGTTTATAGTTTATAGTTTAAAGTCAGTTAATTAGTTTATTGTTTTTAAGTTGATAGGTTCTCACTTTAAGTTTTACTGCTATTAACTTAAAAACTTTCTATACACTATAAACTTTCAACTCTTAACTTTTATTTGGCTTTAGCTTTTTTTTACTCTCTTTACCCTTTATACTCTCTATACTTTTCAAAACGGCCAAAGCCAACGCCAACGCCAATTTGGTTCTATACAAACTTAAGCAGGTAATAGTTCTTTTTCCCCTTTTGGACAAGCACATATTTGCCGTTTACAAGGAAAGAGCTGTCTATTACGCCGTTAGGATCTGTAAACTTCTCTTTGTTTACGCTTACTCCGTTAGCCTGTATCATCTTTCTTGCCTCACCTTTTGAAGGGAAAACGTTTGTGTCAACTGCAAGAAGTTCCAATATGTTGCCGCCAAGTTTATCCTTTGAGATCTCAAACTGAGGGACACCGTCAAATACAGAGAGAAGAGTCTGCTCATCCAATCTCTTAAGAGCATCTGATGTTGCATTTCCAAACAGAATACCCGATGCTTCAACTGCTTTCTCGTACTCCTCTGCTCCATGTACCATTGTTGTAATCTCTTTGGCAAGAAGTTTCTGCAATGTCCTTAGATGAGGGGCGTTTTTATGCTCGGCAATAGCTGCTTCTATCTCCTCTTTTCCCAGCATTGTAAAGATCTTTATATATTTTTCTGCATCCTCATCTCCAACATTAAGCCAAAATTGATAGAATGTATAAGGAGATGTGTAGCGTGCGTCCAACCATACATTACCTTTCTCTGTCTTGCCGAACTTGCCACCGTCTGCCTTTGTTATGAGCGGGCAAACAAGAGCATACGCCTCATTTCCGGTAACTCTTCTTATAAGTTCCGTTCCGGTGGTAATGTTTCCCCATTGGTCTGAACCTCCCATCTGTAACTTGCAATTCTTGTGAGTGTTAAGGTATAGGAAATCATATCCTTGAACAAGTTGATATGAGAACTCTGTAAATGACATACCCTCTCTGGCCTCTCCATTGAGACGTTTTTTTACAGAATCCTTACTCATCATATAGTTTACTGTAATGAGCTTTCCAATGTCTCTAATGAAATCAAGGAAGGTGAAATTTTTCATCCAGTCATAGTTGTTCACAAGAACGGCAGCATTAGGAGCATCCGAATCAAAATCAAGAAATTTTGATAGCTGTTTTTTGATAGCTTCTTGATTATGTCTGAGAGTTGCTTCGTCTAACAGATTCCTCTCTGCACTTTTCATAGAAGGATCGCCTATCATACCGGTAGCACCGCCAACTAAAGCATACGGCTTATGCCCGCAGTTCTGAAAATGCTTTAGCATCATAATACTTACAAGATGTCCTATGTGCAACGAGTCTGCTGTTGGATCTATGCCAACGTATGCTGCAGTAGGCTCTTTCATAAGTTGTTCCTCAGTGCCGGGCATCATAGTGTGAATCATGCCCCTCCAGGTAAGTTCCTCTACAAAATTCTTCATCGTATGATCTATAAAATTCTTTAACTGTTTTAACCGCAAATGTAGGCATTTATTCTTAGAAGCTGTTTAAGAAGCTGTCTAAATTTTATATTTTTGTACCCTTGTAAAAACTATAATGTATTATGAAACGTTTTAAAATTATATTTTCCGCCCTTGTAATTTCAATTGTAGCATGGGCAAATTCACTTGGTGCACAGGAGTCACAGTTCCTTGCAAAACTTAAAGAGCTTCAAAACAGCGGAGAAAAACTTTATGGAATTAAAGAGTTGCCGGTAGATCCGTCTGTGGGTTTTAAGGAGAAGTATCTGTTTTTTGTGGAGCAACTTATAGACCACTCAGACCCATCTGTCGGGACCTATAAACAGAGGGTAATAGTTGGCATTAGGGATATTAATGCCCCTAATGTTATTGTTACAGAGGGTTATGGCGCTGCATACGCCCTTAATCCAAAATATAGGGAGGAGGTTTCCAGGCTTTTGGATGCCAATGAGATATTTGTAGAGCACAGATATTTTCTTGAGTCTACGCCTTTTGTACAGGAGGACAGCACAATTACCCCGGAGACTCTTAACTGGGATTATATGACAGCTGTTAACGAGGCTGCAGATCTGCATAACGTAAACCGGTTGATGCGTAAGATCTTACCGGGCAAGTGGGCTGCAACAGGAATAAGCAAGGGGGGACAGACCGCTATGTTCTATACAGCTTATTATCCTAACGATATGACAGTAAGCGTGCCGTATGTTGGTCCTATCTGCAAGGGTGCGGAGGATGGAAGACATGAGCCGTTTTTGAGAAATTTTGCAGGAACAAAGCAGGACAGAGAGATTATAAAAGATTTTCAGACAGAGTTCTTAAAGAGGAGGGCAACTATCACACCACTATTTGAGAAATTGAGCAAAGAGAAGGGGTACACATATAAGATGCCGTTGGATGCGGTTTACGATTATTGCGTTTTGGAGTTTCCGTTTGCATTCTGGCAGTGGGGAAGAAAGACCTCGTCTATCCCTAATGTTAAAACGGCTACAGATGCAGAGATGTTCAACTACCTTTGTATGGTGAGCGGGCCGGACTATTTTGCAGAGGGAGGAGATTCTGCTCCGTTCTTTGTGCAGGCGGCAAAAGAGCTTGGCTACTATGGATATGATACAGAGCCTTTTAAGAAGTTGCTTACTATAAAGAGTGCAAAGGGGTATCTTAACAGATTATTTGTTCCACAGACTCAAAAATTTGAATTTGACAGTTATCTGTACAAGAAACTTACCGGCTTTTTGGATACAACGTCAAACAAGATGATCTTTGTTTATGGAGAGTTTGACCCATGGAGCGCAGTGATGCCGGTTGCTGCCGTTAAGAACGAACAACTTAAAAAGAAAGGTAAAGGAAGGGAGAATATGGTTCTTTTAGTGGAGCCTGCCGGAAGCCACAGGACAAGGATTGGCACATTGCCGGCAGAGGACAAAGAGAGAGCAATAAAACTGCTTAGAGAGTGGATGAAATAAATTGGAGGGGGGGGAATATATAAAATAGTATGGTAATTACAAAATCGGCAATCAAAGTAGTTTGTTTATCAAATATTACTTGTATTTTTGTAGTAAAATTACGAAAATAAATAAAATGTTTGGAATATGATACGAGATTTTTGGGTAAAGAATTATCTTTCCATTCGCAACAAGCAGGAATTAAGCTTTGTGTCCAAGGGGCCATCTTCGGAACTTGTCACCGAAGTTGCTGATGGTGTTTTCTTGTACAAGTTAGGCATCCTATATGGTTCAAACGCTTCAGGTAAGTCGAATATGCTGATTGCCATGAACGAGATGTTCCGCCTATTGGTCATGCCTAAATCGGATGCGACAGCCGAAATTGGCGGTTTCATTCCCTTTGTGCTCACCAAAGATGAGCCAACAGAAATGCACGTGTCATTCTATGCCGATAACACCCGATATGACTATGACATCAAGTTCAACGGCAAACACATTCTGAGTGAAAACTTGTACTATTATCCAAACAAATCGAAATCTCTGTTTTATGAGCGTAGTTTTGTAGGTGAGAACGTTCAGGCTGACATAAAGTTTGGCGCGAGTCTCAAACTGCAAGTCAAGACGCAGGAGAGCATCCGCGAAAACACATTGAACAATCACAGTGTATTGTCCGTTTGCCGAAAGGCTGCTTTGAAAGAAGACATAGCTCCATTCAACATACTTCATGCTTGGATTATGGCCAATTATCACGATGTGGATGGCGATGTGGAAAAGGGGCATGTTGAAATCTTGAAGGATGCTTACAGCAATCCCAAGAAGCGTAAGTTTTATAACACAATGCTCCGGAAGGCCGACCTGAATATTCTAGAATATCGTCCTATTGTAGAAGGCCGCTTTGTACCCAATGGTTTCCGTGAGCGCATCCAGAAAGAAAATATCCCGGAGGAGATGAAAGATGTTCTTTTGAAGCCAACATCAGAATCCATTACCTTCTTGAACCATTCCGACAATGGCGATTTTGACATTCCTCTAAGATGGCAGTCTAAGGGTACTCAGAAGTACATCCGCATTCTTGATGCATTATACGACTTGGTAACGAGTCCTCACGTATACTATCTTGATGAACTGGGCGAGGATTTGCACAACGACTTGTTATACTACTACCTCAATGTCTTCATATTCAATTCCGACAAGTCACAGCTGATTATTACGAGTCAGGAGACCACCCTTCTGTCGCAGGATATGATTAACGAGAACAGGGGTGTGGTGTGGTTTGTAGAAAAGAACAAAGAGACCGCTTCTTCCGAATATGCCCGTGGTGATTCCTTCGGTTTGCACAAGAATTTGTCGCTATACAATTCATATCGTATTGGTAGATTAGGAGCAAAGCCAGAATTGGGAAGTATCTTTATAAATTTGGAGGACTAATATGGGAAAGCTACGACAGACAGCACTCATTCTGGGTGAAGGGCCAACGGAATTCTTCTATTTTAAGTCCCTATGCGATGTGTTCAAGCGTTTGACCATTAAGCCGGACTATCCGAAGCATACCAATATCAAGGAACTGGAGGCAAAGATTGCGGAGGGTGTGAAAATGGGTTACAACCATGTTTTCTGCATCATTGACATGGACACAAAGGATAAGGAACCTGAGCGTTCACAATATCGGAAGCTAAAGGTAAAGTATGCCAAGCCCATTGATAAACCCAAGAAAGGTGTCTACTGCGAGGTCGAGTTCTTCGAGACCCACCGCTGCACAGAACTGTTCTTTCTCTATTATTTCCGATACACCTCACGTCCATACAATGATCAAGAGTCATTGCTCAAAGACCTCAATCAATGCGTGGAGTATCGAAAGGCTATAGATTTCTTTATTAAGACAAAAGGACTGCATGGTTATTTTGAACGCAATGGAGGTAGTCTCGAAAAGGCTGTCGGCAATGCCAGTCGGTCAATGGATGAGAAGTTGAAGACTGGCAGAGATTACACATACTCTGAGCTGGGACGTTTAGTGAGCAGATTGGAAGAATTGCAAAGATGTAACTTTTCCGTTACAAGATAGAATAAAGAGTAAAACTTATAAAGTAAAGGATGAAAAAAACAATTTATACCATATATCGTTTACACATTCTATTGACTATAGTATTTTTTATTACACGCCTTTTTCAGATAGTTTGGTAATAAAGAGAAATAGGATTTTTGTAGATGGAGTAAAGATGGAAAAAATGATTAGCCGATGAAGAAATTAATAATATTAATATGCATTTCTATGTCAGCTTCTCTAAACTTGATGGCTCAATGTAATGGCATTGTGGATACTATAATCGTAAATAAGTATTATAATGCTTTTACAAAAGATTGTCAAGTTGTAGAAGAGTATAAAATTTCTAATAACTCAACGGAAGAATATGTTACATGGATTTCCCAAGATGCAATTAGTGCTAAAACGCCTAAAGAATTAATTCATGACTATTTTCAAAAGATTAATGGTGATTTTAATTTGGTTAGTCTTTTTTATGAAAATTTATTAGGTACTACGCAAGTAGCAATAGGACACACTTTTATGAAAATAATAAGGCCAAATGAATCATTCTCATATTTTCTTTGTAATGACAATGTATCCTTTTATAAGGATAGAATAGTTGTTCTTGAGAAAAAAGTGGTAGAACGACAAATAAGAGTGAAACTTAATTATGAATATTCTTATGGTAATCATCTACTTATCATTAATGCCGAAAAAAATCTACCTTAGCAGTTAGAAAAGAAAAATATAACTAAAAGCTATGAACGCAGCTTACACTTACGTTATCATATTCGTTTTCTTATGCTTAATGGGATATATCTATTATGGATACCGTTCTAACGAAATAAGAAACAAACGAATATTAAACGAACTTGATAAAAAGGGCGCACATAACCCTTATGCAGTATTTCTTTTGGCGGATTTGTCTCAAAAATGTTCGTTAACAGATAGTAAAATTGGAGGAATACCATATTGGGATTTTTCCAAGCAGGCATATCCTGTGAACGATAAGGGGGAATATCTTCTCCTTTTGGCTCAAATAAATTTAGGACAGATGAGACATGAGCTTGGTGAAAACATTAAAGTATGCTCTGCAACAGATATTTTACCTAAAACCGGGATTTTACAATTTTTTATTGACGACAAGGATGAACTATTAGGGTTAGATTTTAACAATATGTGTCATGATAATGGCTTTAGAGTTGTGTTTCATAGAACTATAGACAGCAGGATCAACGAAGAGTCTATATCAAATCAGATAGAACACATTAGCACAAAAGGTAACAGCAACTTAATTAACGGTGAAACAAAGGTAAACTTCTGTGTGGGAAAAATGAATGAGTTTTGGCATTCCTCCGGTGAACCTAAAGATAAATTAGTAGCACAGATGTTTGGAGTTCCCTCTTTTGCTCAGGAGGATCCAAGAATTGCCGACAGTAAATACTGTAGATACAATCTATTGCTTTTGCAGTCTAACAGCTTTTACAAGAAAGATGTAACATCCTTTAATGTTGAGTGGGGTGATTTTGGGCTTGCTCATTTTTTTATAAATGAAATAGACTTAGAAAACCTCAACTTTAACAATATCTTATACAACTGGGACTGTTATTAAAATTTGTCGGGAAGCAATGGTTATAACAAAAGCACGATTAACATGTAAGAACCAAGATGGTAGCGGCAGTGTGACGGAGAGGAACGACTATTAATAAAGATTTTCCAAATGAAAATAAGAAGATTATCAATTATATTACTGCTATTAGTAACATGTGTTTGTGCAGGGTATGCACAAGATGAAACTTTATATGTAAAGGACAAAAATTACGAAGGGCACGTTTTCCAAAAAGAACACTCTATTTGGGGAATTGCGCCCAATGAAAATCGTTATACACTAAATGAAAGAGATGTCTTTGTCGCAGAACAAATTTTGCGAGATAGTATAAACAGTGATTATATTAAAGTTCAGCAGGATAGCTACAAAAGACCTCCAATAAACAGAAAAACCTTAAAAATGTATATACGACAGTATGTAGGATATATAAATGATAGTGGAGAAATAATTGTATGGATAATGTTTGTAGAAAGGCAGATGGCCAAAGATTTAAATCCGGCATTGGACATTATAGCTATATGCGATGGTGGATATAGTTATTGGTCTATTTGTATTAACATTACACGTGGAAAGTTATTTGATATGCAAATAAATGGAAATGGATGATTGTTGCAAGAAAATAACATAAAAGTTTCAATGAACAGATAATTATATAGTTACAATAATCAGCTTTAGCTTTGGCCTTGGCTTTAGCTTTCTTTACCCTCTTTCCTCTCTATACACTCTCTACTTTCTATACCCTTCAAAACGGCCAACGCTAACGCCAACGCGGAAACTACGGCTTACAGAAAATTTTCGCTTTCGCGCAATTTTTCTTATCTTTGTCTTGAAGGTTTTGGAGAGATGTCTGCACCGTTCCGCCGGAAACCGTTTTCCACTTAACAGCAAGAAAAAGGCTTGCGCACACAGCAGAACAGCAGTAATCTCAACATTCACCACCTGCTCCATATAGGATATACTAAAAGTATATAGTTTAAAAGGACAAACTGCAGCAGTGCCAAGGAATGCACTGTGAGCCGGAGCAGAACAATGACGCTATTGATATCTATCTGATAGCAGTAATTAGTGTACTGTATACAGCGTGTTAATCTGTGGCCTTTGTATTACTTAACACGTTTATGATTATTTAGAGCTAAGGAACGTCTTTGGAAACGTTTGGCTTACCTTTTTTAAACTTAAAATTTATTAGGATTATGAAAAGAGATCTATTTTTGCTACGCAGCATAGCGGTCTGTATGCTCGTCAGCACCTTTGCAATCACATTGCAAGCCCAATCGGGCTTTGTACAGGACGGGGAAAAACAACGCCCTTCAACCGATTCATGGAACATGGTCAAGTACGGTGATGTTGGAGCAAGCCTCTATACCGGAACGATACAGCTCAACATACCATTTTATGAATACAAAGACAACGACTTTACAATCCCCGTATCATTGGCATACAGCAGTAACGGCCTTCAGCCCAACAAGAGGGGCGGAGTATTAGGGCCGGACTGGACATTGATGGCAGGTGGCAACATATCCATTGATACACAGGGATTACCGGATTTAGATGATGTAGATAACGGCGAATGCAACAGCTATTATAATCTGCATCGCAACGTATCGCATACACCGGCCGTCTCAAAGATATGGCGATTGGGTGTGTCAGCAACCAACTATGCATCGGACGGGACATATAAAGCCTCTTTAATACACTGTTTCGGCGGCACTCCAACTGCCGTAGGACAGAAGTACGATGCCATGCCGGATTTCTTCCACTTCAATTTTCTTGGACATACAGGCAGCTTCCATTTGGGTGTCTGTAAAAAGGTTTATGTGTACAATACCGGGCGCAACAACAAAGACTATAGGATAAGCTTCAAGGAGGGAAGTACAGAGAATGTGTTGGGTATAATCATAGAGACGGCAGACGGCTATAAATACGAATTTGCGGAAGAGGAGACTTCGCTGCCGCAAGACAGTGAAACAGGCAAACCACTCACAGTTGCATATCATCTCAGTACTATAACAGCCCCCAACGGCAGAAAGGTTGAATATGTCTACCGCAATTACGATATCAGCGTAAGGGTACCGGCCGGTGTAGCCATGAGCGGCACACAACATGTCATAGCAGGAAACGATTATGACGTTCCTTTTCATGGCAAGAACTTGGAACACCAAATAGTCACAATAGACCAAAACATACCTGTGTTAAATCAGATAAAGATAGACGGTGGCACAGTCATAACATTCAATTATACTCAATTGCCTTTAAGTGACAGCGATGAATACGGACCAATAAACTCATCCACAACCTCAATACGCCATGGAGAAAGCATCCGTATGACCGGTATCACCGTAAAGGCAAACAACAAGACAGTGAGGCAGTGCGGACTTTCTTACAAGAAGATGACAAACGGCAAAAGGGTAAGCTATTTGGAGGCGGTCAACATATCGGGAGAGGGCATTTATAAAATGACCTACAACACAGCAAACGATTTCCCCGGCAACGGTACACTTAGTGTAGATCATTGGGGCTACTACAACGGCAAGAACGACGGCAACTTGGCTACCATACCATTCCTTAAGATATGCGAGAACGGTGAAAGCAGCGAGACAATAAACCAATTAACCAGAGATGCAGTAAGTTCCAAAGCTATGACAGGTATGCTTACAAAGATTACCTACCCAAGCGGAGGTTACAGCAGTTTTGAGTATGAAGGCAATGACTACTCCAGAGTTTTTATGAGAGATTCTCTCAATCATTATGATGGAAGCTACATAACGCGATCCGGTCTGTGCGGAGGTGTAAGGATAAAACGGATAACCCACTATGACAAAGCCGGTGTATCATTGGGCGGCAGCAGTTACAGCTACAAGACAGGCAGCACGAGCAACGGCACCCTGTTGGACTACCCAAGATACCATATCAAATACTTTGCACAATCATGGGGAGTCCCAAAGATGACAGAGAACATAGACTATTACTCCTCATCGCTCACAAGCTATAACGGCCCACATATAGAGTATTCCACTGTTTATGAGACAAAAAGCGATGGCAGTATTGTTGATTATACATTCTCGTCATCAACATCCACACATTATGCGGACTACCTTCAAAGACTGGGCACTTATTTAGAACCATACGATCCACTCACATACGGCAGCTGGTCAATAGACAATGATGCAATAGCATCAATAGTCCAGCCTGTAGTATCAATGCACGGAAACAGAGGCAAGCTCCTGCAAAAGAGCGTATACAAGAACGCTTCCGAGAGTACTCCGTCATTGACGGAACAGTATACATACAATACGGCAAGAGAACTTACAAAAAACTACTATCCGGCATATCTTATAAGAAAAATCGCCAATATCCCGGTCATTGTTGATAATTATGAATTGAAAGAAAGAATTATAAAGGAACAGAGAGGGAATAAAAATGTAGGTAAATGGGTGACTTACTACTACAACAGACATGGACAGATAAGGACCATGACAAGTACAAACAGTAACAGGCGGACGCTTGTAATAAAAAACACTTACGTTACAGATTTGACAAGCACAGAGGTAAACGCATCGGAGGCTTACCGCTTTATGAAAAGACGGTTTGATATAAACAGACCTCTTACCGTTGAGCACTACAAAAAATGGGGGTATAACGATTCAACGTTGGTAGAGGGAGAACGAACCGTTTACGGGTTGAAGACAACCTCATCGGACACCCTGTTGGTAAAAAACAGAGTTGAGGTGTATGACCCTGTGGCAGGTAGTTGGAAACTTAAAGAGACATATCTGAAATATGACAACAGAGGCAGACTGTTGGAGATGGAGGATATCAACGGCATAAAGACAAGCTTTGTGTGGGGATATGGAGGACTCTATCCTGTTTTGCAGGGAAGAAACATAAGCATCAGCTCACTGAAAAGCATAAGCGGATTACAAGGAATAGAGACTACTCCGTTAGAAGGATGCCTGAGCGAGCAACAGCGCACGGCAATCAAGACACTTTGCGCAAACAACAATGCCGATGTTGAGATGTACGAGTATATTCCGTTGATTGGCATAAGCAAGTTGATTGATGCCACAGGGAAGGTATACACATACGAATACAACAACGGCGGCAAGTTGAAGAGGGTTGTGGACAACGAGGGTAAGAGTGTGGAGGGAGGTTATTATTCTCCCGACAATAAACTACCTAATTTATAGCTTTGGCGTTAGCATTGGCGTTGGCCGTTTTGAAGAGTAGAGAGAGTAGAGAGGGTAAAGAGGGTATAGAGAGTAAAGAAGGTAAAGAAAGCTAAAGCAAATAACTGACTATAAACTTTAAAATAATTAGAAACAGTTATGAACGACCTGTCAATCAACGGAAAAGCGGTTGCCGAAAGCAGCTTATAAGAAACGGCGTCTGTTGAAGGACCGTTAGGATGCAAAGCATACTAAAAGGGACGACTTAGCCGTTTCAAGCTGATTGAAGGCAAAAGCAGTTGATTGGCACGGAGAGAAAAACTGTTTCTAATCATGAGTAAAGAAAGTTAAAAAAGCGTTGGCTTTTTTAGTGTATAGAAAGTAGAGAGGGTATAGAGAGGAAAGAAAGCTAAAGCCGATTATGTAAACAAAATAACCTACAAGTAAAATATTATGAGAAATAATACAATACAACACAGATATAACAGAGGCTGTAGCTGCAGAAGCATGGAACGCAGTCATTTATCATCATATTTACAAAAAGCATTCCGGCCGGTATTCGCTTTCATGACAGCGTTTCTCGGGCTGTCGTTTACAGCCGGTGCAGCCGATACCATAAGGGTGAACATCCCGCGTGTTACAGTGACAATGGCAAGAAGCTACAACTTTACCAGTGCTGCCAACTCTGTATATGTACCCGTGGAGTTCAACTCTGCAATGAGTGCAGACAAGGTGGCAGATTACATTGAGGAGAGCAACGCATTCCTCTTTGACCATTACGGAGAGGATGTGGTGGAGATAAGCGGTGTATCGGATGACTTTGGAACAATATACTTGGACATCAAACCCAACACAGGAATAAAACGTATACTTCTCATCACAAGCACAGGTAGCGGCAGCAAGGTCATAACGGTGGTGCAGGCAGGCGACACCCCGGAGCCCGAGCCGGAACCCGAACCTGAGCCTGACGAGAAGTTCAACATCCCCGGCAACTGGAAGATGGTGCGCCACTACACGGACGAGACAGGCAATAACTATATAACGGATATTACATTCTATGACGGCTTGGGGTATCCCTCACAGATAGTAAATGTAGGGGCATCCCCTATAGGGAACAGGAACATCGTTACCCCAATAGTCTATGACAGGATGAGAAGAAGCGACTCTGTCCTCTTCCTGCCGTACGCCTCGGCTACTGTCAATACCATAAAGGAGGAGAGTTCTCCTCTGCAGGGACAAAGCTCTTTCTACGGCACTATGTTCGGAACAGGCGAGAGCAACCATGCCAAGACAAGAAGGGTATATGAACCATCCGAGCTGAACAGGGTGTCCCGGGAGCACAAGCCGGGAAGTGCATACACAAACAAGCATATCTCCTACAGCTATGAGACTAACGGTGCAAACGAAGTATTTAACCTTAGGGTGAATCTTGCTACGGGAGCACTCCACACAGACAGCTCATATCCTTATTACGATGCAGGCAAACTATAACAATCTTTCCATCAATAACAGTTATCCTCAATTAGGAGGAGGAACACCCGATACTCCTCCGTCTGCTATAGGGAGCTTTACCCTTATATGCAAGCTCTCACAGACAAGGTTCGGCGGTTGGGTGTACCGCACGGCATCCTCTACCCAAACCTCATCATTTACCGTTCCGTCCTATCTTGCCTTTTCACCTGTTAGCGGTGTGGTAGAGAGTGCAGACCTTGATGATGTGAAGGTGATTGGTTACAAGCTCTATGAGAAAATTGCCCTGCTTGACGGCAGTGAAATAAATAAACATGATTTGGATATCGTAAGAAGTCGTATAAAAAGTGGAATTTCAAGGCTTGCGAAGCTAAGTAATCCGGAGTTTACTGAAGTAAATGAGGAATTACGAAGCAAGCGTAACGCAGAAATTACCTTTTTAGGCGGCTTCTTGTGGAGAAGAATTCTACAGGCAGTATAAGCATGACAAGCACAAAGTATGACTTTAGGGGAAACATCCTTGCCGTGAACGAGAACCACTCTGCAGGCACTCTTACAATAACAAAAGGGACGGTCTACAGCTATGACCAAAGGGGAAGGCTGCTCAGCGAGAAGGTGTCTGTAAACGGAGTGGAGAAGGCAACGGTAAGCTATAGTTATGATGCTCTTGGAAATCTTACAGGAAAGAGCTACGGCAACGGAGTAACAGACAACCTGCAGTACAACATCCAGGGATGGGGTACGGTATCGCAGACTGTGAAGGGGAGTGAGACGCTGTACAGCCAAAGGTTGAGATACTATGATGCGGAGAAAGGGAGTGGACTGTATAACGGCAATATCTCCGAGTGGCGAATGCAGCAGGGAACAAACGCTGCAAGTACCTATAGATACGGTTATGACGGATTGGGCAGGCTCACGGAAAGCAGCAGATATGCAGGAACAGCAACAAATGCTACAAACAGCTGGTGCGAGAGAGGGAAAGATTATAATCTTAACGGAAATATTGTTACCTTGCAGAGGTTCGGCAGCAGTGCGAGTATGGTAGAGGATGATCTGAGTTACAGCTACACCGGTAACAGGCTCGTTGGACTTGCAGGTAGCAGTCAAGGAGCAGAGTTCAGTACAGCATACAGCTATGATGCAGGTGGCAATATGCTCTATGACGGCAGAAGAGGATTGGGTATAAGCTACAACATTCTCAATCTGCCGGCCAGGGTGGTGGAAAAGACGGGTGCAACGGCGGCAGACGGAGCGGTTAAGGCGGAGTATCTCTACAGTGCGGACGGAATTAAACAAAGGGTTGTAGACGGGGCAGGCAGTAACGGTTATCTCTATCTTGGGACGTTGGTACTCTCAAAGAGCGGAGAGAGCTATACACTCTCAAGTACAGGGTTTGGCGGAGGAAGGATAATAGGCGCTGCCAATAACAGTTGTTTGGCATATTACTATGGTACAGATCACTTAGGCAGTGTGAGGGTGATAACGGATGGCAGCGGCAGTGTGGTGGAGAGGAACGACTACTACCCTTTGGGTATGAGAACCTCAACAGGCAACAGCTATCCGCAACTGACGACCAACCTCTACAAATACAACGGCAAGGAGCTGCAGACAGTTGGAGGGCTCGGCTTCACAGACTATGGTGCCAGGATGTACGATGACTTCACCGGACGGTGGTTTGTTCCTGATCCGTTGGCAGAAAAATACGCCTCAATGTCTCCTTATATGTACTGTGGTGGAAATCCGATAAAATATATTGATATTGAAGGTCAAAAATTACGTATTGCTAATAACTATAAAGTCGGAATGGAGAATGTTGCTAAAATAGCGGCAACAAGCTTAGGAAGAAAGGTGTTGAATAGACTTATAAATATAAAATGTAGTACGTATTGCTTAGAATCAACTTTTTTTACAAAAAGCTCTGGTTATGATCCTAAAACAGGTGATATTTATTACGTAGGACACCCTTGGTATACAGAAGTTCCAGATGACGGCGGTTTGTTGAATTCAATGACAGCAATGGGGCATGAAGCATTTCATGCTTTTGACCATAGCTTTATGGGTAGAGCTGTAGGCAATGTGAACATAACCGAGCCGCGAGCCGTTAGTTTTGCAAATTATTTGAGAGAAGCATATAATCTTACACCTTTGAGAAAGAGGTATGGAGGTATTCAAGGAAATTTTCATCAATTCAGGGCTGATGATTTGATAACTGATTTTAAACAAATTGATATGAGCAAAGATCAGACAAAAATTGGCTATAGCTATACTAAAACAACTACAATTGTTGATAGTTATAAAACAATATATAATCGTAAATTCCCGGATAAGACACACACTGAAACTAGTCATAACTATATAATCGTCTCAAGAGATAAGGATAGCAACATATCTTTTGAAGTATATGACAGTTATGATAAATATGCAAAATCAAAAGAAAAATGGTAATTGCAACTAAAAAGAGAATAGTAAAGATAGCTATTGCAACTGTAGTTTCATCTGTAGATATCATTATCATCTATAACTCTATCCGTCTTATATACTTGTACATTGATGGAAATATGTTGTTTTTATATCGGGTTCCATACAGCTACTTAGTTATGGATATACTTTGCGGGGTATCCGGACTTTTGTTGTCAACCATATTAGTGAAAGGTGAAATAAGGGTTAAATATTATATGTTAGTTACTGTTTTTAGATGGTTTATCTTTTTCTTATTATATTAACCTCATTAACAGTCTTTTTTATCGGGAAGAAAAGTGTCAATTAATCAAATGTTTATGATACGCTCAGTAAAAAAATATATTATTTCTATTGTTACTGCGGGTTTGCTTGGGATGCTGAATATGGCTAACGCGCAAACAGTTGATAGACATAAGGGACAACGGGCTAATGTTAATAGCGTAATCAATCAGCTTGATTCTAATGGCTTAAGGACAGGGTTATGGTTTGAAAAAGAAAAATACTCCGAAATGAAAACATTAAGATGCTATAAGAATGGCATTCCTTCAAAATTTTATATGGCCTTTTTTGGCAATGGAAACTTGCAACGATTTGGGGAGTCAACGGAGGATGAGTATTCGGATATCTGGTACTATTTTGATGAACGGGGCTTTTTGGTTTTTACGGCTGAGCATATAGAGAAAAATACAGAGTATATTAGGAACAAGGTGGAAAATGAGCTGTTTAAACCGGACTACAAAGAGTATGTTATTGAATATCATGCCAACGGGGAAAAGATGGCAGAGGGTGTTGCCTATTTTTATGAAGAGCCGGTCTATTATTTTAAAATGGGTGAATGGAGATACTATGATAAACAGGGTAGGTTTACCGGTACACAAATTTTTACCAAACTTCCCATTTACCATGAAAAATATGCTGTTGATAGTTTTTATGAATCTGATTGAGGAGAATAAAAAAATGAGGATTAGATTAATAATTATATTGATTGTATTTGCAGTAGGCAATCTGCTCTTGGCAGTTACTCCATCTTTTGCCCAAATGAGAGACTTTATTCCAAAGGATTCTGTCATTAATCAAGTGGATCATAACGGATTAAAGAACGGATTATGGCAAGATAATTTTTTTCCCTATGAGGAGGAGGGCGGCAAAAGGGAGGTGTATTACAGAAACGGAATAAAAAGGGACTTTATAGAACGTGGCTACAATAGTTTATCTTATTTAACCCGCCTTATTGCGCAAGATGAGGTTTATTATTTTGATTATGATGGGTTTATATATATAATAGAAACGAATATCCATATAAACACGGAATGGTTTAGGAAGATAGAAGATAACAGTCTGATTTTTAAGCCTAAATATAAAGGTTACATGACAAAATATCATCTTAACGGAGAAAAGAAGATGGAAGGGCAGATTCTGCACTATCCAAAAGAGATTATGTATGATTACTACTTTTATAGTAGAAATGTTTTTAAGATAGGTGAATGGAGATATTATAATGAAGATGGTGTATTGACAAATATAGAAAACTATGAGTCTCCGGTAGTTTTGATGAGAGCATACGGAGAGGATGATTAAAACTGTAAGTAAGCGTTAAAAAAAGTTGGTGAAGATTTAGCAGTATTTTTGAGGATAGATGTCTTTTTGAAGATGGAGTGTGCCGGTTGGCACATGACTGATGAGAAAAGAAATATATACCGAAAAGACAATTAAAGATTACAAAGTTTTTTTTAAAAGATTACTAAATATGATTAGAAAGATATTGTTAACAGGAATCATTATGTTTTGTGCTGTAGGTTTAATGGCACAAGTGATAGTTTATTCGACCCATGAGAGAGAGCCTATGAATAGGCTAAATTCCAAGGGTTTAAAAACAGGGCTGTGGCATGAGGGGAAGAGTGTGTACAGTTACTACAGAAACGGTCTCAGAAACGGAGTTTATTTGAAGTATTATGGTACAAAAGGCAAGTTGGCTGAATTTGGCACCTACTATGATGGGGAGAGGGTTGGCAAGTGGTACTACTTTACCATTGACAGGTTTTTGGAGTATGTTGTAAAGGATATTAAGGCCAACAATGAGGAGTTTGCCAATATGGATGGCAGCGGTTATCTAAAGCCTGAGTACAGAGGCCATGTAATATCCTACTATCCTAACGGAGAGAAAAGGGAGGAGGGTGAAGGTGCCTTTTATAAAGGGAGCAAGATAATCTATTTTAGAATAGGGGTATGGAGATACTATGATGATAAAGGCAGGTTGGTTGAGATGAAGAGGCATTCAAAACTTCCTATCATAAAGAGAGAGGATGTTGCCATATATCCGTTCAAACCATAAGCTATCAGTTGAGTTTATAGTTTATTGTTAAAAGTTTATAGCAGGTTAATTAGTTTATAGTTTAAAAGATAATAGTTTTTTACTTTCAATATTGCTTCTGTTAACTTTAAAACTGACTATAAACAATAAACTATACACTGTAAACTAAATTAAAGCTAACGCCAACTATTTGTCGGGAAGAAAAGGGAAAAGATAAAATAAGAATTTATCTAAAAGTTAGTTGTAAAGGAATAATTTTCTATATTTGCAGTTGTATAACCAATACCATTTGAAATTTGGAACCTCCCAGTAGTGCATTTACATTTGAGATTCTTTATTTAGGGATAAGTATTATCCTGCTTTTGGTTTGTTCTGCCCTTATTTCGGGTAGCGAGGTTTCCTACTTTTCTCTGTCGCCGAGCCAGATAGACAAGCTAAAGCGTGAGAAAGGCGGGAAGGCTCTATGCGTGTTGCGCCTGCTTACAAACCCTGATTATCTCCTTGGCACCATATTACAGGCAAACAACCTTGTAAATATCCTTATTGTGCTTATTTCAACCAAACTTATGGGGATGTTTTTTGACTTTTCCCAAAGTCCGGTGCTTGAATTTATTGTTAACGGTGTTATAGTTACCTTTCTTATTGTCCTTTTTGGAGAGGTGCTTCCTAAGATTATAGCTACAAGCATGCCGGTACAGTTTGCAAAGATGATGAGCAAGCCTTTGAGGATTATAATGCCGTTGGGGTTGCCTTTCAACTTCTTTATGTCTAAGTTTGCCAATCAGATTACAGACGGGATCTCTTTAAAACCGCATATAACGTTGGAAGACTTGGATAAGGCGGTGGATATCTCATCTTCCGAGTCAATGGAGGAGAAGAAAATTTTAAAAGGGATAGTCAAACTTCCTACCACGGATGTTTGTAAGATAATGAAGCCGAGGGTTGAGGTTAAGGCGGTGGATATGGAGATGACATTATCTCAGATAATGGATCTTACAAAGGAGGTTGGCTACTCAAGATTTCCTGTTTACAAGGAGGATTTGGATGATATTAAGGGCTTCCTTTATATAAAGGATATACTTCCATATATGTATGAGAACAGTGCGGCAAACAAATATGCATGGAGGAAACATATAAGAGAGGCATATTTTGTTCCGGAGAGCAAGAAGATAAACGACCTTCTGCAGGAGTTCAGAGAGAAGAAGATTCATCTTGCCGTGGTTGTTGACGAGTATGGAGGAACAGACGGCATTGTGACATTGGAGGATATTTTAGAGGAGATAGTAGGGGAGATAGAGGATGAGTCCGATGTTGTAACCGAAACTCATAATAATTGATAATTAATGGTTTACATAATATAAAATGGCACTTTATTTAGATAAAGTTTTAAAAAACGGAGCAAGGATAGCTGTATGGGAGGTTGCAGAGACCGAGAGTGAGCTGTTGGAGATAATTTCAATTCCAAAAGAGGAATTGGATGAACTTTTATACACAAAAAACAGTCAGTTAAGACTTGAGAAACTTGCTGTACGCGCATTGTTGAACAAGATTTTTGAGGATAAAGTATATCTTGGGCACCACGATAACGGTGCACCGTTCATTCATAATAATCTTACGCATATAAGCATTACGCACACATCCAAATATGTGGCGATAATAGTACATCCAACGGAGGATGTGGGTATAGATATAGAGTCGTTGGACAGGGACTTCTCCCCTGTGGAGAAGAAGGCTCTCTCCGAGGATGAGATAGAGGATCTCTCTTCGAGACACCGTAACGAGCAGCTTGCCATATACTGGTGTGCCAAGGAGGCGCTGTTCAAACGCATGAGCCAGCATGGAGTGAACTTTGCCAAACAGATGGAGATAGAGCGATTCCATTTGGAGGAAGAGGGTGATCTTTCGGCAACCTTTATCTCAAAAGACGGCGAAGAGGAGGAGTTCGAACTCCAGTATGAGATTTTTGACAATCATGCACTTGTTTGGTTGGTAGGATAGTATGGAGATTCCAGGGAAAAATGGAGATGGCGTAGCAACAGTTGTAAAACATACAGGAAGTCATTATGTGCTTTCTCCCCTGCCGCAGTGGTCTCCATTCAATGCTGTGCTGAGAGGTAAACTTAAGCTCAAGGGTAATAACTCTACAAACCCTATAGCAGTAGGCGACAGGGTTGAATATGAGTTTGAAAATATACAGGGTGAGCAGATTGCCGCAATTTCAAAAATATTTCCAAGAAAGAACTATATAATAAGAAAGTCTACGAACCTGTCTAAACAGTCGCATATCATAGCCTCCAATTTGGATATGGTTTTCTTGGTTGTGACCATAATGTTTCCGGAGGTCAAACTGCCGTTTGTAGACAGATTCCTTGTCACCTGCGAAGCGTATCATATTCCGGTAACGATTCTTGTGAACAAGGCAGATCTCTACACAGGTGAGGTGGCAGAGGCGAATCCGCTTGGAGTGCAGTTGGAACATTTTACGGAGATTTATACCAAGGCCGGATACAGAGTAATACCGGTGTCTGCGCATGATGGAACCAATATAGATGTGGTAAGAGAGATGTGCAGGGATAAGGTGGTCCTCTTTTCCGGTGTGTCTGGTGTGGGGAAATCATCTTTAATCAACGCTTTGGATCCGTCGTTGGAGCTAAAGACAGGGGCAATCTCCGCGCATCATCTGCAGGGCAAGCATACCACAACATTTTACCAGATGCATCCGCTTGCAGGTGGGGGATTTGTGGTTGATACCCCCGGAATAAGGGGCTTTGGTTTGGTGGATTTTACAAAAGATGAATTAAGTACATATTTTCCCGACATGGTGAAGGTTATGGATGGTTGCAGATTTGCTCCGTGCACCCATACGCATGAGCCGGGTTGTGCCGTTAAAGCGGCAGTTGAGGCTGGCGAAATCTCTGCGGAACGTTACGAATCTTATCTTGGAATGTTGGAGGAGGAGACAAAATACCGATGAACAGACAGGTTCTTAAGCTTGCGGTTCCAAGCATATTGGCAAACATAACCATCCCTTTGGTGGGAATGGTGGATGTTGGCATTGCCGGCAGGCTTGGCGATGCGGCGCTTATTGGCGCCATTGCAATCTCATCTATGCTCTTCGATCTGCTCTACTGGAACATGGGATTCCTTAGAATAGGTACGGGGGGAATGGTGGCTCAAGCTTTTGGGGCAAACAACTTTAAAGAGGCAATGAGGGTCTTTAACCAAGGGATTATAACCGCCTTGGGTTTCTCGCTCTTTTTCTGGATAATACAGTGGTGGTATGTAGATATTGCGCTCAACTTCATAGACTGTTCGCCCGATGCGGAAAAATATGTAAGGCAGTACTTCTTTATAAGAATCTGGGCGGCACCGGCAACACTCTCCCTATTGGTTTTTAAAGGATTTTTTATTGGGATGCAAAATACTGTAATACCAATGATAACGGATATTACGGTAAATGTGGTCAACTTTGGGGCAAGTGTCTATCTTTCGCTCTATACCTCTGTGGGGTTTGACGGAATAGCTATTGGAACAGTGATAGCCCAATATACCGGGCTTCTCCTTGCCATTGCGTTAATGATAATATTCTTTAGAAAGTATTTCAAATATATAACCCTTAAGGAGTGTTTCCATTTAAAACAGTTCAAACGGTTCTTCCTTATTAACAAGGATCTTTTTGTACGCTCCATCTGTTTTTTGTTTATCTATGCCGGTTTTACCTCACTGTCTGCCCATTATGGAGATACAGAGTTGGCTGTCTGCTCCATTCTAATGAAGCTTATGATGGTCTATTCATACTTTACAGATGGTTTTGCATACGCAGGTGAGGCGCTTGCAGGACGGTATATAGGTGCCGGAGATGACCCTTCGTTAAGGCGTGCGATAAGGGTGATTTTCCGCTGGACAATATGGCTTGGGTTGGTATCTGCTGCTTTGTATTGGTTTGGCGGAGAATGGATGTGCAGAATACTCACAGACAATGCGGCTGTATTGGAGCGGGTCTCATATTACCTTGTATGGCTGTTGGTTATGCCAATTCTTAGCTGCTTTGCCTTTACTTGGGACGGTATCTACATTGGGGCAACCGCATCAAAACCTATAAGAGACTCTATGATACTGAGTGTAATAGGCTTCTTTGCAACATATTATGTTTTAAAAGGTCTCTTTGGAATAAACGCACTGTGGGCCGGTTATATGATGCATCTTGTTGTAAGATCTGCCTACCTTACAATAAGATACAAGAGGGATATTAATATAAACAGAAAAATATATTAGAATGACAGAGCGGGAGATACAACAGATATTCAATATAAATGGTGAGCATGATTTTGAAAAGCAGGCGATTGAAATCTTTAGGTTCCAGTACAGCAGTAACCCTGTTTACAACCAATACTGCAACCTTGTAATGGATTGTTCGCCGGAGCAGATTACCAAAATAGAGCAGATCCCTTTCTTCCCTATAAAGTACTTTAAGACAAAGCGGGTTGCCTGCTTTGACGGTGAGCCTCAAGCCATATTTACCAGCAGTTCAACAACAGGAATGCAGCCGGCCAAGCACTACGTTAAGGATTTGAGGATATATGAGGGGAGTTTCCTAAAGGGCTTTGAACTTTTCTATGGGGATATTGCAGATTACGATATAGTAGCGCTTTTGCCGTCGTACTTGGAGAGGGAAGGTTCGTCACTAATTTATATGGCGGAAAAACTTATTGAAAAAAGTAAATTAGCCTCTGCCGACAGGACTAACAGAAGCGGTTTTTATCTTTATAACCATAGAGATCTGTATGAAACGTTGTTGAGGTTGAAAGAGGAGGGGCGCAAGACTATACTTCTTGGGGTAACGTTTGCACTTTTGGATTTCTGTTCTCAATTCTCGCTGTCGTTTCCCAACCTTATAATAATGGAGACCGGAGGAATGAAGGGGCGTGGCAAAGAGGTTACAAGGGAAGAGTTGCATGGTGCACTGTATAAGGGGTTTGGAACCAAGAAGATACATTCGGAGTACGGTATGGCGGAGCTTATGAGCCAGGCATATCTTGTAGGGGAATATAATCCTGCGTGGGCGGCAGGCGATGAGACTCCGGGGGCAAATACCACCGCCGGTGCCGTTGTGCCTGTAAAAGATTCTGTGCAGCAGGATATAGTCTTTCTCACCCCACCGTGGATGAAGATACTTATACGTAATCTAAACGACCCTTTCAGCTACAACTCCGTTGGCGGCTCTGCTTCTAATCTTGGGGGAATAAATATAATAGACCTTGCAAACGTATGGTCTTGCTCTTTCATAGAGACGGAAGATGTGGGCAGACTTGTGGAGCAGTCTGTAGCATTGTCAATTTGCAATAATCTTCCGCCAAACTCAACTGCATTTACTGTGGAGGGGAGGATGAAGGATAGTGAGAGGCGCGGCTGTAATATGCTAATAGAGTAATGCTTTGGCGTTGGTGATTTATAAAGATAATGATAAAACAAATTATAGTAGTATATTTGCAAGTTGGCATTGGCGTTGGCCATTTTGAAAGGTAGAAAAAGTATAGAGGGTAAAAAGGGTAAAGAGAGTAAAAAAATAAAAAAGCTAAAGCCAAAGCTGATAACTAACTATAAACTATTAATAATAAACTATATACTATAATATATGAAACCGAACATGAAAATCTTTGAAATTAATTCGTCCAAGTCTTGATATCAAAGATTTTCATCGTGAGAGAGAACGATAGTGAACGGCTATCAGACTCTCACAAATTTTTAATTATGATTTTTGAAATTAAAAATTTTGATAGTATGAAATTAAAGAGATTTAACAGGCTTAACAATATCATCTCTGTTGTGATACTGCTTATAGCCTCTTTCACCTACCTCTCTACAATAGAGCCTACCGCCAGTTTTTGGGACTGCGGAGAGTTTATTGCATCATCATATAAACTTGAGGTTGGACACCCGCCAGGAAACCCTGTTTTTCAGCTGATAGCCAGAGTGTTCACAATATTTGGAGATAAAGAACATGCAGCAGTATTGGTTAATGCCATGAGCGCAATGTGCTCTGCATTTACTATCTATTTTCTCTACCTTTCGATTGTTCACCTTGCAAGAAGGATTGTAGAGAAGACATATATGGCAAAACATCCTGCAAAAACAAACGGGGAGGTTAAGGAATCCCTTTATGCAGATAAGAATTTTATGGCTGTATTCAAAAACAGCTGCATTGCAATATTTGGTGCAGGCATAGTAGGTGCATTAGCCTACTGTTGGTCAGACACTTTCTGGTACTCTGCCGTTGAGGGTGAGGTATATGCAATGTCTTCACTCTTTACCGCAGTGGTATTTTGGGCAATGCTCAAATGGGAGGAGCAGGCGGATGAACCGTATGCGAACAGATGGATTATACTTATTGCATTCCTTATGGGTATCTCCATTGGTGTGCATCTGCTTAATCTGCTTACCATTCCGGCTCTTGTTTTCATCTACTTCTACAGAAAGACAAAGGTTACCACAAAGAAGAGTCTGTACATTCTTGCTTTGTCGGGAATCATATTGGCTGCAATACTTTATGGCATAATTCCGTTCCTGCCTAAATTTGCGGCTTACGTAGATCTTTTCTTTGTAAATGTTATTGGGGCGCCTTTCAACCTTGGAGCAAGCCTTTTTGTGCTACTGTTGCTTGCTGCCGGCTTTTGGGGGCTTTATTACACATACAAGAAACAGAAAGCGCTAATGAATACAATCATATTGAGCGCGGTAATGATAATTATAGGTTATTCAACCTTTTCTGTTGTTGTAATACGTTCTGTTACAGACACCCCAACAAACGAGTATCAGCCGGACAATCCGTTTACCCTTGTAAGGTATCTTGGACGTGAGCAGTACGGAAGCAACCCGCTTATCTATGGTGAGACATACGCTTCGCCGCATGTAGATATAAAGACTCCTAAATACTATAATGTATTGAATGGTAAATATGTAAAGGTTGATGCTCCGGCAGAGCCTGTTTACGACAGCAGTACAAAGATGTTCTTCCCAAGAATGTGGTCATCGGGCGTTGGTGACGGGTATGTTCCTTTCTACCAGATGTACACGCACAACAAAGGACGTATTGCTCCGGGTGGGAAGTACCCTATGCCTACCTTTGGAGATAACCTAAGGTATTTCTTTGGTTACCAGATAGATTTCATGTATATGAGATATTTTATGTGGAATTTTGTGGGAAGGCAGAACGATCTTCATTCAACCATCCCCGGGGACAAGTTCAAGGGAAATTGGGAGAGCGGGATAGGTTTCATAGACAAGATGAGGCTCGGAGACCAGTCCGAAGGGCCGGATTACATAGTTAACAGTCGCTCAAAGAACCATTACTTCTTCCTGCCTCTGATTCTGGGCCTTATAGGTCTGTTCTACCAGCTTGGAAAGGATAAGGAGAATTGGGTTGTAACAATGTTGCTATTCTTACTTACCGGTCTTGCCATTGTGATCTATCTTAACCAGCCGCCTATGCAGCCGAGGGAGCGAGACTACGCATACGCCGGCTCTTTCTATGCCTTTGCAATATGGATTGGACTTGGTGTGATGTGGGTTACACAGCTGCTGCAGAGATTTACCAAACCTGCAGTTGCCGGCTCTTTGGCTACGGTTATCTGCTTGGTTGTTCCTGCAATAATGGGTGCCCAGAACTGGGATGACCACGACAGAAGCAGCAGATATACCGTAAAGGATCTTGCTTATAACTATCTCGAATCTACAGACCCTAACGCCATAATAATAACTCACGGAGATAACGACACATTCCCTCTTTGGTACGACCAGGAGGTGGAGGGGATAAGGACAGATGTAAGGGTTATGAATACCTCACTGCTTGGTACAGATTGGTATATAGACCAGATGCAGCGCAGGCAGTATGAGTCTGCACCTGTTAAGTTTACCATACCACGTTCACAGTACCTTTACGGTACCAACGATATTGTTCCGGTGGTTGAACGTTTCGACGGCAATCCTGTAAACGGGGCAGATGTTATTGATATATTCCGCAATCCAAAATTTACCGTACCTTTAAGTGATGGAAAACAGTACGATTATATAGCGGCCCGTAACCTTGCCATACCTGTAGATAAGGAGAATGTTCGCAAGTATAATATTGTGGCTGAGGAGTATATGGATTTAGTTCCCGACACAATGGTCCTTAGAATCCCGGAGAACAAGAATTTCCTTAACAAGGCAGAGCTTATGATCTTGGACCTACTTGCCAACTATAAGTGGGACAGACCTATTTATACCCTGCAGAAAGGTTCCGATATTGGGATAGGTTGGCAGGAGTATATGCAGTATGACGGCTTTGCGTACAAGATTGTCCCTATAAAGAGTACAACAGGGCTGTACAGTGGAGAGGTTCAGCTTATGGATGAGAAAGCATTGTATGACAGGCTGATGAACAAATATCGCTGGGAGAGTCTTAAAGATACTACAATGAATGTAGACTATCAGAATCTGCTTACATTCAACAATCTTATCTCTCCAAGAGAAATATTCAGCACCTCTGCAAGATACATTTTGGGCAAGGGTGATACCCTTAAAGCCGTAGAGCTTTTGGACAAGATGCAGTCTGTAATGCCGGATAAGAATTTCCCACTTAACAACTCTATCCTCTCTACCCTAACGGAAAGGAGCGTGTTTGAGGCAATTGCAACATATTTTGATGCAGGTGAACCAGAGAAGGCCGTTTCTCTTGGTAATAGATTTGTTAATGAGACAAGAAAGGCAATAAAGCTCTTCTCAAAGCCGTTCAATGGTACATTCCTCTCTGCTGAGGATCTGCAGAGGAATCTGTACTATATGGTTATGGTTGCAGATATATATAATAAAAACGGGCAGACAGAGCTCGCAAAGGTGATAGATGATGAGATTTCCATCTATTTTGGAAAGGAGGCCAACGAAAATATCTCATTGAAGTAAAAGAACGGCAAACAGATAAGATGCAGTCTAATCAGGTATGTAATTGACTTGATTAGACTGCTTATACCTTAAAATTGAAATTACGGGGCAAAAGGGAATAGTAATATCAATTATTTTAATTACGATGTCAAGATATGGAAATAAATACTAAACATACACTTGTTACAGGAGACAGCAGAAATCTGTCTTTAATTCCTAATAAATCCGTTCAGCTGATTATTACATCACCTCCTTATTGGCAACTAAAGGATTATGGTAATGATAATCAGATTGGATTTCATGATAACTATGAGAGCTATATTAATAATCTTAATATGGTTTGGTCTGAATGTAATCGAATATTACATGATGGCTGTCGTTTATGTATTAATATTGGAGATCAATTTGCTCGATCTGTATATTATGGACGTTATAAGGTTATTCCTATTAGGACAGAAATAATTCGTTTCTGTGAAACATTAGGTATGGACTATATGGGAGCTGTTATTTGGCAAAAGCAAACAACCATGAATACAACAGGGGGTGGCGCTGTTATGGGTAGTTTCCCGTATCCGAGAAATGGTATCTTGAAAATTGATTATGAATTTATTCTTATATTCAAGAAACAGGGCAAGGCTCCTGTACCATCATTAGAACAAAAAAAAATGTCAGAAATGACTAAAGAAGAATGGAATACTTTTTTTTCTTCTCACTGGACTTTTGGTGGTGCAAAACAAGATGGTCATATCGCCGTGTTCCCAGAAGAATTACCGCATCGTTTGATCAAGATGTTTTCTTTTGCTGGCGAAACTGTCTTTGACCCTTTTATGGGTAGTGGAACGACCGCATTAGCCGCACGAAATCTTCAGAGGGATTCCATTGGATATGAAATTAATCCTAATTTCGTAAATTACTATAAACAAAAAGTTGAAAATGCTCTTCTGTTTAACAATTCAACTTGCCAGTACAAGGTAGATGCTTCTTATTTTGATAAGGAGCAAAAGTTAAAAGATTTACCATATGTGTTTAATGACCCTCATAAGATGGAAAATAAAATAGATGTAAAGAAGCTACAATTCGGTTCGAAAATAGATAAGGATAGCAAAGAAAGAGAAGAGTATTTTTCCGTTAAAAGTGTTATTTCACCAAATAAAATACTACTGAGCAATGGCCTTACTATTAGACTAATTGGTATAAAAGAAAAAGCATCTGTTAATGGTAATGCTACAAAATTCCTTTCAGATAAGACCAAGGGTAGAAAAGTTTTTCTAAAATACGATTCAGTGAAATATGATTCGGAAAACACGTTGCTATGCTATTTGTATTTAGATAATAAGACATTTATAAATGCTCATATGTTAAAGAATGGACTTGCTGATATTGATTATTCTGTAGACTTTAAATATAAAACTAAATTTGAAAAATTAATGAATGTGTAGGCATATGGATAAGTATTCAATGAATTTTGGCAAGAAAGAACGTGTCTTAAATTATGCTTGTCAAACATATCAGTTATCTCGCCCCAATAAAGTCGGAACTGTTATGGCATTGATTAGAGAGTGTCAACCTAATTCTTTTGAAGAATGGGAACAGTGGTATTTTCTGAATGCACATACATCGGGGAAGAAACCAATCAAGATTACAGCGGAGAGCTTACGGGAATTAGGAGAACGATTATATGCCAAGATTACGGAGATTGTTATTCCAGAATGGGAAAGTGCTTTCCGAGAACTAACCGAGCAAGATTGTATTGATTATATTTACAACCTGACTATAAACCGAACTTACGATGGATATTTGCGTGAGAAATCTGTTATAAATGACGGATTAGCCAAGCTTTTCCCAAATGTAGAGTTTGAAGAAAGCGACCCTGAATTGGATCATGCAGGGGATATTGATTATGTTGCTAAAATTGGGAATGCATATATTGGTATCCAAATTAAGCCTATTACTGCAAGCGCTAATTTTGGTAGTTATTCTTTAACAGAAAGGATGAAAGCAAGTTTTGACTCTTTTAAAGAGCAATATGGTGGAAATGTTTTTGTTGTTTTTAGCATAGATGGGGAAATAGCAAACAAAGAAGTTGTTCTACAAATAAGAAATGAGATAGAACGATTACTGAAATAATTAAGCTGATTTTTTATGATTGTATCTCTATGTGTTGAAAAAAATAAATTATGGTAACTGAAGGTGATTAGAATAAACACTTAGAGATAGAAAAACTCAAAGAGAGTGTGCCAAATTTCTTTTACACACTCTCTTTCTTTATTACCTTGAAATTGAAACTCCCTCTTCTGTGCTGTCCAAGACTTTCCCCAACTTATGCTTTTTATCTGCATTCTTGCGGAATGTGTACCTTACAATTAACCACGGACGGAAGTTCTTGTCCTTATAATAATTCTTGGTAATGGCATGGAATGAGCCGTCTGCTGTAATTGTCTTGCTTCTGTACTCGCCTGTTATATGTTGTACACATATACCTACATAAAAATCTTGCGTGAAATTATAGTTTAACTGTAGATTGGCTACAGACGGACGGCTGTATATGGTGCGGGATAATGCTGTGTAATCTCTTGAGTTATAGTCAATATCTCCATAGAACGAGAAATTTTTCACCTTTGCATTGAACCCAAATGAAGCGTAAAAAGAGTTCTTGGAACTCTGCCCTGTATAGTTGTCGGCATACCATCCACCCCCTGCGTATATTCGTCCCCACTTAAAGCGATAGCTTACATTAGCGCCTGCAGATGCTTGTGAGAAATGTCCTGTATTGGCATAAGAACTGTAGTAGATACCGTCTTTTGTGTACCCATAATTCTCTATCATATCGTAGATATATTTATAGTAAGCCTCAGGGGTGAGGTATAGTTTGCCAACATTGAATGTATAAGATACAGATGAGTAGTGTGCCATTTGGGGTTTTAAATTAGGATTGCCGATGGCAACAACCAAGGAGTCCGTTGATATGTTATACGGGTTCAAGTATGCCACACTTGGAGCTGTGTTGGAGAGCTTGTAACTCAGTTGAATTGAGTTGTGGCTGTTAATAGACCATGTGATGCTTGCATTCCCTTTAGGACGAAAATAGTTATAATTTACATCACCTGCCTTTGCAATAATGCCTTCCATCCCGACAGATATATTATAATACAGCCTTTTAAAGGCTCCCCCGTATCCTAAATACAGGTATTGGTTGTAATTGTTGTGCTTGAAAAGCGGATTCTCCCCAATGATATTGTTAATATCATCAACAACAAGCGTACTACGACTCCCTGCTATGAGTGAACTGTTATTCGCAAAGTCTTTGGAATAATCTATGTTAAAGCTACCGGAATGGCGCCTGTTCTTATAACGTGTATCGGCATCAATAGAACGCTCGTCATAATAATCTGTGCGTGATGCATTGTAGTTGTTCTTGTTAAAATTATATGCCAAACGCAGTTCCAAGTTGCTGCTTTGCGAAAATGAACGTTTGTAATACAGGCTTGATGTAAAAATGTTGCTTTTTTCCTTACCAAACGAATTAAAACTGTACGCTTGCGAAGCATTGGATATATAATCTCCAAATGCATCACTTCTTTCTTCTGTACAATTGTATGTAGCATAAAATTGGACAGCAAAATAGTCCTTTGCAGTAATCTGGTACTTTAGCAATAACTCACCTATCCATTTGTCTGCATCGTTGCGAGTTGCCTGATTATATGTCTGTTTGTATCCTGTGTTTGTGCGGCTTACGGATGATTCAATATTATCATGATATTTGTAATGATATGCAGCACGGCCGTAGAGACTTACCTTGTGGTTGCCAACTTCAAAATAACCTACACCAAACCCATTGTCAAGCGGAAGTTCATGACGCGTAGCACCTTCAAGCCATAAATATGGTTTGGCGTGCTTTTTAAGCTTAATATTCAATATACTTGTTACCCCTTCCTGCAGGTAACGGGCAGACACAGCATTAACAACCTCTACGGATTCAATATCTGAAGGGGAGATTGGACCGATTCCCGAATTGACCACATTGCCGTTTATTAGAATCAGCGGAGCTTTCCCATCAAGCATTTTTACGGAAGAGGTGTTAGCATCTGATATCAAGGTAGGTATCTCTTGTAAAGCCATAAAGGGATTGTTCATCTTCTTGGCATCTGAAGAGAGATAGAATATCTGACCGTTTGCCGTTCTTTTAACAGTTTGGCTGCGATCTGCAACAACTGTTATCTCTTCCAACGCTGTTGCCTCCTCTTCCAATCTGAAAACTCTGCTACATGTTCCGGAGATATTCAAGGAATCGCATATTGCCTTATATCCCAAACATATTACCTCAACAGCATAGGTGCCGTTTGGAACATCATTTATGAGATATTTTCCTTTTTCATCTGAAGATGTTGATTTGAGCACAACCCCGTTTTGCTTGAGCAAAACATATCCGTCTGCAATAGGTGACATATCCTTATTGGAAACGATCTCTCCATAAAAATTATTTTGGGCATATAAGATGCCTGTGGTGGTGAGTGTCAAAAAAAGAATAATGGCAATTCTGCTTGCCACACATTTAAATTTAAGCATATTGAGTCTCCTCCAATTAATTTTCGGGGGGGGGAAGTAGGTATTTTTCGCGAATTAACAAAGATATAGTAAAAAAAATTAATTAAATCTTACCAAGTTATTTTTTTAAGATTACTTTAATTTCTTTGTAGTATATTTGCTTGATAAATTACTCGTGAAAATTTCCTGTGAGAATGTACAGATTAGATGAACTTAATGATATTATAGAGAAAGGATTTCTCTCGTTGAAGCTTCATGAGCCTCCAAAAGAGCTTTATGAACCTATTGAATATATGCTGTCTATGGGTGGCAAAAGGCTTAGACCAATGACCTGCCTTATGACCTACAACCTGTTCCATGAGAAGATAGAGCGCAGTGTGCTATATCCTGCAATGGCATTGGAGGTGTTTCATGCCTTTACCCTTATCCATGATGATATAATGGATAATGCTTCAATCAGAAGAGGTAAGGAGACTGTTCACAAGAAGTGGGGAGCTAACAGTGCCATCCTTAGCGGAGATGTAATGAGCATTAAGGCATACGAACTGCTCTCTCATGTTAAACCGGCATATATACATCCGGCAATGAAGCTCTTTACCAAGACTGCAATAGAGGTATGTGAGGGGCAGCAGTACGATATGAACTTTGAGAACGAGAGGTCTATCTCAATGAACGAGTACATTAAGATGATAGGCCTTAAGACAGGCGTCCTCATAGCCTGTTCTGCAAAGATGGGAGCAATTTTGGCAGGTGTTGATGAGTCTGTATGCAATATGCTGTACGATTATGCCTACAACCTTGGCATAGCGTTCCAGATTATGGATGACTATTTAGACTCTTTTGGTAATCCGGAGGTGTTTGGCAAGAACATAGGTGGAGATATACTCAACAACAAAAAAACATGGCTGCTCGTAGAGGCGATGAAAGAGGCAACAGGGGCAGACAAAAAGGAGTTGGAGAAGATTATAGCAATGCCGTCATCTGCACTCAACAGCGCAGATATTGAGGCGGATAACTTTAAAATCTCCAAAATGAAAGCCATGTACCAACATCTTGGAGTGGACAGGAAAGCTCTTAACGCGGTGGATGAGTACGGTAAAAAGGCCCTTGATATGATGGAGTCAACTGCTTTGAGCGAGGAGCAGAAGCAGCAGCTTAGGGCATACGCAGCCAAGATGCTGCATAGAGACAAATAGAAAGAGATTTTGAAGGAAAGAGAAATATTTGTCGGGAAGCAAAAAATGATAATAACTAATAATTTTATAATACAATGAGTTTTAGTACTTTATGTAATGGGATTTTTGATAAAGCCATAAAGGCTTATCACGAGACGGATGATGTGGATGCTGCCATAAACAACCCTTACGAACCTCAGACCATTGAGTGGTGTCTGTATCTTAAAAACTGGATTGATGATGTTCAGTGGCATTTGGAGGATATAATAAGAGACCCCGAGATTGACCCCGTTGCTGCTCTCAAACTAAAAAGGAGGATAGACAAATCCAATCAAGACAGGACAGATCTTGTTGAGAGGATAGACAGCTATTTCTTTGAAAAATATAGAGATGTGGATGTTAAGGAGGATGCAACCATAAATACCGAAAGCCCTGCGTGGGCAATAGACAGACTCTCTATTTTGGCACTTAAGATATACCACATGCAGGTTGAGGCAGAGAGGAAAGAGGCAAGCCCCGAGCATAAAGCGCAGTGCCGCAAGAAGTTGGAGGTGCTTTTGGTTCAGAGAGAGGATCTTGCAATAGCTATAGATCAGCTGCTTAAAGATATAGCAGAGGGGAGAAAATACATGAAGGTTTACAAACAGATGAAGATGTACAACGACCCTGCACTCAATCCTGTCCTTTACGCAACTCAGAAGTAGAGACAGGCCATGAAAGATCATCCCCCTCACATTGTGATAATAAGATTGTCTGCATTGGGAGACATTGCCATATCGGCCCCGCTTGTAAGAGAGTACGCCCTTAAGAACCCTAATGTGCGGTTTACAATGGTGTCGCAGGGATTTACAGAGCCGCTTTTTGCCGGAATAAACAACCTGCACTTCTTTCCCGTGAATGTTAAGAAAGAGGGCACTGTAAAAGGGCTGTGGAGGATTGCCGGGCAGATTGCCAAACTCAACCCTACCATTGTTGCAGATCTGCACTCCGTTATAAGAAGTCGGCTGCTAAAGAGTTTCCTATGGCTCAGAGGTATCCCCTTTAAAACCATAAACAAGAACAGAAAGGCTAAGAGAGCTTTGGTTAATCATCTTCCCGACAAAGAGTTGACATCTTTGGCACCTGTTGGCAGGCTGTATGAAGATGTGCTTGTAAAGTGCGGATTGGAGAATCTGAATTTTGCCTCCATAGAGCCGAATGACAAATTCAGGGCTGAGATAAAGGCAAGACGAGCCGCATATCTTACAGAGCTATGTTCGCAGCGAGGGGAGTTGCAGAACGAAACTCTTACAGGCTACATAAAGATGCCCGGTTTTAAGATTGGCATTGCACCATTTGCAAAACATGCCGGGAAAAGATGGCCTCAAAAGTTTGTGGAGCAGGTTATTTACGATTTGAGCAAAGACCCTAACACCAAAGTGTTCCTGTTTGGCGGCGGTATAGAGGAGGAGAGAGTGTTAATGGGGTGGGAGCAGAAATACCAGAATACATTTACCTGTGCAGGCAAGTTTAAATTTGCAGAGGAACTGCTTATGATGAATGAGTTGGATGTTATGCTCAGCATGGATTCGGCCAACATGCACCTTGCATCTTTTGTAGGAACAAAGGTGGTTTCCGTATGGGGAGCAACGCATCCTGCTGCAGGTTTTTACGGTTGGATGCAGAACCCTTGCGATGCACTGCAGACAGATATGCCTTGCCGTCCATGTTCAATCTACGGCAACAAGCCTTGCAAGTTTGGGGACTTTGGATGTTTGTCTGCGGTGACGCCTGAGGTGGTGGAGGGGAAGATTTTGGAGGGATACATAGTGTAAAATTCCATTTAAAAGGCAACTGCTGCGTTACGCTCATTGCTAAAATCCTCATTTACCTTAAGTAAACTCCGGTGTTTAGCAATTTCGCAAGTCTTGCATTTGCACTTTTAAATGAAATTTTTTTTGAGGCAGCTGCTGCCAGTATTTTTGTAGATTTTTAGGAACATCTAATTTTTTTATTTTGAAGAGGAAACATGAGATAATGGCTCCTGCCGGAAACTTTGAATCGCTCATGGGGGCAATTCAAGGTGGAGCCGATTCAATATATTTTGGTGTAGGGGAGCTTAACATGCGCTCTCACTCGGCAAACAACTTTAAGCCGGATGACATTAAAAAGATAGTTGAGATATGTAACGAGCACAATGTTCGTACATATCTCACACTCAACATTGTAATCTATAACGCAGATATAGAGCCAATGAAACAGGCGCTGCGGTATGCAAAGGAGGCCGGAGTTACCGCTGTAATAGCATCTGATATGGCTGTAATAACGTATGCTCGGGAGATTGGAGTTGAGGTGCATATATCAACACAGCTGAATGTTTCCAATTTTGAGGCGGTAAAGTTCTATTCGCAGTTTGCAGATGTAATGGTGCTCTCAAGAGAGCTTACCCTGCCGCAGGTAAAGGAGATAAGCGAAGGGATAGAGAGAGAGCAGATAAAGGGCCCGGGCGGAGAGTTGGTACAGTTGGAGATGTTCTGCCATGGAGCGCTCTGTATGGCAATATCGGGCAAATGTTATCTTAGCCTGCATGAGTATAACGCATCGGCAAACAGAGGTTCATGTTATCAGCTCTGTAGAAGAGGATACAAGGTTACAGATCTTGAAACCGGTAATGAATTGGAGATAGACAACAAATATATAATGTCTCCAAAGGATCTCTGTACCATAGAGTTCATAGACAAGATGGCAGATGCCGGAGTGTCTGTCTTTAAGATAGAGGGAAGGGCAAGAAGTGCAGAGTATGTAAAGAAGGCATCACACGCATACAAGACAGCAATTACAGCGGTTGAAAACGGTACCTTCTCGCAGGAGATGGCATCCTCGCTCAAAGCTGAGCTGTCTGAAGTATTCAACAGAGGCTTTTGGGATGGCTACTATCAAGGGGCAAGGCTTGGACAGTGGAGTGAGGTGTATGGCAGTAAAGCCACAAAAAAGAAGGTTTATATAGGCAAGATAACCAATTACTTTAGCAACATAGGTGTTGCCGAGGTTCTTATAGAGAGCGGCGAACTATGCAAAGGGAACAATGTGTTGATTATAGGCCCGTCTACCGGTGTTATTGAGCTAAAGGTAAACGAGATAAGGGTAGATTTAAAGGAGACGGACAAGGCTGTAAAGGGAGAATACTGTTCTATTCCTGTAGCGGAGAAGTTGAGACGGTCTGATAAGCTTTACCTGTTTGAATAACCGATATTAGCCTTGGCTTTCTCTACTCTCTTTACTCTCTTTACCCTTAAAAACCGCCAACGCCAATGCCAACGCTTAGAATCTGAGAGAAAGTTTGGCGCCTATGCATACAGGTTTCCCCCTCTGCATGAACTTGTTGCCAAACGACTCAAAATAGAAAGCAGCAAAATCTGTGTCTGTGAGGTTCCTGCCCCAGATGCTTAATGTAACAGACTCCTTTCGCACCCCAATGTTAGCATTGAGAGTTGAGTAAAAATCCTGTGCTATATCATTCGCTTCATTCCAATAGATTTTTCCAGCACCGTTAAGTTGCACAGATGCAAACACTTGATCTAACCAACTGCCTGCAAGCAATTTTGAATAATGCATCCCCACACTCAAAGTATGCCTTGGAGTATATGGAATAAAGTTCCCTTTGTAATCCTCTTTGCCGTTGTTGTAATCCTTGAATGTAGCATGAGTGTAGCCGTAGTTTACATCTGCCGTAACAGATTCACATACAATGCCTCTTAAAGATAATTCCGCACCGTAACTCTCCGCCCTGCCTGCATTGCTCAATATACGACCGTTGCCGCTATTTACAAATTGTGTAATCTGAACATCATTCACATCCATGTAGAACAGAGCCCCTTCAACCGCCACTCTGCCATCTGCAAACTCACCTTTAAAACCGCCCTCATAGTTCCAACTCGATTCCGGCTTATAGCTCATTGCATCCTGTATCTTGCCCGGCTCGGCAATATCCACCCCCGGCATCATCTGCTTAAAGGCATTCATAATATCGTACTGCATTCTACCCTGCATTATATCCGCAGACATCTGCACATTATATCCCCCCGCTTTATACCCCTGTGCAGCAGAAAGATAAACATACGCTTCCCGAGAGATCTCATACTTTACGGCAAACTTAAGCTGTGTTTTCCAATAATCCTGAGACACAGACTCATCAATAACAGACTCATCATATCTGTTGCTTATATCAACAGGCCGGGGCATCATTGGAGGCATTGTCATGCTAAGGTGCATCTTTGCAGCAGAGTTGTAATCCATTCTCTGCTTCTCGTAATCCAGTCTTATCCCGGCAGTTACAGACAAACCCTTTACAAAAAGATCATTGTATGTAGACTGGTGGTATGCAGCAACACCGTAAGAAGGCGTCTTAAAATCTCCCGGAATCTCCAACGCCTCGTCTGTAACGGTAAGAGATGGCATCTTAGGATATGCCTTTTTAAGGTTGTCAAACAGAGGCTGAAGTACCCCCTTAACGCCATCCTCCTTAAAGACAACCGGAGCCTCAACGGTCATCCTGTCATAAAAACCATACAATCCAAATGACCATCTGTATCTGCTTCCCGACAAATTCTTTAATGTAAATTCCTGACTTGCTGCATTCTGTCTCTGTTTCTGTTGTAGTGTGAATATAGACTTTGGAGAAAAATCCTGATCCATCCTCATACCGTCCCTCAGATACAGGTAACCGGTTGTAGAGGTGAAAAGCAGATCCCTTTTGCGGTATTCAAAAGTGAGGTTATTGCTCAACAATTCTCTCCTGTAAGATGATTCATCATTTATGTTAACATTAGCTATCTTCTTGGTTTGCGGGTTGTACAACCCATATGGGAATGCCCCCTGATCCGTATGCTCAGCTGCAAAAGAGTATGAAGCTTGCCAATTCTCTCCCATCTTCCATACCAATCTTACGCGTCCGCCGTAGCTCTCCTCGTTGTCTATCCTCTTTCCGGTATATTCGTTCTTAAAGAAGCCATCTCCTCTGTTGTAGAATCCGCTTACAGCATAACCTAAATTTGCATTTCTGCTGCCGTAGTGCGAGAATTTTATATCCATTAGATTATACGAACCGTATGAAAATGAAAGCTTTGTTCCCCTGCTTGTAAGTGGAGAGAGTGTGCTTATATTTATTATCCCACCCATTGCATTTCTGCCGTAAAGAGTTCCCTGCGGTCCTCTTAACACCTCAATGCCGGCAATATCCGTAAACTCAAAGTCAAAAGAACTTTTATCTATATATGGCACATTGTCTACATACAGGCCAACAGACTGTCCGCTGCTGCGTGCCCCTATTCCCCTTATGTAAACGGCAGATGTAAGCTTTGAACCGTAATCCGGCATATAAAAGTTTGGAACAAATGAAGTAAGATCCTTTATAGATGAAATCTGCCTGTTGGCAATAACTTGTGGCGTTACCACAGATACAGAACCGGGCAGTGATTTAAGGTCGTTTGTCTCCTTAGATGAACCGGTAATGACAACCTCTTCCATTCTGTAAGTTCTAAGAGTGTCTGCTGCCACGGTGTTGTCATCCCACTTAAAATCATGCTCAGATGCAACTGCCAATATGTTTTTGCACAAAAATGATGTGCAAACAAAGATGTATATATATAATCTTCTCATTCAAACAAATTTGAACGCAAAGAAAAAGGAAATGGCAATACGGCGCAATCACTATTTGTAGTTAGTATGCTTTGGCATTGGCTTTTTTAGTGTATGGAGGGTATAGAGGGTAAAGAGAGTAAAGAGGGCTAACGCTAACGCCAAATAATCATTTGCGTTTAGCGAAAAGTAACGTTATTTTTGCAAAACGAATTGTCATTAGACAAACATAGTGCACCTTATGGAATTTTTATCTTATTACAACCTTTTAGGACTCGTTATAGGTATTGCAACTTTTTTGATTATAGGGCTCTTTCACCCATTAGTAATAAAGGGCGAATACTATTTTGGAACAAAATGTTGGTGGGCTTTTGCCGCTGCAGGCATACTCTTCCTTGTACTCTCTGTATTAATAAGGGAGATAATATGTTCAACAATTTTTGGCGTTACGGCTTTTTCCTGTTTCTGGTCTATCTTAGAGCTGTTCCAGCAGAAAAAACGCGTAGAGAAAGGTTGGTTCCCTGCAAATCCCAAACATCTTGAGCGTTACAAGAATCAGAATCCAAACATGGAGAAATAGGCTGTTGGAAAAGTGAGCAGAAAACCACCTGTTTATATTTACATTATCTCTGCAGTCTTTTCCAATTGCGGATCTGTCTGCACAGCTTTACGCACACGCCCCCATGTGAAATAATATTTTTCTATTATCGCCTCTTCGAGCAGTGGCTGTATCTCCTCCCTTTTAACGTTAAGCATCTCCAATTTGCTTAATTTGAGCTTCTTCTCAAGTGCATCAAATTCAGCTTTATTCAACTCATAGAGTTTGTCTGCTTTTGCTGCAGCAATCATCTGGTCTATCATCACCTCCGCACCGCTTCTGCTGTCGAAGCTGCGCTCGGCCGCATATTGTACAAAATCTGCATACTCTTTGTCGGTGAGCTTAAAATCCAAAGGGCTTGCTATTGAGTTGTGAGATATATAATACTTTATAGCATAATCGTTAAGTATATCACTGTAGGCCAATGCAATAACAGGGCGGCTGTACGATATTGCTGTTAGAACAGAATCGGGGGTAATACCTCCACCGTCATATACTGTTCTGCCCTTAAGCGTTTTAAATGGTTTTATAAGGGAATCGGGAACATAACCTACGCTTCCGTCCTCGTTCCTGTGGCTGTAATCCAATGCCTGAACACATCTTCCGCTTGGGGTATAATATTTTGCAACAGTGTATTTTAACTGTCCATTGTATCCAACGCTTTTAAATCCCTGAATAAGGCCTTTTCCAAACGAACGGGTTCCAACTATAAGTCCCCTGTCCAAATCCTGAACGGCTCCGGCCAAAATCTCGGATGAAGATGCAGAGCCGGAGTTTATCATAACAGTAAGCGGAATGAGAGTGTCAACAGGCTCCTCTTTGGTCTTGTATGTCATTATAGATTCGGGGCTTTTTCCTTTAGAAGACATTACCGTTGTGCCTGCCGGAACAAACAGGGATACAATGTTTATGGCTTCATCCATAACACCGCCTCCATTGCCTCTAAGGTCCAAAATAATCCTCTTTGCCCCCTGCTCCTTAAGATTCAACAGAGCACTTTTAACCTCGTTCGCTCCCCCAACAGAGAAACTGTCCATCCTTATATAGCCAATATCCCCTTTGTAAAGCCCGCTGTACGATACGTCGGGAACTTTAATCCTCTCACGTACAATCTTATACTCCTTAACCTCTCCTGTTCGCCCCTTCTTTACCTCAAACTTTACGGTTGAGCCGGGTTCCCCTTTCATCTTTGCACTGGCTACATCTGCAGACATAGGTTTTGTATCCTCTCCGTTGATTTTTAGGATTATATCTCCCGGTTCAAGACCTGCCTTGGTTGCGGGTGAGTTCATGTACGGCTGTGAAACCTGAACACCAAGCGAGTCTATCTTCTTAATGAGGGAGCCTATGCCGCCGTAGATACCGGTTGTAAGGAACTCAAGATTCTCATCCTCCTCCTCGGGAATGTAGTTGGTGTATGGGTCCAAACTCTCCAACATGGCGTTTATACCCCTTGTTACCAATTTGTCTATCTTTACCGTATCTACATAATTGTTCTGGAGAACTTTTAATATATTATATTGTATCTCAAGGCTTTTACCTGTGTTAAACTCCTGTGACTGCGCATTCAGACTCCCGCCTGCACATGCAAGCAGTACAGTTGAAACAAAAAAAACAAATCTTCTCATCTACTCTGTTGTTTAAAATATAATGTAATATGCATAACTCATCGGGTTTGCAATTATCATTACAAAGATAGAATTTTACCTGCAAACCTCCTCAATGTAAACAATTAAATTGTATCTTTGATGCTACAAAAAACGCACCTTTATGAAGATTATTTTTGCAACCGGGAATGCGCATAAACTGAGCGAAGCACAGAAAGTAATAGGAAAGGCGTTTGAACTTACAATGCCTAAGCAAGTTGGAATTGATGGCGAAATACCCGAAACCGGCGATACGTTAGAGAAAAATTCTGCAGAAAAAGCCCATTATATATGGAATCTAAAGCATGAGACCTGCTTTGCAGATGATACGGGATTGGAGGTAGATCTGCTTAACGGTGAGCCGGGCGTTTACACCGCAAGGTATTGCTCGCTTCCTGCAACCTTCTCGGATTGGGACAATACACAGACCTTTGAGAGCACAACAGAGGCAAATATGCAGAAGTTGCTGGCAGAGATGGATGCTGCCGGAAAAGGTGACAGGCAATCAAACAGAAAAGCCAGATTCAGGACAGTTGTAACACTTATAAAGAATGGAGTCGAGCACAGGTTTGATGGGGTATTGGAGGGGCATATTGCAACAGAAAGATGTGGGCATGAAGGGTTTGGTTACGATCCTGTCTTTATACCCAACGGCTATGACTGCACTTTGGCAGAACTTTCCATGGAGGAGAAGAATGCAATATCCCACAGAGGGCAGGCTATGAGAGCGTTGGCGGAATTTCTAAACAACAATGCTGAGTAAGAGGAGCATAGTAATTCTAAATCTTATAAAACATTCAGACAAGGGTGTTGTGGTGCAGTGCTACTCTTTGGAGCACGGCAGGGAGGCATTCTATTTTAGGAGTGGAGGCAAGGATAGACAGTCTTTTCTAAAACTTCACAAATTAGCACTTTTGGATTGTGTTGTGTATACAGGGAAGGGCAGCTCCATGCCAACGCTAAAGGAGGTGGCATCGTCCCATCAGTTGCAGCAACTGAGGACAAGTGTATATAAAGGTACCATAGCAATGTTTATGTGCGAACTTATTTTACGCTGCATAAAGGAGGAGGAACCCAACGAAAGACTGTTTGCACTTATATGTTCATCTGTCAAGATATTGGATGTTATAGAGAGCGGAACAGCCAATTTTCATCTCTACTTTATGGTAAATCTCTGCATGGCACTTGGCTATACCCCAAATTCGCTTAGAACAGATGCAAATGAACAGTTCTATATTCCGTTTGGAAGATTTGAAGAGTACTCCTCTGCACTGCCCGGACTATGGTTCTCTCCGGCCGAATCCAATCTGTTAGACAGATTGCTTCACTGCAGGGTAAATGAGATAGATGATATAAAATGCACAAGGGACTTGCGGCTCGGCTTTGCAAAAAAGATGATACAATATATATCGTACCACCTTGGAACGGAGATAGAGATTAAGTCGCTCGATGTTCTCCATGAGGTATTTGGATAGTTTTTTAACAAGGGTAAAACAATATGAACTTAAGGAACAGGCTTTTTCTAAAATTCAGCAGAGAGACTTTAAAGAAAAACGAACTCTCGTTAAAAGATCCTGCAACTCTGCAAAAAGAGGTCTTTTACAGACTTATAGCCGGTGGTGCAGATACTCTTTTCGGCAAAGAGCACAACTTCTCCTCAATAGAGACTGTAGAGAGCGTTCCGGGTGGAATGCAGCGCGGTTACGACAGAAGCATAAAGAGATTCAAGGAGTTGGTCCCAATAAGGGATTACAACGATTTCTACCCGTATATTAAAAGGCTCAGGGATGGGGAGGATTATGTTACATGGAACCAAAAGGTAAAATGGTTTGCAAAATCCAGCGGTACAAGCTCAGACAAGAGCAAATATATCCCTGTTACCCCGGATTCACTTAAAAGCAATCATTACGGCGGTTTTGTAAGCATGCTTTCAAGCTATATAAACGAGCACCGGCACAGCAGACTGTTTTACGGAGATACACTAACGTTGGGCGGAAGCGTAGCACCGGATGTATCTAACGGTAAGTTTTCAGGTGATCTGTCGGCGATACTTCTTAAAAATTCTCCAAAATTGGCAGAGATGTTCAGAACTCCAAGCAGAGAAACTGCTCTCATAGCAGATTTTAATACAAAGATAAAGGCCATCTGCAGAGAAAGTTTGCGGAAAAATGTTACGAGTTTTGCCGGGGTACCAAGCTGGAACCTGTTGCTTATGAATGAGATACTGCAGTGCTGCGGCAAAAGCGATTTTACGGAGATCTGGCCGAATATGGAGCTTTTTATGCATGGAGGAATAGGTTTCGAGCCGTACAGGGAGATTTATAAGAGATTGTTTCCGCTTCCCGACATGCACTACTTGGAGAATTATAATGCCTCTGAGGGATACTTTGGATTTCAGGATGATCTTACTGTGAAAGGGATGTCGTTTACTGCCGGCCTCGGGGTATTCTTTGAGTTTGTGAGGATGGACAAGCTCTCCGCTGCAACCGATATAGGCAATCTGCCTACCTGCACATTGGGAGAGGTTGAGCAGGATGTCAATTATGCGGTTGTCATAAGCACTGTTGGCGGATTGTGGCGCTACCTTATTGGCGATACCGTTAAGTTTGTCTCGCTCTCTCCGCGCCGGTTTATCATATCGGGAAGAACAAAACTCTATATAAACGCCTTTGGGGAGGAGCTTATGATAGATAATGCAGAAAAGGCGTTGGTTGAGACGTGCAGAAAGTATAACGCAATCGTTACAGAATTTACGGTTGCCCCGGTATTTATGGAGATGAAGGAGAGAGCAACCAAAGGGGCGCACAAATGGGTAATAGAGTTCGAAAAGGAACCTGCAGATTTGGAGGTATTTGCAGATACATTAGATAAGCAGCTCACTCTTCAGAATTCAGATTATGAGGCAAAACGTAGCGGTAATGCTACCATGAGCAGGTTGCAGTTGGTGGCAGTTCCCAAGGGTACATTTTATAAATGGATGGCATTACGCGGAAAGATAGGCGGCCAAAATAAGGTGCCAAGGCTGTGCAATACAGATGAATATGTAAAAGAATTGGAGGCTTTGCGGTAAAGTCTCCAACTCTTTTCGGCACTCTTATGCTATACAGATGTTATACATTGCAGTTCTGTCTACACCCTTGTTTTGCACATTTTGCAGCATCTGCCTCCACTGCTTGCCTGTTTGTAATTCTCCTCTACGCTGTTCCAATCTATAATGTTCCAGAAACCGTTAACATATTCGGCCCTCCTGTTCTGATGGTCTAAGTAATAGGCATGCTCCCAAACATCTATTGTCATTAGAGGAATCAACCCCTTTGTAAGAGGGTTGCCGGCATTTGGTTCCGCTGCAATAGAGAGCTCTCCTGCCGGGTTGCACTGCAGCCATACCCATCCCGAACCAAATAAACCTGTTGCAGCATCCGTAAAAATCTTTTTGAAATCGTCAAAACTTTGCCATTTGGACTCAATTGCCTTAAGAAGTTCCCCTTTTGGCATGCCGCCTCCTGCCGGAGAGATGTTAAGGAAATAGAAAGTATGGTTAAAGGTTTGGGCTGCATTGTTGAACAGAGCACCGTTAGATTCCTTTATTATTGTTTTAAGGTCTGCGGATTCAAACTTAGTCCCCTCCTTTAGCCTGTTGAGATTGTCTATGTATGCCTGCAGATGTTTGCCATAATGATAGCTGATTGTCTCTTTTGAGATTACCGGTGCCAATGAGTCCGTACTGTACGGAAGTGCCGGAATAGTAAATTGATTGTTCATTGTTTTTTCTTTTTTGAGACGAACCAAGCGGCTAAAAAGAGGTTTTAACCACCCGGCTCATCTCTTGTGGTACATAATATTTTTGCTAAAATAAACAATTATTGTATGAATTTGTTCGCTTTATACTATCTATTTGCTAACTTTGAACTTACTAAACACAATTTACAATAATTTATATGAAGAGAGATTTAAAATATCTGAAATTATTATCGAGGAGCTTCCCAACAATTCAGGCAGCTTCTACAGAGATAATAAACTTGGAGGCAATCTTGAATCTACCAAAAGGTACGGAACACTTTGTTACAGACCTTCATGGAGAAAACGAGGCGTTCGAGCATGTTTTGAGGAATGCGTCGGGAGTAATAAAAAGAAAAGTAGAGGAGATTTTTGGACACACACTCAGGGAGGAGGAGAAAAGGGACCTGTGTACACTTATCTACTACCCGGAGGAGAAGCTGAAAATAGTAAAGCCAAAGGAGAAGAATCTCTCCGAATGGTACAGGGTTGTCCTTATGAGACTTGTAAAGGTATGCTCCAATGTATCTTCCAAGTATACACGCTCCAAGGTGAGAAAAGCATTGCCGGAGGAGTATTCGTATATCATTCAGGAGCTTCTTCACGAAACCAAAGGTGAGAGTGAGGCAAACAAGCACAACTATATTACGGCTATTGTAAATACAATTATCTCTACAGGTAGGGCAGACCATTTTATAGCTGCAATATGTCACCTTATACAGAGGCTGACAATAGATTCTCTTCATATAATAGGTGATATTTACGACAGAGGCCCCGGGGCGCACATTATATTGGATACCCTTATGAACTATCATAACTATGATATCCAATGGGGAAATCACGATCTTGTGTGGATGGGTGCAGCTGCAGGGAGCAGAGCCTGTGTGGCCAACGTGCTTAGAATGTGCTTCAGATACGCAAACCTAAAGACCTTAGAAGAGGGTTACGGCATTAACCTGTTGCCTCTTGTTACATTTGCAATGGATATGTACGGAGATGACCCGTGCACTATCTTTAGGCCTAAGCACAACGACGACGAGCCGCTTAATCCAAAGCAGCTTAAGCTTATAGCTCAGATGCACAAGGCCATAACCATTATACAGTTCAAGTTAGAGGCTCAGATTATAGACAGAAACCCTGATTTTGAGATGCAGGATAGAAAACTGCTGCATCTTATAGATTATGAAAAGGGCACAATAAGACTTGGTGGAAAAGATTATCAACTTAAAGACGATGATTTCCAAAGTATAGATCCAAAAGACCCGTACAAACTTACCCCCGAGGAGGAGGATGTGATAAACAAGCTTACCCATAGTTTTATAAGCAGCCAGAGATTGGCAAATCACATGAAATGCTTCTACTCTCACGGCGCACTTTACCTTGTAAGAAACTCAAACCTTCTGTATCACGGTTCGGTTCCGCTTAACGAAGACGGCAGCTTTAAGAGCTTAAGGATCATGGGAAAGGAGTATAAAGGTAAAGAGCTTTTTGACAAGATAGACCAACTTGTGAGAATAGCATATTTTGATGACACCAAGCCCTCTTTAAAACAGTATGGACAGGATTTTATATGGTATTTGTGGTGCGGCCCTGTTTCACCTCCGTTCGATAAAGACAGAATGGCAACCTTTGAACGCTATTTCTTGTCAGATAAAGAACCGCAGAAGGAGAACAAAGGGCACTATTATCACCTTAAGGAGGATAAGGAGATATGCAACAAAATCCTAAAGGAGTTTGGTGTAAAGGGAGAACCGTCTCATATCATAAACGGACATATTCCTGTAAAGACAAAGAAAGGTGAATCTCCAATAAAAGCAGAGGGCAAGCTGCTTGTAATAGATGGCGGCTTTTCAAAAGCATATCAGGGTGAGACAGGAATTGCAGGATTTACCCTTATCTACAACTCTTACGGATTGAAACTTGTCCAACATGAACCTTTTGAGTCCCGACAAAAAGCCATAGAGCAGGGGGTTGATATTATATCTGAGACCAAGGTCGTTGAATTTGTGGAGAAACGTAAATTGGTAATGGATACAGATATAGGAGATGAGTTGCGGGTGCAGATAGAGGATCTTAAGCAGTTGCTGGCAGCTTACAGGGGAGGTCTTGTGCGTGAAAGAATATAAATAAACTTGGTAAAAGTTGGCATGGATTGGCAAAAGTTGGTAAAGATTGGATGATTGTGTGAACATATGAAAAATTATAACTATCTTTGCCGTTCATGTTAAACTTAAAAACTACCAACACACAAACTTATGAAACAGAATAATAAATGCGGAAATATAACATGTTTGCTATTATTGGCAATATTGTTGTGTTCATGTGCCACACCAAGACAGATTACATATTTTCAGGATCTGCACGATGGTGTAAACAAAACAATTACAAATTCTAAGATTGTAAGGGTAAAGCCCGAGGACAAGATCTCTATAATAGTAAAGAGTAAAGATCCTCAACTTGCAGAGTTGTTTAACCTTCCCATAGTTTCATACCGTGTGGGGCAGGGGAGTACATCTGCATTAGGCAGCGGAAGCCAGCAGGTTTCATCGTACTCGGTAAATTCTAAAGGATTTATAGATTTTCCTGTGTTGGGAGAGATATATGTAGAAGGACAGACAAGAGAGGAGATTGCCTCAAATATTAAAAAGAAGCTCATAGATCAGAATCTTATAAAGGATCCTGTGGTAACAGTAGAATTTGATAACCTGTCATATTCTGTTCTTGGAGAGGTAAACAGACCCGGAAAGTTTGTCATAGACAGAGACCGGGTAACCATTTTGGATGCCATAAGTGCGGCCGGGGATCTTACAATCTATGGAAAAAGAGACAATATAACGGTCCTAAGGCATGAGTACAACAAGGAGACTGTTTATACCATTAACCTCTGTTCGGGCAACGACCTGTTTGAATCCCCTGCATATTATCTGCAGCAGAACGATGTTGTCTATGTAGAACCTAACGATGCAAGAGCGAGACAATCAACAGTTAACGGTAACAATGTAAGATCAACCTCGTTCTGGTTGTCGCTTGCATCTCTGCTTACAACAATAGGAGTTTTGGTGTTTAAATAAAATCAGAGGAAAATATGGCTATAACAGATAATGAAACTAACACCACTGTCAATAACAGTCCTGCGGCACAACAGCGAGCTGCAGATAACGGCATAGATATTAAAGATCTTCTCTTTTTGTGCCTTGCGAAATGGAAATGGTTTGTCATATCGCTTGCAATCACTTTGAGTGTTGCTTGCTTCTACCTGTTGACAACCCCTCCCGTATATCAGCAATCGGCATCGCTCCTTATAAAAGAGGATGCAAAAGGCCAGTCTATAGGAAGTGATGTTGCGTCTGTCTTCTCTGAGCTTGGATTCTCGCAAGGGCAGACAAATGTAAATAACGAGCTTATTGCATTACAGTCTCCCGAACTCCTTTATGAGGTTGGAAGAAGACTCTCTTTGGATGTAAATTATCAGGTAAAAGGGAGATTCCATAAAAACACGCTTTATGGGGAGACGCTTCCTGTTAAGGTGATTTTCCATGAGTTGGAAGACAATGAATCTGCAAAGATGGTGCTTTCTCTTCTTCCCGGAGAGAAGGTAAACCTTTCCGAGTTTGAAAGGAGTGGTGAGAAGATTGCCGCAAAAGATGTTGAAGGTAATCTCAATGAGCTTATAACTACTCCTTTGGGACAGATAACAGTAGTTAAGGGGTCTGCATACGATGATTTTATTGCAGAGAATAATCCGGCAATCTATGTAAGCCGTTCCGGTTATCACGGAATGACACGCGGAATACAGGGTGACCTTACAGCGGTTTTGAGCGACAAAAAGGCAACCGTTATTAATCTTACATATAAGGATCTGCTCATACCAAGAGCGAACGATGTTCTTAATACCATAATTGCCGTATACAGAGAGAATTGGATAAAAGACAAGAACCAGATAACCAATTCAACATCAATGTTCATCAACGACAGGCTTGGTGTAATAGAGCAGGAGTTGGGAGATGTAGACCAGAACATATCATCGTTCAAGAGCGAGCACCTTCTTCCGGATGTTGAGGCAGCATCTAATCTCTATATGACGCAATCTAAAGAGATGAACAATAAGATATTGGAGCTTAATACAAAGCTCTCTATGGCTCGGTATATAAAGAATTTTCTAAGAGCAAATGCAGAGAAAAACCAGCTATTGCCTGCCAGCTCGGGATTGGAGAGCTCGAGTATAGAAGCGCAGATAGCGGAGTATAACAAAGTACAGCTCCAGAGAAACAACTTGGTTACCAACTCCAGTGAGCAGAACCCTTTGGTGTTGGATTATGATCAGTCGCTTTCTGCAATGAGGAATGCCATTGTTACATCTATAGACAACTTTATTACTACAATCAATACCCAGTTGGAAAGTGTAGAGAAGACAGAGAAGAAGACAACGGCACAGATTGCGGCAAATCCTAATCAGGCAAGATACCTGTTGTCTGTTGGAAGACAGCAGAAGGTAAAGGAGGCGCTGTATCTCTTCCTGTTACAGAAGAGAGAGGAGAATGAGCTTTCGCAGGCTTTTACAGCATATAATACAAGAGTCATAACTCCGCCAACAGGAACATTTGTTCCTATATCGCCAAAGAGGAATATGGTTGTATTAGTAGCCTTTATGTTGGGACTTGCCATCCCGGGCGGAATAATCTTCCTTAGGGAGAGCATGAACACCAAGGTAAGGGGTAAAAAGGATTTGGAGAATTTGGATATGCCTTTCCTTGGAGAGATTCCTCTTGATGTAAGAGAGGGAAAGAAAAAAATCATTAAACGCATGAAAAAGGGGAGGGGAGAGAGTGTGAAGAAGATAGTTGTAAAGGAGGGTTCGAGGGATATAATGAATGAGGCGTTCAGAGTACTTAGAACAAATCTTGAGTTCATGACAGGAGGGGATGACAAATCCAAGGTTTTTGTTGTGACATCATTCAATCCCGGTAGCGGAAAGTCTTTCCTTTCATTGAATATTGCAGTCAGCCTTGCAATTAAGGGCAAGAGGGTGCTTGTTATAGACGGAGACCTAAGACATGCGTCGGTTTCACAGTATGTAAAATCGCCCAAGACCGGACTTAGCAACTATTTGAGTGGAAAAGAGAATGATTATAAAGATCTTATAGTTCCCGACAATAATTTTGGCAATCTGTATGTTTTGCCGGTGGGTGTGATACCGCCAAACCCAACGGAACTTCTCTTTAGCGACAGACTGAAAACGATGTTGCAGGAGTTGAGGAACAGTTACGATTATATCTTCTTTGACTGTCCTCCTGTTGAGATTGTTGCAGATACCCAGATAATAGAGAAATTGGCAGACAGAACAATCTTTGTCATAAGAGCAGGATTCTTAGAGAGATCAATGCTCAAAGAGCTTAAGAATATGTATTCGGAGAAGAAATTCAAGAATATGTCTGTAATCCTTAACGGTACGGAGGGTGCGGGAGGAAAATATTACTCTTACAGGTACGGATACCGTTACGGTTATAACTACGGCTATGGATACAGCTATCATTACGGAGGCAATGACGATAAAAATAACGGGGGGGGGGTAAATGGCTGATAAATAAATAATTAGAATAAAGCCGGCTTTTGCCGGGCTTTATTCTGTATATTTAATTTGCCGTATTTGCAGAACCAACTGACTCAATTTTACTTAAAACTACATAACTACAATGAATCAAGGATTTATGTACAGAATCTTAGAAAAGCTACATTTGGAGCAGTATCTGAGCCCCAAACTTGTGCTCTTAGCTGATACTGTTATATCGGAGCTTTCTACGTTTGTCTCACTCCTGTTGGTGACAACGTTCTTTCATATTCATGACTTTGGATTAAGAGATATGATCTGGACGCTGGCGGTTTCCGGAGTGTTCTGCGTACTGTCTTTTGTACTTTTTGGGACCCAAAGAATAACTATAAGAAATATGGCCTTCAGAGAGGTAAGACGTTTCTTTGCGGCCGTAGTACTTAAGGATCTTCTTATATTCTGCTACCTGATTACTGTTAACAGCTCTCTTGCAGAGTCATATGGAAAATTAGCCATCTGCCTTCTGTTTGATGTGCTACTTACACTATTTGTGTTAATGGCAATGAGACTCTCAATGATAGTCGTTTACGATGTGATAAGGCTTAGGCTTACGCACAGGGAGGATGGCAAAAGCGTGTTGGTTTACGGTACAAATGACAAGTCTGTTTCGTTAGTGAAAAGGCTTCAGTGTTCTCCTCACTACAGAGTAATGGGCTTTGTTACATTTGGTAAGGAACTTCGTGGCAACATTGTGGCAGATCATAAGGTATATTACTTTGAAAATAAAAAAGATGTAGAATATCTTAGAAACAAGTACGAGGCAGAGGCGGTGCTCTTTGCAAATGTGGATGATACAAGGGCAGAGAAGGAGAGACTTATAAGATATTGTACGGAACTTAACTTAAAGGTACTCTTTGCTCCACCTATAGATGAGATGTCGGGAGGCAAAATAATAAAGAAACCTGTGAGAGACATTATGATAGAGGACCTTTTGGGAAGACCCGAGATAAAGATCTCCATGCAGGAGATAAGGGACAACTTCTGTGGCAAGACTGTGCTTGTTACAGGAGCTGCGGGTTCTATTGGTTCTGAACTGTGCAGGCAGCTTGCAAGTTTTGGTGTTAAGGAGCTTGTATTGTTCGACAATGCAGAGACCCCTATGCATAACTTTAGGTTAGAGATGGAGGAGAGGTTTCCGGAACTTAAATTTGTGCCTGTGATAGGCGATGTGAGGGTAAAGGACAGGCTTAAGTTTGTGTTCGAAAAATACAGACCTCAGGTTGTGTTCCATGCTGCTGCGTACAAGCATGTTCCGCTTATGGAGGAGAACCCTTGCGAGGCGGTGTTTGTGAATGTGGCAGGTTCGAGAAATGTGGCGGACAAATGTATTGAGTATGGTGTTGACAAGATGGTGATGATCTCTACAGATAAAGCCGTAAATCCAACAAACATAATGGGTTGTACAAAGAGATTGGCAGAGATATATGTTCAGTCTTTGGGGCTTGCTATAGAGGAGGGGAGGATTAAGGGTAAGACCAAATTCGTTACAACTCGTTTTGGCAATGTGCTTGGCTCCAACGGCTCTGTTATTCCAAGATTCAGGGAGCAGATTGCCAAGGGTGGCCCGGTTACCGTAACCCACAAGGATATAACAAGGTTCTTTATGACAATTCCTGAGGCGTGCAGGCTTGTTATGGAGGCAGCAACAATGAGCAGTGGAAACCAGATCTTTGTTTTTGATATGGGGGCGTCTGTAAAGATTGCAGACTTGGCTAAAAGAATGATAGAGCTTGCCGGTTATGTTCCGGGCAAGGATATAGAGATAGAGTATACCGGCCTGAGACCCGGCGAGAAACTTTATGAGGAGGTTCTCTCAAACGCAGAGAATACTCTTCCAACCATGCATGAGAGGATAAGGATTGCCAAGGTTAGAAAATACGACTACAGCGAAGCGTCTAAAGTTTCCAACGAGTTGGAAGAGTTATCAAAGAGGGTAAATATTCAGGAAATGGTAAGACTTATGAAGATTACCGTGCCGGAGTTTAAATCCAAGAACTCTGTTTACGAGGAGATAGACAGAGAATTAGAGAGCCGAGTGAAAGTCAATAGTTTATAAAGCTTTGGCGTTGGCCGTTTTGAAGAGTAAAGAAAGGATAGAGAGTAGAGAGGGTGAGTAATTAGAAACAGTTATGAACGACCTGTCAATCAACGGAAGAGCGGTAGCCGAAAGCAGCTTATAAGAAACGGCGTCTGTTGAAGGACCGTTAGGATGCAAAGCATACTAAAAGGGACGACTTAGCCGTTTCAAGCTGATTGAAGGCATAAGCAGTTGATTGGCACGGAGAGAGGAACTGTTTCTAATTATGAGTAAGAAAAGCGTTGGCATTAGCATTGGCAATTTTTAAGGGTAGAGAGAGTAGAGAGAGTAAAGAAAGCCAAAGCTAATTACGGTGCGGAGAGAAAAACTGTTTTTTATAAATTACACAGATATTCATTGTCGGGATAAAAATAATTATTAACTTTGGGGCACGTTTATTCGGTCTCGTAAAGGAGATAACCTAAAGCAAGACGGAAAAACGGTAGAATCCCACGTTGTATCCATAAACGGTTGAAACAGAGAAAGTTATAGAGTTTCAACGACCCCTGTTCATACATTGTGCCAATAGATCTAACTAAAAACGACACTATTGCCTGGTATGTTATGCGAGTAACCTACCAGCGCGAGCTATCCGCCATGGAGACGCTCACAAAAGAAAACATCCGGTCGTACGTACCAACTACGAGGGTACGCAAACGAAACGCATTCGGTATGGCCATAGGCTGGAAGACCGAAGCGTTGGTTCACAACTATATCTTTATATACTCCACCCTGCCAATCATACAGCAGATAAAGACGCATAAGATACAGCACCTGCGTTATCTTATGGCAAAAGATTCAAGTGGAGAAATTAAGCCACAGATAGTTCCGGACAAGCAGATGCAGGATTTCATAAAAGTAACGGAATCTCGCGGAAGCAAACAGTTAGACCCTGCCATAGACCTAAGAAAAGGGGACAGAGTGAGGATTCTCACGGGTCCGTTCGAAGGCGTTGAAGGTATCTTCATTCAGATGCCCAACAGACACGAAAAGCGCGTAGTGGTAAAAATAGAGGGAATTGCCGCCGTAGCCACCACCGTCCTAAAAAGCACAGACGTAATAAAACTATAAATATGAGCATATTCGCAGGCAAGACGCTGATGATCACCGGTGGAACGGGATCATTCGGCAACGCCGTATTAAACCGCTTCCTTAACACAGATATAGGGGAGATAAGGATCTTCTCCCGCGACGAAAAGAAACAGGATGACATGCGCCACGAGTATCAGGCCAAGATGCCCGATGTGGCCCACAAGATAAAGTTCTTCATAGGCGATGTAAGAGATTTACAGAGTTGCCGTAACGCCATGCCGGGAGTGGACTACATCTTCCATGCGGCAGCCCTCAAACAGGTGCCGAGCTGCGAGTTCTTCCCCATGGAGGCAGTAAAGACCAATGTTATAGGTACAGACAACGTACTCACCGCAGCCATTGAGTTTGGCGTAGGGGCGGTCATCTGCCTCTCAACAGATAAGGCAGCCTACCCTATAAATGCCATGGGTATAAGCAAGGCCATAGAGGAGAAGATAGCAGTAGCCAAGAGCCGCTACTCCGGCAAGACCAAGATCTGCTGCACAAGATACGGCAATGTGATGTGCAGCCGCGGTTCCGTTATTCCGCTCTGGATAGATCAGATCCGCAACGGCAACCCAATCACCCTCACCGAACCAAGGATGACAAGATTTATTATGTCATTGGAGGAGGCGGTAGATTTGGTACTCTTTGCCTTTGAGCATGGCAACAACGGTGATATCCTTGTACAGAAAGCCCCTGCCTGCACCATACAGACCCAGGCCGAAGCGGTGCGAGAGCTTTTCAAGCACCAATACCGCTCAGCCATTAGGGCCAACTCTGATTCTGTTGCCAACGCTGAAGTTGCTGCCAACGCCAATGCCAACGCTAAAGCAGATGAACCTGAGATTAAGGTTATAGGCATCCGCCACGGTGAGAAGATGTACGAGACACTGCTCACCAATGAGGAGTGTGCCAAAGCAGAGGATATGGGCAACTTCTACAGAGTACCTGCCGACAACCGCTCGCTCAACTATGACAAGTTCTTCACCGAGGGAGACAACAAACGTTGCGCCCTGTCTGAGTTCAACAGCGATAACACCCGCCGCCTAAACTTGGAGGAGACCAAAGAGAAGATAGCCTCGTTGGAATATATCAAGAATGAGTTGAAAGTGTATTAGCTTTGGCCTTAATTTAGTTTATAGTTGAGAGTTTAGAGTTTATATATAGGAAAAAGTTGAAAGTAGAGAGTTTGATAGTTTATTTGTACTATATTTGCCTATAATTATGGATTAATCAACTGACTATAAACTATAAACAATAAACTAAAATGAGGATACTCGTTACGGGAGCAAGGGGGTTTGTCGGGAAAAACCTATGCGCCCAATTAAATAACATAAAAGATGGCAAGGCAAAAAACTACGGCCTTGGATCTGCATTAGAAGCCAACAAGGTTAATACATCAGCCAATGCCAACGCCCTCTTTATAGAGGAGGTCTTTGAATATGACATTGACTCAACTCCGGAGCAATTAGATACATGGTGCAAAGAGGCAGACTTTGTCTTTAATCTTGCAGGAGTCAACCGCCCCAAAGAGCAGAGCGAGTTTATGCAGGGGAATTTTGGTTTTGCTTCTACCTTGCTTGATACATTAAAGAAGCATGGCAATAAATGCCCCGTAATGCTCTCCAGCTCACAGCAGGCATCGCTCACAGGCCGTTTTGGTAACAGCGAGTATGGGCGCAGCAAGAAAGCCGGTGAAGAGCTCTTTTTTGACTACTCCAAAGAGACAGGGGCTAAGGTGCTCGTCTACCGCTTCCCCAACCTTTACGGCAAGTGGTGCAGACCCAACTACAACAGCGCAGTGGCTACATTTTGTAATAACATTGCTAATGACTTGCCTATCACGGTCAATGATCCAAACGTGGAGCTTGAGCTGCTTTACATAGACGACCTTGTAAATGAGATGATAGCAGCCCTCAAAGGAGAGGAACATCACTGCGAGTTCAACGGTCTGGATGTAATTCCAACTATAAACTATAAACAATCAACTGTAAACTCTTCCGTAGGAAGATATTGTTACTGCCCCATCACCCACAAGGCAACATTAGGGGAGATAGTAGACTTGCTGCACAAGTTTGCAGAGATGCCCAAGACACTTATGATTCCCCAAATTCCGGCAGACTCATTTGCAAAACGGCTCTACAGCGCATTCTTGTCTTATCTGCCAAAGGAAAAGGCAATCTTTGATTTAAAAATGAATGTAGACAATCGTGGCTCGTTCACAGAATTGGTACACACATTAAACTGCGGTCAGGTAAGCATTAACATCTCCAAACCGGGAATCACCAAAGGGGAACATTGGCACAACAGCAAATGGGAACAGTTCATAGTGGTTAGCGGACATGGACTCATACAGCTTAGGAAAGAGGGAACAGATGAGGTGATAGAGTATGAGGTGAGTGGAGAGAAGATACAATCTGTTATTATGCTTCCGGGCTACACACATAATATAATCAACCTTTCAGATACAGAGGATCTCGTTACAGTAATGTATTGCAATGAGATATTTGATCCTAATAGGCCGGATACCTACTACGATAAAGTATGAAACTGACTAAAAAGGCAACTGCTGCGTTACGCTCAACTTTTTAATCCTCACGTAGCATGAGTACGCTCCGGTGTAAAAAGTTTCGCAGGCCTTGCATTTGCGCTTTTTATCCAATTTCATGGTTTGATGGTTATTGCGTTAGCGTTGGCCTTAATTTAGTTTATAGTTGAGAGTTTATAGTGTATAGTTTATAGAAGGTATAGAGAGGAAAGAAAGTAGAAAGGGTTATTTGCTAAAGCTAAAGCAAATTAATCAAAACGGTTATGAGCGACCTGTTAATCAACGGAAGAGCGGATGCCGAAAGCAGCTTATAAGAAACGGCGTCTGTTGAAGGACTGTTAGGATGCGAAGCATACTAAAAAGGACGACTTAGCCGTTTCAAGCTGATTGAGAGCATAAGCAGTTGATTGACACGGAGAGAAAAACAGTTTCTGATTGATTATTTACAAAAAATAGAAGATGAAAAATAACGACTATAACAACATCGCATGGCAGAACAACGGCAGGCTGAAGCTGCTGATAATAGTAGGCACTCGGCCGGAAATCATCCGTCTTGCCGCAGTCATCAACAAATGCAGGGAATACTTTGACACCATCCTTGCCCACACAGGGCAGAACTACGACTACAACCTCAACGGAGTCTTCTTTAAGGATCTTAAGCTGAAGGACCCTGAGGTCTATATGGATGCAGTAGGCGATGACCTTGGAGCCACAATGGGCAATATCATCAACGCCTCCTACAAGCTGATGGCAACAATCAAGCCCGATGCCGTATTGGTTCTTGGCGACACCAACAGCTGCCTTAGCGTCATAGGAGCCAAGAGGCTTCATATCCCCATCTTCCACATGGAGGCAGGGAACAGATGCTTTGACGAATGCCTTCCGGAGGAGACCAACAGGCGGATAGTAGACATCATAAGCGATGTCAACCTCTGCTACTCGGAGCACGCAAGGAGATATCTCAATTCGTCGGGAGTAGCAAAAGAGAGAACCTACGTAACAGGGTCACCAATGGCGGAGGTTCTGCACAACAACTTAAAGGAGATAGAGGAGAGCGATGTGCACAAGAGATTGGGGTTAGAGAAAGGAAAATATATCCTGCTGAGCGCACACAGGGAGGAGAACATAGATACAGAGAAGAACTTCCTCAGTCTCTTCACGGCAATTAACAGGATGGCCGAGAAGTACAATATGCCAATTCTTTACAGCTGTCATCCACGTTCAAGGAAGAGATTGGAGGCGAGCGGCTTTAAGTTAGACGAGAGGGTCATCCGGCACGAACCGCTTGGCTTTCATGACTACAATTGCTTGCAGATGAATGCCTTTGCGGTGGTAAGCGACAGCGGCACACTGCCTGAGGAATCATCCTTCTTCACCAGCGTAGGGCACAGCTTCCCCGCAGTCTGCATAAGAACCAGCACAGAGAGACCTGAGGCGTTGGATAAAGGCTGCTTCATACTTGCCGGCATAGATGAACACTCGCTGCTTCAGGCGGTAGACACGGCTGTGGAGATGGTGCAGAGAGGCGACAACGGCATCCCGGTACCCAACTACACAGACGAGAACGTCTCCACCAAAGTGGTCAAGCTCATACAATCCTACACCGGCATCATCAACAAGATGGTCTGGCGCAAATATTAAAATAATCTACAATGAACATCACAGTAGCAGGCACAGGCTACGTAGGGTTGTCCATAGCAACCCTGCTGGCCCAACATAACAAGGTAACAGCAGTAGACATAGTGCAGGAGAGAGTAGACCT
>CAKUYQ010000001.1 GCA_934717185.1 uncultured Bacteroidales bacterium | reverse complement strand
TTAAATTGACAATACAAAATATTTTGATACAATTATTTACATTATTTTTATTCCCGACAAAGTGTCAAACTTCCGGACTTCTTAAAACAGGATATTCTTTGAAATATTTTTTTAGCAGATGATTTTGTATTTTTTCCTTCCCTACAAAACCCATCTCACAATCTCAGCCCATGCTAAAATCCGTACTTTTCGGTTTCTTTAACAAAAACTCATCAAAGACTTGCGCTATTTTATTTTGTAAATACAATAATTCTCAGTACATTGCACTGCATTTCCCATTCACTGCCATAAGACAGTGGATATCAATTAGCCCCAACAGCACCAAGACCTAATTTTCTACTTAAAACAACCATTTTCGTAAGCCTTTTTTGGCTTTGGCGTTAGCATTGGCAATTTTAAGAGTAAAGAGGGTAAAGAAAGTAATGAAAGTGGAATTTATTATTTATCCTTATCAACCGACTCTTACTATAAACCATAAACTTAATTAGCTAAAGCCCGTTACAGGCATACACAGTTCCAATCATGCCCCTCATAAAATATTAATTCAATTTTAATGTTATGGTAAAAATTTTTGAAAAAAGCACTCTTTGTAACGTAGTTTTTGCCTCAGCAGTTTCAATCATAGCAGAATGCCTGCTGTCATTACTACGGGGATACAGCTGTATTTTATCGGGAATTATATTATTTATTTTTTATTCTGCGTTTATTTTTTACGTCGGCTATAGAGGTAAAAGAGCAAAATTGTATGCAACCGTATTTATTGCAACGATACTTATAATTCAAGTACCTGCAAGATTATTGTGGTGGACGGAATCTCTTGTCTCCTTGCCGGAAGGAATTATGCATTTGCTTGGCATTTTATGCGGTTTGTTACTTTTAAAATGTGGCATTAAGGCAAAAATTGCAATCGTATCTGCCATGATTGTACTTTGCTTTATGTTCAACAGAATTTATATGCATTGGGCTCAATATATTTCATACGGTAATATAGACGGTATTATTTCCGAACAGATTCAAAATATACCCCATATTGAAGATGTTGATGGCACTGTTATCAAATTAGAAGAGATGAAGGGTGCATATACGGTTATTGACTGCTGTTACACCGGTTGTGGAGTCTGCATAGGAAAACTCCCTATGATTCAACGACTATATAACAAATACATTTGGAATGACAAAGTAAAGGTGTTTGTACTATTTTTTAAGTTAAAAAATGAGTCTAACAATGGTATTTTCAAATGGTTATCTGAATTATCCGAAACAATAGGTGATTGTTCATTTCCTATATTGTACGGAGATTTTGATGAGCTGTCCACCACTTTTAAAATTGATCGTTTTCCTACAGTTATAATACTCAATCCTAATGGAAAGATAGTATTTAGGGGCAGTATTCAATTGGCAGAAAACTATCTTGAAAGGATAGCCAAATATATTTACTAACAGTTATTGATATTTTAGATATAAGTCATTTATAACCACAGAGTTATTCAGTTAATTATTTAATTTTTAAAACTTTACAGTTATGAAGAAGTCTGTTTTATTGATTAGTATGTTTGTATTTAATGTAATGATTTTATCTTGTTCAAAGGATAAAGAACATTATAGTTGTGATGCAGAACTTGATACTTGGACTAAGGAGCATCTTAAAGAGATAAGAGCCATGTCAACAGAAGAGTGGTTTGAACTTGATTACAAGTATTCCAGGCCTGCGTACATTGCACTCAAGCCAATTTCAAAATTCAAAATTTGGGAAGTCAAATTGAACGATGTTCTAAGATATTATTGGAATAATAAAGAAGAAGCGCATATTAAGGCTCTTCTAAAATTTGCGACAATGAATAAAAGAATTTTTAAAGATGACATTTATAAGAATTCAAAACTATTTTCAAAAACTAAATCATTTTTAGATAATTGGATTAAATATGCTATTGATAGCTTGAGATGGAATAGAGAGTTGGTTTATGCCGTTTCTGCAGATCCTCATCTAATAGCAGATACAACAGGTGGACTGATGATTAAAAATAACGGTATTGAATTATTGTCAAGGCATGTAGGTGATACTGGTTTACTTAAATGTAACTGTAATTTGTCATCTATGTGGTATTTAGATTGTAAAAATGATCCATGTGAGGAAATAATTCCAGGGTGTGGCACTTTTTTGTTATTTAGATGCAACGGCAGGCATAATTTAGGAATACCCCCTGAACCACAACCAAAGAAGAGGGTTTTATAGATATCTTGACAATCTCTGACAAAAATTCGTCAATATAAAACGATATAAAATAATTGAAAAAAGTGGCTTGTCACACTTACATACACCTTCACAAACGAAGACTACGAAATAGCAAAAAATCAAAAAAAGAATCCTTAAGTAGCCGTTCCCCTACCCCGGACTCTTCAGACTTAACCTAACTTTTTTTCTCCCGACAAAACCTACCCTACCCAAGAGCCCTAACAATCTCCACAAAATTCTCAATCACATACTCCACATCAACTCGCCACCGCTAATTCACTTCTTTCACATCCGCCATTCTATCCACCTGTAGGCGGATATAGTGAAAATCCTCATCCTTTGGATAATAAAACCGAATGTCACGCATTACACTTAATCCATAACTATCGTCCATATCTTTCATATTCAAAAGATTTGAGTAAATCATATGCTCTTTATCAATCAGTTTGAATTCCGAATTTCCTGACTCAAATTTATTTATTTCATATATAGGGAGTCTATTAGCTTTCATCACTATCATAAAATCATTATGAGCTGGAATCCTATAAATACACATACCCTTGTAACTATATCCATAGCTCATCACTTCAAACGGAGCATCTCCGCCATACAATTTATCGTACGTATCAAGACGGAAGCTGGTCACTACAGCCCACTGCTCATTCAATTCAAGGCGAGTAAATACGTCTTTTATTTCTGAAAAGCGAATAGCAATAACCTTATCTGCACGCCTCAAAAGCCAATATGTATTATAAAATCTCCAAATATTATTTTGAATCTCTTCTAAATACAAATCCGGTATATTATATATCCACTTTTGATTAGCTTCAAAAATTTCTTTTGGGTGCTTATAATCAGCCTTAAAGCATCTTACATCATTTTTTTGCAACAATGTCTTATATTCTTCCCTTATCTCTGGTAAAGCAACCGGATATCGGTTAATACACTCTTGCATTTCAATCAAGAATCTATTTATTTTATCTTGACTCACCTTTGTTGGTTCACCAACTTCATTCTCTTTCCACTCCACGACCTGTTTACCCAAGTCCGTCAGGTAATACTTTTGCATTGAACTTGTGGGTTTATCTGGTTGAGTCATTGATAAAATTCCAACTGTTAAAAATGGATCAAGATATTTTTTCTTAAATTTATACACATCCTTAAGTCCAAAAATCGCCATAATATCCTTTGCAAAATTTGGTTCGCTAAGCATTTCAAACATCGGTTTTACTTGTTTCCAACTTAGAGCCGTACTTAGAGCTGTATTTAGTGCCGTACTTACTGCCGTACTTACTGCCGTACTTACTGCATCTTTCTGTAAATAAAGTGTCATTTCAACTCTATTTGGACGATTTTTCTCACCAATCAAAGGAAGACTCCACCCATTATCCTTCCATCCTTGCACAATAACATCAGCGCCACTGCCAGCTTTTTCACCTACCCCCAACTGCACAAACAAGTGCTGCAACAAAGGGTTGCGACAAACACTCTGGTTTCCAACAAAAAATTGGTCTACTGAGACTAACATAGTACCAGGGTTATTAAGCACAACACGATTCTTCCATCTATCAACCGTCACACAACCATTCTGTGTATAAGCAGCATGAATCAGAGTATTGGCCAATGCTTCACGAAATGACTTGTGTGCAGAAGTATATTCTAACCTCGTTCTACCATCATCATCTAATATGAAAGGCTTGGGCAATGCCTCATACAGTCTATTCAAGACTCGATTGTAAAATTCATACAGGTTTGCATTCCAGCGACCATCAGGATAGATTCTGTCAGTCCAACGTACATTTGGCACATCTGTCAAATGCACCCTATAGTCTACAAAGTAATAAGGTAAACATTCCTGATCCCTAATAGCTTCTGTCTTGCCAAACATCAACATCGCGGCCACAGTAAAGCCCTCTTCGCATGTACGACGATCCCTCCTATAAGCTCCCAGCTTCTCTAAGAACTCCATATCTGATAGCTGTGACCAAGGATGCTGCTCATGTCTTCTATCATATTCCATACGATATTTTCTTAGAGTTGCATCACTAATATCGTCCATTGAATAATTTCTCAAAATACGTGAATCAGCCGAATTTCTCATATTGTTAGCATCAGAAAACATCTGCTTAACCTCATCATCCGTACAATGATAATCACCCTCATGATTCCTTCGAAAAGTATTTCCGTAAGGCCTACCATTTATATAAATCGGGCGAAGTCTATATTCAACCCTCATAACCTCAATCACCAACACCCAGCCATTCTCTAATTTTTCCTCATGTACATCTGATTCACTAAAAAACAGACACTCAACTTCTGTTGGTTATTTGCCTGATCCCAAAAGTTTTTCTTTAATATCATGACATCATTCTCAGACAGGCCATCCACCACTGCAACTTTTTTCTTTTCAGTCACACCTAGCACAATGATACCTCCATTGGTATTTGCAAACGAGGAAACCGTTTCCCAAAGAGATCCAGGTAAACCGCCTCTTGCTGACTTATATTCAATCACGATATTCTCAGCCCTATTCAACACAACTTTCAATTGGTCAATATCCATAAACCCTGCTAATTATCAACTACACAAGACAAAAATAAACATTTTTATCTAATTCATTATGCAGATAGATTAGTTGATTTTTTTAGAAGTACCCACGCCATCATCTGCTAAAACATTCTTAAATCATAATCATCCTTATTGCTATAAAAACAGAAGTAGCCATTCCCCTACCCCCTACTCTTCAGACTTAACCTTTTCTTCCCGACAAAACCTCAACCTGCAATCTAAATCTATTCTAAAATCCATGCTTTCAAGTTCCTTCAACAAAAACTTCCTAAAGACTTCCGTTATTTTATTTTGTAAATATAATAATTCTTTGTACATTGCGCAGCGTTTCCAATTCACCCAATAAACAGTGAATATCAATTAGCTCCAACAGTACCAAGACTATACTTTCCTGCTTAAAACAACCATTTTCCGTAAGCCTGTTTGGCATTGGCATTAGCGATAGCGTTGGCGTTGGCTTTTTTAGTGTAAAGAAAGTAGAGAGGGTAGAGAAAGCAATGAAAGCGGAATTTATTATTTATCCTTATCAACAACCTACCTTCAACTATAAACAATAAACTTAATTAGCTGAAGCCGATTACAGGCATACGCAGTTCCAATCGTGCCCCATCATAACAAATTAAAGTCCTCGGAACCAAACATATAGTACAACAAAGCATAAAATAGACTTAACTAATTAATATTAAATACATAAACAATACATTTTTCTTCGTTTTTTTAAACAAGGAACGTATTTACCATTTAATTAATAAAATAAATAACATGAAAAAATTTTATTTAATCATTGTAACGTGCTTTGCGCTGTTTTCATGTTCAAAAGAAGACAGAAATATAAACAAGGCATCTAATGATCAAAACATTCTCTCTATTGAGACAATCTCAAATCAAGACAAGCAAATGCAATTATTTGCCAAGTCTTTGTCAAAAGCTGTTTACAGCAATAAGGATGTACGCTCTTTTATAAAAGAACAAGCATTACAAAAAGTAGATAATGACTATGATGTATTTTATTCATTTGTCATGGACAAAATGATTGGAGAAAAGACATTCAAAGAGATTATTCTACATTATGGAGAAAATAGAGATATACTTTCATCCATCTCAAAAAACATTCCGCTCCTAAATATTTATTTTCCTGAATATGGGCCAATCAAGGTAAATGATCTAGATATTGACAATGAAGAACTACCTGTATTATTTAAGGACAAATTATACTTAAATGGGGAAATTGTACATACACTATCAAGTGGAGAGATACCAGGTTTCCACACTTTAGTTGTATGCCAGAATAATAAATTACAAAAAACGACTATCACACGTAGCTTCGGTTCAGAAAAAGATTCATACGAATTCGTGGCAAAGTGTTTTAATCCAACTTATAATAAACCTGTGACTAAAACATCAACTAATGAGTACGATGAATATAACGAAAAATACAACCCTCAAAAAGGATTGGTTCCCGAAAACAACATAGACCCTGAACTTATAAGAGCATATAGAAATACAATGCAACAGAAAAGAGGTACCAGATACGTAATGTACCATGGACTTAATAAAATAGAGGACACTCCAAAATCATTGCGAACAGACATTGCAGATTGCATCTTCCGTTTTAAGATTTCTTCAAGTGCATTTTCCAGACTAAATTATATAGCAACAGGAGACAACAAACCTCTATTCTTAGAAAAAGTTGAACATAAAAAAACACCTCTTTCACGAGAAGACGTTCTAAATTCTATTATGACAGGAAGAGCATTTTGCTTTGTTTTTCAAATACAAGATAATATTAAATGCGATAATCCTGAGTCTCAAAGAATTAAGATTTATGCAAAGCCAGATATGTTGTTTAATCTTAAAATAGACGAAACCAGGCGCCATCCAACAATGTTTAGGCGTACAAAATATACATATACCATAGACTTTAACCAAATAAAGTCAAAATGGTTTTATCCAATAGATAACGACCAAGATCCAAGATTTGACAGATGGGATATCACTACAGACCCGGTTGATAAAATAGTAACTGTATACTTGATAAATCCAGATGACGGCTTAACTAAAGAAATTACAGAAGAATACTCTGTAACATATCTTACTAATGCCGGTGCAGGATTAGATTTCAAGATTCTTCCTAAATTAGTGAATATAGGAATATCAGGAAATTTTTCATCAAATAATACAATATCAAAGAAAGTAACCTCCACATATAAAATAACGGAGAAAAATGAATTGATAGATAAATTCAGATTTAATTATTTCAATGACTACCCAATAGAAGAGGTATTGTCTAACGGCTATATTATCCCTATTAGAAAAGGAAGAGGAATTATAGAGACAAGTATATTACCAATTTCAAATAAATTTTACACACAAGGAATAAGATAACATGAATAGAATTTTAATTTTATTATTAGGAGTATGCGTTCTCTTTTGTTCATGCAGTAAAAAAGAGATCAATCCATTAAAAGGAACAACATGGATACACGAATTTAAAGAATCTGAACATGTAGACGCCAAAGCAGACGTTTACTGTTTTGGGACAGATAAAGTGGAGCACTTTGCAATAGGAAAAGATGGAAAAATAAGTAAGCAATTAGGTGTATATCCATACTCTTTTCACAAGGGGATGCTGAAAATAGGAGTTGTTGAGCATACATATTCGGATCATTCCATTTACATAGGAGGAAAACTATATGTAAAGACTTCAAAAGACATCTTTAGCACAGGCTCTTACGCTCTACAAATAAACAATAACATTCCTTAAGTTAACTAGTATACCACTCAAACGACTTACCAACTAAAAAACTATTTCACACATAGCTACAAATTCTTCCATACTTAAAATACCATTTTCCGTAAGCCTGTTTGGCATTGGCGTTAGCGTTGGCGTTGGCTTTTTTAGTGTAAAGAAAGTAGAGAGGGTAGAGAAAGCAATGAAAGCGGAATTTATTATTTATCCTTATCAACCGACTATAAACTTTTAACTATAAACTTAATTAGCAAAAGCAAAGGCCAATTAAAAGTTAATAGTTGAAAGTGCATAGTTTATAGAGTAAAGATGAAAAATTAACTTCTTTAAACTCTTAACTATAAACATAATTAGCTAAAGTTTATTACAGGCATACGCAGTTCCAATCATGCTCCCTCATAAAAATATTAACTAAATTTTGTAATGTTATGAAGAAGATTGTTTACATGTTACTTTTATTTATGTTTGCCTCATGCGATAAGGCAGACAAAAATGAACCATCAACAGTGGATCCTAATAAATGGACTTTAGTTGAAATACAAGAACCTTTGATGGCTGTTTCCACACGTGGCTATAATACAATTTCAGAAGATGAAAATGTAATGATGTTGGGAAAAAAATTAGAAAACCCGTATTCCGTTAATAATATGCGTATTGCATACAATAATTTAACAAAAACAGGAGGTGCTCCAAATATTGATATAAAAGCCACACACCTTTATTTGAAATTCAGCCCAAAAGATAGCACCGAATTTGAAACTCTAAAAGAACTTAAAAATGTAGAGTTCTATAGCTACCCTTTAGACTATGAAATCCTATCAGAAGGTGTATGCTCAGATCCGGCCGTTGAAGATGACGGAATTCCCACTCTATGGGCAGCCGTAAGAATTGATCAAAAATTACCCGAAAATGTAAACTACGAAGTATTGGATTATCTCTTCATTCCCGAAAAAAGTACTGCTACCAAAAGTGGAAATGAATATTTATCAGAAGATTTTATAGATCAGATTGAGACAGAAGCTTTAAGAATAACTCATAACGATGGTGAGATAGAGATACCTACCCGCTCTAAAAATAAATGGTATCCCAACGGCAGAATACAAGTATATGACGATGCCCTAAATAGGCTTATGCCGTTAGAGGGCGTTAAGGTGAGAGCCAGACGTTGGTTTACAACAAAAATAATGTATACCAATCGCCAAGGATATTTTGAAGCCCAAAGCTCATTTAAAAGACCTGCCAATTATTCCATAGTATGGGAGGGTGATTATTGGGATATTAGGAGTGGTATTTTTGGGCAAGCTTTCTATAAAGGCCCAAAGATGAAAGATTCCTGGAACCTTAACATTGAAAGTGGAAGGACGATACGTTACGCACACATGCATAGAGCCGCGTACAGGTGGTTTCATAAAAACACTTACGGTTTTTCCAGACCAAATTATGATAGAAAAATAAAAATTTCATATAGGAATAAAAATAAGAGGTTTAGTGGTGATTTTTGGAGGAATTTCACCTGTGGAATACTTCCCGATATACGTATATTTAAATCAACCAAAGGGAGGGAACTGAAAATGCATGAAATTTTCTCTACTACAATTCACGAATTAGGACATGCTTCCCATGCAAGTAATTCACGTATATATGGCAAAACCAAGAATATCATCTGTGAAAGTTGGGCATCCTTCGCAGAGGACCAATTAACAAAAGAGGACTATAAAGAGTGGGCCGGAAAAGACCCTTTCTCTAAAGTATATATATATTTCTATATGAACAGGACATGGCCATTGAATTATCCGGATTCTTTAAATATGCAGGATTGGATAGGGTATTCATTTAGCGATACGGATGACTATACTCCATTATTCATTGATATTCATGACAATTCAAATCAAAGATTACTAGGAAAATTATTAAAAGACAACTTGGCAAATAGTTATGTAAATGATAATATCTGTATTTCCGATATAAGGTTAATAGAACATATAGCCTTTAGTTCAAAAACAATTACAGATGTTAGGAATAAATTAAAAGCATTAGCAGGCAAAACGCCTATACCATTCAGAGAACAAGACGTTGATAACCTTTTAGAATTTTATTAGTATGAAGAAGATTTTAATGATATTATCGGTTACAGTTCTATGTTGTTGTCAGAGAACTGTATGCAGAAGAGTTGAATACAGGTGTACAATAACCAATGGAAGTGATTATACCATATTGATTGAAACAAAATCTTATAATTATTCATCATTTCCTGAGCTATTAACGTTAACCCCCGGAGACTCATTCTCATGGGAGCAAAATCCTTCGGCTTCAGTCCCCCCTTTCACTACTTTATACAGAATAACATTTGACGGGAAATACACAATTGGCCAAAACTCATTCGCAAAACACAGAAACCCCAGGGACATAAAAAACTATAATATTATTGAAAAAAGGAAGTGGCTTGTCACCCTTACATACACCTTCACAAACGAAGACTACGAAATAGCAAAAAAACAAAAAAAGAATCCTTAAGTAGCCATTCCACTACCCTGAATTCTTCAGACTTAACCTAACCTTTTTCTTCCCCACAAAACCTACCCTGCCCAAGAGCCCTAACAATCCGCTCGGACTCTCAAACTGCACCAAACAAATTGGTGGTTTGTAAAAATGAAACAAAAATATACTATTTTAGTAGTAAAACGGTCACAAGACCGGAAATGTTTTGTATGCTCTATAGATTAGACATGATATACATCTTAAAAGGCTCATCACCAGTAGGCAAGACAGCCACCTCTGATACTGATACTCAGTTTGAGTGCTAATATTAGATTGACATATGAAGATCTCTCAACATATCAAGAAGTGAACAACATGTCACATTTTTTGCAAAAGCAACATCAGGAATCTTTACTCTGTTTCGTCTTTGCGGCTCGCTAGTTTCATTAGTTACCAGAAACATTCCCTTAGCAGAAGCCGTTGCAATAAGAAATGCGTCCGCAATATCCGCACTTGCAAATTCAGATTTTGCTGGTGCGAGGTAATTTTGATTTGCATTCACATAATTTATGACACTAGCATACTCTACCATAACGCTTGCGTCCAAATCTACGAAGAAAGAGTCTGGTAACGTATTTATCCAATCTACTAACTCATCGCCATCGTTACCCCTAAGGATCTCATTCTTTACCTTCTCGCTAGTATACACATTGCCCGCAAGGATCTCCGCTTTAAGTTTTTTCCAAAAGGAGGGGAATACATCAAATGGAGTCCTTAATTTCGATTCAATCAATATGTTTGTATCTAACAGGTATGGCATACTCACTACAATTTTGACATGAAACTTGAATAAGTGTTACCATAAAGACCTGTAAGCCTGTACGCTTCAACCTGAGATAATTTATTACTTTTTACGGCATTATTGACATGCACTGCAAAAGTATAACCTATCCTTTTCTTTACAACGAGGTGAAAATCACCACCTCCACTTCTTCTATAATCATCTCCAACGGATTGAACCAAGTATTCCTTATAGAAATCTTGAAACTCTTGAGAAGTTATCAGTTTTAACTTTTTTGCACGCCTAGCTATGACAAGGCCACTGACCTTGAATTTTTTTGCTGTCTTTTCAATTGTAACCCAATTTGCGCGTAATACATCTTCAGGCACGAGAAAATTTGCTGCAACTTTATCGCACAACTTCTCAACATCGTCATCATTGATGCCTTCCTCACCGCCATATCCCGAACTCACCCCAAGAAGTAAATGTGCAAATTCGTGGATAAGAGTAAATAGTTGAGCAGTTTTACTATCAGCACTATTAACAAAAATGAAAGGAGCGGCTTTGTCTACTAAAGAGAAACCACGACATTCATTAACATTGATGGGTCTATGTGTATTGTTGCCCACAACACCGTTAAACTCAACAACAACACCTAATTCTTCAAAGATTTCAGTGATTTTGTTAACAGCTTGCTCATATCTTTGAAAAGAGAATGCCCACGTCTTCTCTATTTTAAGAAGATTCCTTACCGTATCAGTAATATAACTCACAGAAGTACAGCCGTTAAGTATACCAACGAACTCACACTTTTTTAAATCATTATCAATCAAATAGTTAGACAACCATTCCTGTCTACGCTGAAGTGTAAGAACCGTATCATAGGTATTCAAGTCGAGATGTCCATTATTGGCTTTCCCACGAAAAAAAGGGATAGGAGATTGCTCAACAGGTGGTGTATCTAAAAAAAGAAATCCGAACGGAACATGGAGCTTGCTTGCGAACTCTTCGAGCTGCTTCAAGGTAGGCTTCTTCTCGCCATCAATCCAGGCAGCAACCTTCTCATTTTCTTCGCAATATCTAGCCAAAGAATAGCCCGCACGAGTGATGGCCCACTCGAGCATATTAGCTCCTATATCTATTCTTTCTGCCATTTCAAGTGCAAAATTACATAATAATTAGGGTAAATTGCGAATAATTCAAGAAAAAATGTTACATTAAACTCCAAAGACTCGTTCTCACGGACATCACGCTATTCTACAGTAGGCATTCCACTACCTCAAGTTCCTCAGACTTAACCTAATAATTTCTTTCCCAACAAAACCTCCCTTAATAATCTAAATCTATTCTAAAATCCGTACTATAAAGTTCCTTTAACAAAAACTTACTAAGGACTTATGTTATTTTATTTTGTAAATATAATAATTCTCAGTACATTGCGCAATGTTTCCAATTCAATATATAAGACAGTGAATATCAATTAGCTCCAACAGCGCCAAGATTAAACTTATCTACTTAAAACGACCTTTTCCGCAAGCCTTCTTTGGCGTTGGCATTGGCGTTGGCATTAGCCATAATTGAGTTTATAGTTGAGAGTTTATAGTGTATAGAAGGTATAGAAAGTATAGAAAGTATAGAAGGTATAGAAGGTAAGGAGGTTTATGTTGATTAACTAACTATAAACTATGAACTATAAACCATAAACTAACACGGCATTAGCTATCAAAATTAAATTAGCTAAAGCCAAAGCTAAAGCCGATTACAGGCATATGTAGTTCCAATCATGTCCCATAATAAAAATATTAACTAAATTTTGTAATGTTATGAAGAAGATTTTAATGATATTATTGGTTGCAGTTCTATGTTGTTGCCAGAGAACTATATGCAGAGAAACTGAATATAGGTATATAATAAACAACGAAAGTGATTATACCTTATTGATTGAAACAACATCTTTCGAGCCATTATTCCCCGAACTATTAACGTTAAACCCTGGAGACTCATTCTTATGGGAAGGAAATTATATGGATTTAGCCATCCCCGCCACTTTCAGAATAACATTTGACGGGAAATACACAATTGACCAAAACTCATTCGCAAAACACAGAAACCCTTTGGACATAAAAAACTACAATACTATTAAAAAAGGAAAGTGGCTTGTCACCTTTACATACACCTTCACAAACGAAGACTACGAAATAGCAAAACAACAAACAAAGAACCCGGAGTAGCCATTCCGCCACCCCGAGTCCTTCAGACTTAACCTAACCTTTTTCTTCCCCACAAAACCTACCCTACCCAAGCCCCCTAACAATCTCCACAAAATTCTCAATCACATACTCCACATCCTCATCACTCATTCTTGTGTTAAGCGGCAAAGTAACCTCATTCTCAAACAAACGATAAGCATTAGGAAAATCCGCAATATCAAAACCAAGCGCCCTGTAAGCAGTCATCATAGGAAGAGGCTTATAATGCACATTGCAAGCAATACCACGCTCAGCCATCCGCTCAATCACACTATTAGCCTCCTCACGGCTTCTCCCAAGCAGACGAACAAGATACAGATGATGAGAAGAACAATGATCCTCACCCTTATGATCCAAAACCGCAACCCCAAGCCCCGCAAAAGCCTTATTATACCTTGCTACTATTTCTTGTCGGCGAGCTAACATACCAGTATAACGTTCAAACTGAGCCAGCCCTATGGCAGCCATAATATCGGTCATATTACACTTATACCAAGGCTCAATAATATCATACTCCCACGCCCCAAGCTTGGTCTTGGCCAACGCATCCTTGTTCTGACCATGCAAAGAGAAAAGCTGTGCCAGCCTGTACAGAAACTCATTCCAAGTCTCCCCCTCCTTGTAAGGCACATCCCTGTACCCGTTCAAAGTCCAAGCACCATCCTTAGGCAAAGCCGGAACCGGCTCATCACCAAAAGGAAGATTCCAAGTTAGCGCACCACCCTCGGCCGTTGTTAGATTCTTCACAGCATGAAAACTAAAGCTCGAAAAATCAGCTATTGCGCCGGCCATCTTACCATGCCACATACTACCAAAAGCATGAGCACAATCCCCGGAGATAATAATCCTCCCCATCCTCTTCTGGAGCTCGTTATTAGGATGAAACAGCCCCCTTTTCTTCCCGACAATATCTCTTATCCTGTCATAATCACACACAACACCGCCCAAATCAACCTGAACAATCACCTTGGTACGCTCCGTTATGGCATCGGCCAACTTATCGTAATCCATCTGCACATTATCCACCTGACTGTCAACCATAACTAATTTGCATCCAACATGTTGGGTAACACTGGCACTTGCAGTATAAGTATAAGCAGGCACTATCACCTCATCATTTGGTCCAACCCCTATGAGTCTAAGCGCCAGTTCCATAGCAGCAGTAGCCGAATTAAGGCACACGGTCTTTTGAGTACCAATGTATGCAGAGATCTTACGCTCAAACTCCTTTGTCCTCGGACCGGTAGTAATCCAGCCGCTCATAATTGCCTCAGCAGCAAGTTTAGCCTCAGCCTCGCTCATATCAGGCGGGCTGAATGGCACATTACGCAATTTCATAAATCAAGAAAAATATTTTTGACACAAATGGTATACTTTCGGCACAAGAAACGCCGTCAGATACCTGTTCCGGCATCCGCATTTTATACCATTAAACTTTTGAATATTTGTCGGGAAGCAAATAAGGGAAAGACAGTTCCCCTATTTAACAACAGACTTTATAACATCTACATATTTCTGTGTGCCAACCTCTTTAGTAAGATTTTTCAACACAAACTCACGGCCGTTTCGCCCCATCTCATCACAACGCTCCTTATGCTCGCAAGCATCAATTATAGCGTTGGCCATGCCCTCTGCATCTCCGGCCTTTGTAAAAATACCGCAATTATTCACCTCTAATAACTGCTTAAGTTCACCTTCATCAAAATTTGCCAATACAGGCCTTCCGGTAGAGAGAATGCTCCATGTCTTGCTTGGCATTGCACTACCGCCAAAGCCGGCCTTACAACTCACAATACAAAAATCTCCAAGGCTGTACACAAAAGAGACCCTGTCTGCAGGCTGCAAAGGGAACATCTTCACATTTTGCAAACCCTCCTTTGATATACGGTTCTTAACCTCCGCCTCATTCCCGCCCGAGCCAAATATCACAAACTCAATATCCTCTCTGCTACGCAACCTTGCAGCAGTATCAATAATAACATCTATGTTCTGAGCATTACCAAGGTTTCCCGCATATACCACGTGGAATTTGTTGCGGCTGATGCCAAACTCCTCATACAAAGGATTATCCGCCTTGGCAACCGGCACCACAGCATTCTCATCCACCCAATTGTAAATGACAACAATCTTCTCCTCCGGCACACCCTTGCTAATCAATGTTTGTTTAAAATCCTCGGATATTACAATAATCTTATCTGAATACCTGTAAGTAATATTTGATACCAAACAACCTATCTTCCATAACACTCCACCTCTCTTTGCAAGTCCAGCACCCACTAACGAATCTGGGAAAATATCCTGTGCATTATGCACCACAGGCTTCTTTTTAAACAATTTTACGATTAGTAGTTTCAATCCTTGAATAGGTGGTGTACTATCCAAAAAAATTACATCATAATCCTTCCAAAGCATAGCATGAAGGTATGCAAATTCGGTAAAGACATAGCGTAAAGCACGCAATACAGGGTTCTTGCCCTCACCGTACATGGCAAAACGATGAATATGTATCAATCCGCCCTCTTGTTTCTCATTCTTTTCCCAATTTGCATCTTTAGGAACATTGCGAGTAGGGGTTGGGACATGCAGCAACGTTTCAATACCATCCTTTGCACACGCCCTCATAACATCATCAATAATGCTAATTCCGGCACATTGTTCAGGATAATAATATGAGAAAGGAACTATTACTTTCATTCGGTCACCATTTTTACTTCGCGAATCAGTCTATCAGCCAATTCAATCGCCTTTTGAGGAGTTTTTTCAATAACAATCACATGTCCTGAACGGCAAAGACTGCTGGTCACTTCAGGAATCACATCACCCTCTTTATGATAAATCTCCCAATTATATACGCGAGGGTCTTTTAATATAGCTGTATTAGATATGCTAATTAACTGCCCTGCTTTGGGGCAGAAATAACGAATACATACGCTATGTTTCTCTTCTGTTGGCTGTAAACACGGTTCTATGCCAAGAGCACAGTTGATGGCTGCTGCAACCATATTAATACCAGTACTCAAATGTGTCAGTTCTGTGGATATAAAGTCTCCACCAAGGCGGGCTCCAATCTCCATTAAGTAAGCCTTTCCATTCATCAATTTGGCTTCTGCATGGCATGCACAATTGTTAACGCCCAAAGCCTTCACACCCGCAATAGCTGCTTTTTTTAGTGTTTCAACATCGGTTGTGGAATAACATGATGGCTGGTTATGTCCTAACTCCACAAAATGAGGAGCTCCTGTTGTCTTTTTGTCTGTAACAGCAAGCACATTTATTTTCCTATTCCAAACAATAATCTCTATTGAGAATTCGGGACCTTCTATAAACTGCTCAATCAGAACAGATTTATCTCTACTCTCATTCAAAGCTACCTCATACTTCTTCACGAAACTATCTTTACTCTCCTTTCCTTTCTCTACTTTAGCAATGCCGCGAGAACCTGAGTTGCGCGAAGGTTTGAGGATCCCATCCCCATCAAACGCCATGAACTGCGCCCAAGCATCCTCCATATTCTTTGTAAGGATACTCTTTGGTGAAGGTGCATTTCCTTTTTCAAAAGCCTCTCGCATCAAGTGTTTATTTGTAGCACAAGTAGCCTGTTCATAAGTTATACCAGACAGTCCTAATTCATCATTAATTCTGCCCATCACATTCATGCTCACCTCAGAACAGGGATGAATCACGCCATCAATCCGTTCCTCTCGTGCCACTTTTAACATCTCCTCTTCAGAAGTGATATTAATGACAATGGCTTTATCCGCATACTTTAACCCAGGTGCATTAGAATCGCCATCAGCAGCCAATACATAATACCCCATCTCACGGGCACGCTTAATTACCGACGCCTGAAGTATCCCGGCAGCTATAACTAACAGTTTCTTCATATACTAACTCAACACTTTCAAAATTCTTTCTGCAATCAGCTCCATATCATCCCAATCGTACCGCTGGTCAATAGGAATAGAGAGCATCTCCTCTCCCATCATTTTAGATATAACACAGACCTTTTTCGCCTCTTCACTTATTGGCCACAGCACAGGTGCATATACACCATCCTTAGCCAATAATCCCTGTACCTCGTCTCTGTTCTCCACAAGAATAGGAAGTGAAAAGGGAGCGTTTTTCAGACAACGTTCAAGTTTTGGAACCATACGTACTTTACCATAAAGCAATTGCATTAGATGACGCATATTCTCTCTCCGAGCATAAGCTATCTCTTGCCCATTCACCAACCGGAGCATCTGCTTTGCACGCTCAGATATAGGTCTTACTGCGTCAAATCTGTTGATGATTTCCTCACCCTCTCGAATACCATTGAGAAACTCTCGTTTTTTCATTTGGTTGTTGTTCCACCTGTAGCGTCCTTTCTCCACTTGTGCAGCATAACGTATTTCTGCAAAGTCCTTTACCTCCCTCTGTATAAGTTCCTTCTTCAACGGAATATGGCTCAGAATGACCGAGCCATCACATACGCCAATCGATTTTCGTATGCTTGAGATATAGATGTCAACCTTTGGATTATGTATATACTTGAGAGAAAAGGTACAATGACTGAAATCCTCTATAACTACCACTTTATCATTATAGCTTTTAACGATTTCAACTGCCTTATCTGTAGGAGCACTGCCAAAAAAATTCATAGTCAGCACCGCTTGCGGTTTATTCTGCTCCAACAACTGAATCAAAAAATCTGTATCTACAGTTAAATCCTCATTCAAGCGATAATACACAACCCTCCATCCCGCTTTTTCAAATGGAGCACTCATCGACCAACAACAATAAGCAGGAAATAGAATCGTAGCGGTATCTATACCTGCAGACAAATCCTTACAGGTCAATGCTGCCAATAAAAGAGCCTCACGGCCACTTCTTAAAAACAACACCTCACGTCTGTATTCCCCAAAAGTATCAAAATAGCCATCAGGGAGTACAATTGCAGGGTGTTCGCTACCAAATTCCCTCATTATTTTCTATCACAGGAAATATTAACATTTTCGCGGAACAGAACAGTCTTAACTGTTTTAAGAATAATCTTCATATCAAGTTGAAATGAAATATTATCTGCATAGTACACGTCATTCTTCAGTTTTTCCATTCCGTCTACACTATTTCTAAAATAGGCTTGATTGTAACCGGTAATTCCAGGCTTTACAGTAAGAATAGCTTTATCATGTCCTTTGTAAACATTCAACCAATCTAATGGATCCGGGCGAGGTCCAATAAGGCTCATATCACCGATAAGTACATTTAGGAACTGAGGAATCTCGTCTACACTGGTACTACGCATAAATTTTCCAATCTTTGTAACACGTGGATCATCATCACCGTTATAGGTACTTCCATCTGCCAATCTTATATCAGGAGCATTAACCTTCATTGAACGGAACTTCAGCATTGAGAACGACTTTCCATCCTTTGCAATACGTTTAGCTTTATAAAATATTGGTCCCTTATCCTCAAACCAGATGAAAGGCCCCATAATACAAATAGCTATCAGAACAAATGGAAGAGCACATATAGCAATAATCAGATCAAACACCCTCTTAAAGAAATGAACATACATATTAACTTTTGCTATTCTACGGTCTAATAATAGATTCATTGTCAAAATAGATTCGTGGATATCTATGTTTCAAACAGAAACTATATCATATAAAATCATCTACATCTGTTCTTCAATGTTTTATAGAACATATCACGTCTTGTTTGAAGGATAGTCGCTTCATACTGCAAGCTATGCTCATAATTCTCCTTACTGGCTTTCTCATATGCTTCCTTATTAGTTACTAACTCTTCAATACGTTCAGCAAGAGTATTTACGTCATTGAATCCTACAAGATATTGTGCAGGTATCAATTCTGGATTACCAGATACCGGAGTAGTGACTGTAGGTAAACCCTTGGCTATTGCCTCAATGATAACGCGAGGTAAGCCCTCTGCTTTTGTGGGAAGAACGAATAAGTCTGAGTTATTCAAGAACTCATCCAATTGCTGTCGGCTTAGAAATCCAAGACAGGCAACTTGTCCTTCAACTCCATGATCTTTGGCATAGGACAGAATTTTCTCAGTACTATTATTCCAATCATCACCAGCAAAGTTTACATTCACAATAATACCTCTTTTCTTTAATTTTTCTAGTGCACGAATGACGATATCCGTACCCTTGCGACTGTGAAGGCCTATCTGAAGATCTACATGAGCGATGCTCAATACTGATTTATTAGGATAGTGTCTTGGAGCGGAGAAAAAATCTTTGTCAAGAGCAAGTGTGGAATAATTGGCTACAAAATGATTAGGTTTCACCGAGTAATAGTGCTGTTGTAGATACTTTGCCGTTACGCAAGATACACCGTCCGCCCTTGCACAGATAGCACGCATCTGATGGTTAATAATTCTCCACAGAATCCTCTCAATTAAATTTTTGGAGGTATCCGCACCATCTTTAGCATCAAATACAATCTCTGTAGCAAATGGAATTCCAGCTTTTATCACTTGTTTACTGAGTCGTTGAGCCACCGTAGAAGGTAAACGTAATACAGCTGCATCACATCCATCTACAGCTGCTTTCATAGCGCGTCCCGCTGCTAAATATACCTTGGCATATTGTATTGGTCCATGGAAGATAGGCAGAGGATGAATATCAATACGAGATTCATCTACTAACACTCTATTCTTTTTCAGATTGGGCTCATCAATTACGCGATTGCATATCTTTAAATACTCAAATACACGAAGATATCGCTGATAGAAATCATGCCACTCCTGATTCTTAAAATAGTATTTACCTTCGTGACAAAAAATATAGTCATCACATGAAATAAGTAACTTAGCCATTAGTGAATTTCAACGTTTGCCATGTGTTTATAAATTCTACACGCATATTTCATACAGTGCACCTTGTGTTTTATTCTTCTTATCCAATTTATGAAATTATTTTTTTTTAAGCTATTTCTATACTCTATATACTCTGAAGCCCAATTCAAGTGTTCACCTCCAAATTGTTTTAATTGGATAGACCAAAATGATTTATTAAGATGGAATAATTCGGGATTCTTGCGATAAGCCATCAGAAAAATATTCTGATCATCATCAGCCAAGCCACATTCATTGAGTGCCATCATACATGCCTTAAGCAACTGCCAGAAATTAGACCATAAATAAGCTGGGCCAACTATGAAGCCTCCCATTATGTATGTATCCATGCTCAGTACAATCTCAAATATCGGACGATTATCAAGCTCTTGAATCGTAAACAGATTAATTTTCTCGGGAAAATCATATTTCCACTTGAAGTTGAAATCTGAATTCTTATCAATTGGATTACCTCCATGATTATACCCAAAATCAATCCAAGCAATCATATTATCGGCCTGTCCACGTTCTATAGCATCACATACACACCATGCTTTCAAAAGCATAATATAATTATATGTCGGATTCCAAACTTCTGGATTCAATTGAAATAGACGAAATTTCTGCTGTATTGGGTTATCATTGGCTTTTTTTATGCTTTGAAATAGATCAGGGACAAGTGTCACACAATCTGGTACTATGTTTACGACAGTTTGTTCGTATAGTCCCAACGTATGGCGAAACTCCATTATTCGTTTTCTCATCTCTTCCGTTTCAACATACACAATAATCTTGTTTTTTAATTTTGCCCAAACCATGAAGTGCTCAAAATATTGCTCATCTGTACGTTCAAAACCACGCCAAGAACCTCTGTTTACCTTAAAAAAACCTGTTACAATGGTTATATCTTTGTTCATTTCAAAACTTCTTTTATACACTTGATATATTTGTTACAGACCGATTCTATTGAGAAACGGTCTCCATAGGTCTTGTCATTTTTATTAATTGAGTCATACGCTGTTACAGCCTTCAACAAGAATTTTACCAAAGATTGTTCATCCTCGTACAAGAAAGGATAGTTCCCAGTCTTTGACAGTTCATGATATACCACACTATCTCTCTTAGTGAGACCCATAATCGGCTTTTTATAGCAGAAGTATTTCAAAAGTTTAGATGGGTAAAATAGATTAGGTTCACAATCAATATCAACGATAAGGAATATATCGGACTCTTCGTAATATTTAAAGCATTCCTGCTCACTAACTCTTCCCACAAGATTGACAATGTGTCGGATACCTCTTAAATTGATAAGGTCTATATCCTCTTTAGGAATTGTACCTACAAAATTAACCTTGATTTGACTAGCGATTTTAGGATACTTGTCATTAAGCGAAGCCAAGGCTTTTAAGAAGTGCATAGAATTTCTTTCTCTGCTCAATGTACCAATATGAGAGATGATAAGTTTTCCATCTTTGTGAACGAATGAATTCATTTTTGGAATCTCTGTGCAGAAAGGGATGACGCACATTTTATGTTTCAAGTGTTCTTCGTATTTTGCCCACGAATCTAGCAACTCAACATTAGGGAAAATCATTAAATCGGCGACTTCTGCAACCTCACGCTCCATCCTTTGGTCTCTCTTATCGAAATAAGAAAATTTATACTTACGAAATGGATTATTATGCCATGGATCATAAAATTGAACAACAAGAGGCAAGCCAGTTTTCTTCTTTAGTTCTGCCCCAATAATATGAGATGATACAGGATTGTTAATGGTATGTATATAATCAATTTTTCCATCCTTAGCCAAACTTTCTCCATATTTAAGGATTTTATTTTTTAATGCAAAATAATGAAAATCAGGAGAGTACAAAATATCACACAATCTCAACTTGTGGCAGAACAAATCAAGCTTTCGATAGACACTATTTTCCTTGGCCACCACAACTGGATGATTAAACGAATTCGGATCAATATCATATTGAGCTGACACTATTACTGGACTCATTCCTTTTGTTATAATTGATTGAAAAAAATGTCTCTCTATTTGCCCAACAGCACAAGACTGCAATAGATATGTGGGTGCAATAACAAATGGTTTATTCATAGATATAAAAATGTTATACAGACTTAAAGAAAGAAACTAGAAATTCTGAATATGAATGAGGAGAAAATATACTTGAATAATTGTATGCGGCTTTTGAAAGAGTATCTCTATAGGTACTGTTTTCAAAAATACTGCTTACTGCAGCAATGATGTCATCTACATTCTTTTCCCGAATAAAAATAGCAGGAAACTCATCAGGATCTCCTCCAGCATTTCTTGTGGTCACTATTGGACATCCACAAGAAGCAGCTTCAATTATTGAACCTGCAAAACCCTCAAACAAAGTAGGAAACACAAAGACTTCTGCTTCACGATACTCTTTTTCAAGGTCAGTTTTGTTTAGAAATCCTATGAATTTTAGATTTTTAAATGAAGGATGCTGCTTTACTTTTTCTATATCATGACCACCTCCGGCAACACGGAAATCCAAATCTGGATATTTCTCTTTTAAGATAGTTGCAGCTTTAGCACAATACAAAAGGCCTTTGATAACAGGATCACTACCAACAAACAACACTCTATGTTTATGAGGATTATATTGATATTCTCTTGTTGTTATACTTGATGCATATGGCTGTAAATGAACTTTATTAATATCAAAATTAGAGAATATATTTAGGGATTCAATAACATATTTTGAAGGAACTGTATAGTGATCTGCCAAAGCAAGAAGTTCTTCAATATATTTCATTCTGATAACATGTTTGATGTCATTACTTTCAATCATGTCATTAAATACGCTATACTCAGGATTTTGACGAATCTCATCTGAAATCAATTTATAAGTCATTGGCCGTTCATAAATATCCACAACGACTTTGAGTCCTTTATTTTTTGCAAACTTCAAAAACTCAAAATTCTCGAAATACATGCCATACACACAATCAGCTCCTTCAACTCCCCATTGCTGGCATTTATTTGCAATTCCTCGGTATGGTAGTTCCATCAAATCATATTTTGGCTTGCCTACAATGCACATTGCCCATTGTTTATATGTAAGGACATCCGTTGTATTCAAAATCGCATTAGGAAGATTAGGGGTTCTCCTAACAAGTCTCTGTATAGGAGCAGGTCTTACTCCAAATTTTGATAGACTTGACGCTATTCTTCCTAATAAACTTTTGTTTGTTGAGTCGGTATACAGTTTATAAAGCATACCAGACCTGTATAATATTTGAGGTATCAAATATCTATGACGAGCGCCTATTTGACACACAATAATTCTATCTGCCATATTGCAAAAATTTTTGACTATTCTTAACTATGCCAAGAATCGATTGTATAATGAATCGCAATTTTTTGATAATCTATTACAAAGTGAGTCAACATTGACAAGTTTGAATAGTTTGCTACGTAAATAGTCAACTACAACACAAAACGAGTAGATACATACTACTGTTGCAAAATAATCAACAACTATTAACCAAGAGTCTCGATGAGTATGTTCACCTACAAAATTCCAAATTATATCTCGCAAACAGCCGTGTTCATGAATTAAGTAAACAGCAAATGATCCTTGTGATAGAAACAATATTACTTTATATATGCGTACATTCGTGATGTCCATCGACCTGAATGCAAGGAATGTAAATATGCTACCAGCTAAAACGATAACCGAATTATTCATGTAAAATACAGAACTACCAACTATATCTCCTGTCAATATTTGGGACAACAAAGCTATAATTATCTTGGAAAAAACTGGCAATAACCACGAAAGGGCAGCAACTCTCCACAGTTTGACTTTTGGAATGTTAAGCTCGTTAGTATCGCTTAATCGCCTTATATACGCTCCAATCACATATAGGACAACAAACCATACGATGCCACAACTTGACCCCCAATTCAACCAGGTACTCCAAAAGAAAAAATTTGGAACGATACTAAAAAGTACACACAATAAGATGCAAAGATTTCTATGCTCTTTCAGTTCCAAAGATTGCAATGATTTATTCAAGAATGGAGAAAGAAAAAACATGCCTACATAAGATGTGACAAACCAATATGCCATACTTAATATTGGAGTAGTATAATGTAGTAGCCCTTTAAAGGATAGCTGTGTATTTCCTGTAACTATTGTTATTAGATAGATACCTAATGAATATACAACAACTTCAAGCCATAACTGGAATAGCTTTTTATGCCCGCCACATCTATGATATAGGAAGTAAGCAGAGATTAAAACATAAGTATTTACTGACATGTATGCAAAACCTCTTACTGTCCAAGCAAAGAACCATTCAAAAGAGTATGGAATCAATTCTATAATCTTTATTCCAAAACCACCCCAATGCAATGTTATAATCATCAGCATTGAGACAACACGAAGAAGTTCAATGCCAATATGTCTTTTTATTTTACCATCATCCATATGATTGAGAATTTTTTTGCTTCAGTAACTCATGCGTGGGGGACGCAATCAACTCGTAGTTGTAAGCTGCCATCAACACATAATCCGATATAACCTTACCGTAGTACACTTTGCCTGTTTCTATTTTTTGTCATTTTTCCCCTCGTGAGGCAATCGAATTAGTCTCACACAACCTTATTAAAAAATAGTTTATAGTAAGCCTAAACTCAATACCAGCAGAACAAAAGTTCTTCTGCCACTCCTCGCATTGATGTAGTCTCATCTTTTGAATTATTGGCAATGTACAATGGATAGTTAAACTCTATGTACAGCACCTAAGTAATTACATATTTTGAAAATTTATATATGAAAGCACTCAGTACAAAAGCTTCAAGACTAAAAGAGAATACTTGATTGTTAGCAAAAAAATAAAAAACCATAACAATCATAAAGGCACACATAGGGAATGCAAACGGGTTTTGGTTTGCCACGCTATCCATCCAAGTTCTACACAAATATCGCCCTATAAGGTAAATAACAAAGGGAACTCCAATAAATGTGACATCATTTGCCCACCAAAGATAGATAGAATGCCAATGTTCATACATGCCAATTCCATAATTATTCTCAAGGATTGCCATATAAGTATCTGGTATAGGATTATATCCAAAAAAACGTTCAAGCCATAGCCATAATAACATACTTGAACCTCCAAATGTTGGCGGAATAATTCCAATATCAGAAATTGCAATGTTTAACGCACAATATCCTTGACACAAATAACTTGTAATTTCTGACAATGCCGCTAGTGCATTAGGCGAAAAAATCTTTGTATAAAAAGGTCTATATTGATTAACTCTTAAATCTTGCAAATCTGTAAAGTTTGCCATACCACCTCGTGAAAGGTTTGAGAAAACAAAAAACATAATGAACAGCACTAATAATGATGCCACAACTGTTTTTAACTTTTTTCTTTTAATTGTATCTCTTAGTATAGAAGGACAAGCGGCAATAATTAAGAAATACAACATCAGTATCAAGTCCATCAAACCTTTTCTCGTGCCTATACCTAACCAAGTAAACACATATACTGCACCTGTTAGGATTACGACAAACTTGAAAAATTTATTCAATCTATTCCAGGTACAAACACCTAATGGTATTGCTGCCCACCTAAATGGAGATAAAAAAACGTCTGTAATAATGTTCACATTTATAGTAGATAACGACTCTCCTTTATATGCATCACCAGGATTAGTTAAAGCCAACAATAATGATTGCAGCGAAAAGGACAATCCGTGTGAAGCCCATTTTTGAATCATATACTCAAGTTGCAGGAAAAATCCCAGTAATAGAAGCAACTGGATAGTAGAAAGGTTAATAGCACAAGATGATGGCCTAAATCTTTTAATTGCAGAGGTATAGCCCCAATATAATGCAATATTCACGACTACAAAATAAAATACCATTAACCAAGGCTTTCGAATTTCGTAATCTATTGGCCCTAAAAAGAATAATAGCTCTGTTATAACTAAGAATACTAACATGTATTTTAAAGGATGAATAGTTACCTCATCGTATTGTCCAAACAACATATTTATCACTTTTTTTTTATTTTTTTAGCAAATTGATTCACCAATGATCTTTCTTGATCATTTAGTCCAATAAAATAGCACAGTATTCCCGTAATGGGCATGGAAACGACGCAATTTACAACTAATCTTGCAAATCCATCCGGCATTAAAGACACAATTGCAAAAGGAACAAAAATTGATAGCAAGCAGACATACATTGACGGTACTAGCACAGACCTGCAATAATCTGCAATACGAATATTGACTACAGACTGCATACACACTATACTTGCAATCTGCACAGATATACTAATTAACAAACTAATGATATATATCACAAGAGGATCTGCCTTCCATACGAGTGCTATATAACACAAAGGAAGAACAATTATACCTATCAAGCTTGTGACAATGTTGTATTTACTAATTTTACCTGAGGCATATATAATCATTGATATAGGCCAATTATAAGCCTCTACAATCGCAATAATCAGAATGATCTGTGAAAAGACAACCGTGTATCCTGGAACCATTTCACCTAACCATAAATGCAGTAAATAATCCATCTCATAAGCTACTGGTAGCGCCACAATATAGATTAGAAAGAAGCAAGCCTTGCTTACTGAAAACAATATATTCTTAGATCTTTCATATGCCCCCTTTGCATAAGCTTCTACAAGTTGAGGACGAGCTGCGGTTGGAATATTTGCCATAAAGCAGGAAATTGCTGTTTTTACCTGATAAGAAATACCACGAGCAGCATTTATAGCAGGGCCAAAGAACAGGTTCAGCAATATGTTCAATCCTTGATTACGTACTATTTGAGCAAACGAGCCAAGGAAACTCCATCCAGAGAATGATAACATTGATCTGAATAGTCCTGTATCAAACGATAAAGAGAGTTTTATCTCTTGTATGTTCTTTTTAGCATACACATAATAAAGTAGAAAGTCAATAAAAGAGACAAACATCAGTAAAATTCCATAAGTTGAAAGTTTTTCAAATGGGAGAAATGGTAATGCGATGACAATGATTAACTTTAAAATCACATCAGCAATGCCTACAAATGCATAATAGTCCATCTTTTCCTTCGCTATAATAGAAGCCGAATACGGCACTTCCATAATGACTAATATCATGGATAGTACAGAAGATTGAAAAAGAATATTAGCAGATGTCATACTTTTTTCAGGAATGACGAGTTTATTATTTAGATACCATAAACCAATGGTTTCTACCAAAAATAAAATAACTATAGATATCGCCAACTGAATATAAAATGACGTGATATATACATTTTTAAATCCAATACTGCCATTCTTTCCATGTTCAAAGTTGTAATATCTTTGAATACAAGCTGTGAGAGATGCATTCAAAAATGTAAACATTGATACAAAGCCTGCAACCACATTATACACACCGAAGTCTTCAACTCCTAGAGTCTGTAATGTGACCCTGGAAATATATAGAGTTACTAGCATAACGAACGCCATTCTTATATAAAGAAATATGGTATTCCTTGCCATTCTGCTATTTCCAGATAAATTATCTGACATATTATTTGTGTTAGTGGTCAAAAATTGGAAACGATTAAACAATAGGCATTTGAGCCATGCCTTATCTCTGATTTCCCCATTTTTGTGTGATTTTCGTAAATTGACTTGAAAAAATTTGTCAAAATTTATTGTACAGCCGGTATTTTTAACATGCCAAGAGATGCCTGTATCTCCGGACACTAATTTAAAACGGCAGTTCATCTCTTGGAATTCCATACTCTCTGCAACTCTCAGTTTCCGCTATCTCTTTCCAGGCTTTGTGTATGTATTCATTCACTGAAACAGGTAATTTTCCACTTGCAGCATACTCTCCAAACATCTTTTTCAGATTTTCTATTTCATACTCAGGAGAATACATATCGTCAAAATACTCCCAATGTCTATCCTCAATAAAATGTATGCACATAGACCTTGTCAACTGCAAAAATAACAATGCAGCCTCACGATACTTCCCTTTAGCGGCAAGACTCCCTATATTCTGCCTCTCATTGTACATTAATTTACCAATGGTGTAGCAGTCATAATCTAAATTCATATTATTGAAAATACGCTGCTCGTAGTCCATGTTAAGAGGGATTAGATATGTTTTTGATTCCATAATAACTTCCTAAGTATTTTATTAGAGCTAATGACTATCTTGCCATCTCCAATTTTGGTTGCCAACACCACATCGTGCCAATTGTAGCAAAATTTACTATAATTGAATCCATATTGTTTTAATATGCATCAATTTTTTCTACTGTTTGCCATAGTATCTGCCATACCACTCTGCAAACCGCCTCAACCCTTCTCTCAAGCTTGTGCTTGGCTTGAATCCAAAGTCCTCCTCCAATGCACTTGTGTCTGCGTATGTCACAGGTACATCTCCCGGCTGCATTGGCACCAACTCCTTGTGTGCCTCAAAGTCATAATCCCCTGGCAACACACCCGCACGGACAAGCTCCTCCTGAAGTATGGTCACAAAGTCCAGCAGATTCTCCGGCGAGTTATTGCCTATGTTATAGATCTTATACGGAGGTACGGGAAGCCCGTCTTCACCCGTCTGTTTTTCAGGAGCATGCTGCATGACTCTAACCACACCCTCCACTATATCATCTACATACGTAAAGTCTCTCTTGCAGTTGCCGTAGTTGAAGATCTGAATCCTCTTCCCCGCCCTTAATTTGTCGGTGAAGCCAAAATATGCCATATCCGGCCGGCCTGCAGGGCCATAGACTGTAAAGAACCTCAATCCCGTTGATGGTATATTGTACAACTTACTGTAACAGTGTGCTATAAGCTCGTTGCTCTTTTTGGTGGCGGCATAGAGCGATATGGGGTTGTCCACCTTATCATCAGTTGAATACGGAACCTTCTTGTTTGCCCCGTATACCGATGATGATGAGGCATATACAAGGTGCTCTACCTCATGATGCCTGCACGCTTCAAGGATATTGTAGAACCCCATGATATTGCTCTCCATATAGGCATCGGGGTTGGTGATTGAGTATCTCACCCCCGCCTGCGCCGCAAGGTTTACCACAACGGCTATTCTGTTTTCGGTAAAGAGCTTCCTTACAATCTCTCTGTCTGCTATGGAGCCTTTTACAAAGGTCCAGTCTCTGCTGAGTGACTCTATCGCTTTTAACCGTTCATACTTGATGTTAACATCGTAGTAATCGGTTATGCTGTCTATCCCTATTATCCTTATATCTTCTACCTCCTTAAAGAGTCTCTTTACAAGGTTGCTCCCAATGAACCCTGCAGCACCTGTTACAAGGATAGTTTTTCCCTTCAGTGAAACGTTATTCTGTACCATAGCTGTATCCTGTTCTGCCGTTTAGTCTCTTTTGAAGATGTCTCGGGTGTAGACCTTATCTTTTACATCATCCAGGCAGCTGTCGTAGCGGTTGGCTATGATGGCTTGGCTGCGGCGTTTGAACTCTTCCAAGTTGTTGACCACCTCGCTGCCAAAGAAGGTGGTGCCACTCTCCAAGGTAGGTTCGTAGATGATGACTGTTGCCCCTTTGGCCTTTACCCTCTTCATTACACCCTGTATGGAGCTTTGGCGGAAGTTGTCGCTGTTGCTCTTCATGGTGAGTCTGTAGACTCCTATGATGCACCGCCTCTCCTGTCTTGCGTTGAAACTGCTGTTGGCGGTGTAGTAGCCTGCCTTCTCCAATACTCTGTCTGCTATGAAGTCTTTCCTTGTCCTGTTACTCTCCACTATGGCTCGTATGAGGTCTTCAGGCACATCTTCATAGTTGGCAAGGAGCTGTTTGGTGTCTTTTGGAAGGCAGTAGCCTCCGTAACCGAAGGATGGGTTGTTGTAGTGGGTTCCTATTCTTGGATCGAGGCATACTCCGTCTATGATATGTTGTGTATCCAACCCTTTAAGCTCTGCGTAGGTATCAAGCTCGTTAAAATAGGATACCCTTAGGGCAAGGTAGGTATTGGCAAAGAGCTTCACAGCCTCGGCCTCTGTTGACCCCATAAAGAGTACAGGCACATCCTCCTTTATCGCACCCTCTTTGATGAGGGCTGCAAACTCTCTTGCGTGCTTCTCCAATCTTGCATCTCCCTGTTTGTAACCTACTATGATTCGGCTGGGATAGAGGTTATCGTAGAGGGCTTTGCTCTCTCTTAAAAACTCGGGGGCAAAGATAATGTTATCGCTTCCTGTCCTCTTTCTTATGCTTTCTGTATAGCCTACCGGTATGGTGGATTTGATGACCATTATGGCGGTTGGGTTATATTTCATAACCTTGGCTATAACGTCCTCCACTGCGCTTGTGTCAAAGAAGTTCTTTATGCTGTCGTAGTTGGTTGGGGCAGCTATGACAACATAGTCTGCATCTTTGTATCCCTCCTCTGCATTGGTGGTTGCGCGGAGGTCCAACTGCTTGTTGGCAAGGTAGTCCTCTATGTAATCGTCCTGTATGGGGGATCTCCTGTTGTTTACAAGGTCTACCCTCTCCTGCACTATGTCTACTGCAGTGACCTTGTTATGTTGAGCCAGCAGGGTTGCTATGGACAACCCTACGTAGCCTGTACCTGCTACTGTAATATTCATTGTAGATTATTTTAATATTTCCGCCAGACCATCTTGTTGATGATTCCGGTGTAGGACTGTATGAGCTTAACTACTTTGGTGGAGACGTTCTCGTCTGTGTAGTTGGGTACAGGGATGCCGTTGTCACCGTTCTGCACCATCTCCACGGCCGTGTCTACCGCCTGAAGCAGCGAGTGTTCGTCTATGCCGGCAAGTATGAAGCAGCCTTTGTCCAACGCCTCGGGTCTCTCTGTGCTGGTTCTTATGCAGACTGCCGGGAAGCTGTGACCTACGCTGGTAAAGAAGGATGATTCCTCCGGCAATGTGCCGCTGTCGCTAACTACAGCAAAGGCGTTCATCTGCAAGCAGTTGTAGTCATGAAAACCAAGTGGTTCGTGCTGAATGACCCTCTCATCTAACTTAAACCCGCTTGCCTCCAATCTCTTCCTTGAACGGGGGTGGCAGCTGTAAAGGATGGGCATATTGTACTTCTCTGCCATTCTGTTGATTGCAGTGAAGAGACTAAGGAAATTCTTCTCTGTGTCTATGTTCTCCTCCCTGTGTGCGCTCAGCAGGATGTATTTCCCTTTTTCCAATCCAAGTCTCTTGTGTACATCACTCTCCTCAATCTCTTTTAGGTTATTGTGCAGAACCTCCGCCATTGGTGACCCTGTTACGTAGGTTCTCTCTTTTGCTACTCCCGACGAATTGAGATATCTCCTCGCGTGTTCAGAATAGCAGAGGTTTACATCGCTTATGATGTCTACTATCCTCCTGTTGGTCTCCTCAGGAAGGCATTCGTCAAAGCATCTGTTCCCTGCCTCCATGTGGAAGATGGGGATATGGAGTCTCTTGGCACCTATGACGCTCAGGCAGCTGTTGGTATCACCGAGAACCAACACGGCATCGGGCTTGATTGCAGCCATCAGCTTGTAGGAGGCGTTGATGATATTGCCCATTGTGGCTCCAAGGTCGTCGCCTACTGCATTCATATAGACCTCAGGGTCTTTCAGCTTAAGATCCTTGAAGAAGACTCCGTTGAGGTTGTAGTCGTAGTTCTGCCCTGTGTGGGCAAGGATAGCATCAAAGTATTCTCTGCATTTGTTGATGACAGCGGCAAGACGGATGATTTCCGGCCGAGTGCCAACTATTATCAGCAACTTCAATTTGCCGTTGTTCTGCCATGCGATGTTGTTATAATTGTTTTCCATTGTTCTTCTTTTTGTTAAGAGTGTAAAAAGGCTTTAGCTTTGGCCTTAGCTTTAGCTAATTTATTCTGAAAGCCAACGCTAACGCCAATGCAGTTTTAGGCAATCGCTCTTCCGTTGATTGACAAGTCTTTCATAACTGTTTTGATTAATTTTTCTACTGCTTTAACCTTTTTTTTATTCTGAAAAGCCAACGCTAACGCCAACGCCAAAGCTATTACCCCCTCAACTCATTTCGAATGTACTCCAACGAGGCTATCTTCTCTTTGGTCTCCTCCAAGTTCAGGCGACGTGTGTTGTCGCTGTTGAACTCAGACAGGGCGCAACGTTTGTTGTCTCCTTCGGTGAAGAACTTGTCATAGTTGAGCGAGCGGTTGTCGGCAGGTACTCTGTAGAAGTTGCCCATATCCTCTGCTTTGGCACACTCCTCATTGGTGAGCAGTGTCTCGTACATCTTCTCACCGTGGCGGATGCCTATAACCTTAATCTCAGGTTCATCTGCTTTAGCGTTGGCATTGGCGTTGGCAGCAACTTCAGCGTTGGCAACAGAATCAGAGTTGGCCCTAATGGCTGAGCGGTATTGGTGCTTGAAAAGCTCTCGCACCGCTTCGGCCTGGGTCTGTATGGTGCAGGCAGGGGCTTTCTGTACAAGGATATCACCGTTGTTGCCATGCTCAAAGGCAAAGAGTACCAAATCTACCGCCTCCTCCAATGACATAATGAATCTTGTCATCCTTGGTTCGGTGAGGGTAATTGGGTTGCCGTTGCGAATCTGGTCTATCCAGAGTGGAATAACTGAACCGCGGCTACACATCACATTGCCGTATCTTGTGCAGCAGATCTTGGTCTTGCCGGAGTAACGGCTCTTGGCTACTGCTATCTTCTCCTCTATGGCTTTGCTTATGCCCATGGCATTTATAGGGTAGGCTGCCTTATCTGTTGAGAGGCAGATTACCGCCCCTACGCCAAACTCAATGGCTGCGGTGAGTACATTGTCTGTGCCTATGACATTGGTCTTTACCGCCTCCATGGGGAAGAACTCGCAGCTCGGAACCTGTTTGAGGGCTGCGGCGTGGAAGATGTAATCCACTCCCGGCATGGCGTTACGGCAACTCTGTAAATCTCTTACATCGCCTATGAAGAATTTTATCTTGTGAGCCACATCGGGCATCTTGGCCTGATACTCGTGGCGCATGTCGTCTTGTTTCTTTTCGTCGCGGGAGAAGATCCTTATCTCCCCTATGTCTGTGTTAAGGAAGCGGTTTAATACGGCATTGCCGAATGATCCTGTTCCGCCGGTGATCATTAGAGTCTTGCCTGCAAATATGCTCATATAGTTTAGTATGGTGTTGTTATTGGTTGATTAAGTGTTGTATCTCTGCGTGTTGTTTTAGCAGGCGGGTGTACCATGCGCGGTAACTGGTTGGGGTGAGATTGGGCACTGCCAATATCTTGTAGTCCGGGGTTACTGTACGGGTTGGGTACTGCACTGCTTTTGGGGTATATAGTTCTTTGTCGGGAAGCATAGCCATAATTGCGGGAAAGGGGTAGCCTTTTATCTGCAGGATGGCGGTACTGCTCCCGGGAAAGTGTCTGCACAGCTGGTAGGCCGATTGCTCAAAGGCGGCCCAATAGGCTCCGTAGGCGTAGAGATGAATGTGGTTGTGGTTATTCTTCTCGCGGCCAAGGATAATGCTGTGGCTGCTCTCTATCAGCCGGTTGAGCTGCAGCCATGGTGTTGCCTGTGCTCTACGGTATGCCTTGGGTGGCTGTGTCTGCTGTGTTATCATCTTATACAAATTGTATGTAGTCGCTCTCTACTTCTACTGCTGTTGCAAGAAGGTTGGGTAGGGAGACTATGAGTCTTTTCTTTCTTGTGCCTTTCACCTTTAGCAGCTTGCCTTCGTAACCATCTAATATTCCACCTACTATATGGACTGTCTGTCCACACATTGCTGGGGTAATCTCGCCCGGCAGGTAATATTGTGGTTGTGCTGTTGACTGTACCGCTTTTATGAAGCGTTCCATATCTGCGGTAGGGACTGTCATGGGTTTCTGATAGCCGCCGCCTTTCTGAAATCTGTATTGAAGGGTATCTGTGTAGGTGATGATGGGATCTAAGATCTGCTTGAATTCGTATGCAAAGAGCAGGTCTTGGATGAATGGGACCTGTTTGCGGATTCGTTTCCCGTTTTTTATGGAGACCTGCCATTTCATTGGGGTAAATACCTCTATGTTTGCTTCGCCTAACTGTTTGTATGCAGGGAGCAGGGCATTGGGGCGTTTTAGGTCTCTTAGGACATACCAGAGCTTTTCTTCTGTGGTACTGTGGGGCATTGTTAAGCTCTTTTGGGCCAGGGTAATATCCTCTAATCCTGCATGATTGTATAATCCTTTTTCAATCAGGCAGTTAGAATACCATTACCTTTAAGTTGCGTGATTTTTTGCGTCTTTATGGTTTTCTTTTTGTGTTTTTAAGTTAGACTCTTTTGTTCTTGTCGTCACGGTTGTTCTGCTGCTTCTTAAAAAAGTCATACTGCCAAGAGATTACCTAAAAATACATTTGCTGCATTTTCAAGTATTATCTCTATGAAAGAAACCACACAAGACGTCTGCAAAGGTATGAATAAATCAAATATTAAACAAACTAAAAATTTTTATTCTTACACAAATAGGTGTATTTATTGTAAAAATAATTGATATACAATATTTTAAATAAAGACTTCTATCTAACATTCTGTATATTAAAAAAACTTTTCCGTAAGCCGGATGAGCAAAGTCAAGCATGCTTATACTTTGTCATGGCGAGGAAAAGTTGCGTGAAAACGAAACAGTATTTCTCTCCGTGTCATAATCAGCTTTATAGTTTATTGTTTATAGTTTAGAGTTCTAAAGGAAATTGTTTTCATCTATAAACTATAAACTCTCAACTAAATTAAGGCCAATGATAAAGCCAACGCCAAAGCCTTTTGTGTGGTTTCTTTCATAGAAACAGTACGTTGTGTCATATTTCAACTATTTTTCCATTAGGCTCATTTTTACACACATACTGGTAGAATAAAATCTTTTATTTCAACTCGTCTCTAAATATCCAATACACGGAAGTAAGCCACTGAAGTCTATTGTTATATTAACTCTGCAAATATCAAAGTTTATTAAGAGTAGAATCTTTGTTGCAATAGATACCAATACACTTTGCATCTGTTAATTATTTTGTTAATAAAATATTATTAATTGTAAGAAAAATTAGATGAATGTCTATTATTTTTGTCGCATGATACTCAAAGAACGCATAGATATTCAAGATGATAAACTGACAAGAGGCATAGGTCCTGTTGTTAAGATTATGAATTTGATAGAGGGGAGTAGTGACGAAGAAATTATTGTAGACTGCTCTTCAATTAGATTTGTATCTCCTGTATTCATTATATCCTTTATACTATGTCTCTATTCATCAAAAAAGAGATTGAGAGTCATTAATAAAACACCATATTTGGATATAATACATTTTCTTGATACACTAAAGCCTGATAAATTCAGTAAAGCAGAATTTTGCACTCTCCTCAGAAAATACGAAAGTAAGACATACATACCTGTTATCAATTTTCCAGCCCTTGCTAATAGATCTTCTGATAAAGATGCCATTCTTTCGGCTATAGAAAATATTCTTTGCCTGCAATTAGGAATTAAGCATAATGTACTGAACGGTTTAAAGTATATATTAGGAGAGATGGTCGATAACATCACAGAACATTCTGAATCTGAGCGCGGCTATATATTTGCACAGTCATACCCTAAGAAAGGGTATATTGATTTATGTATTGCTGACGAAGGAATTACTCTTAATGGTAGTTTTAATAAAGCAGGAATAGAAGTAGGAAATGATATAGAAGCTATGCAAGCTGCAAATAAGGGTGTGTCTTCCAAAAATTTGCCTGACGTTGAAAATCGTGGATACGGCATCTACACATCCAAGAAAATGTTAATTACAGGATTGAAAGGGCAGTATATGATGATGTCTGGGAGTGCCATATATCTGAAAGCTGAGGGCTTTGACAATATAATCGAATTACCAGAAGGCCTAAGATGGAATGGAACAATAATTGCACTAAGAATACCGTATCAGAATGAATATTTTTTGTACACTAGGTACTTCGAATAAAAATATTTCATATTTTTGCAGAAAACGAGTATTTGCTATGAACAGGATTTATATTACACAAAGGCTATCGGCAGACCTTAAATCAAGGTCTACTGTTCATACTCTGTATCTTTCAATGAAGACTGAGGAGCTGGATGATACCATTTTTGACTTCTCAAATGTAAACTTTGCAACGAGAAGCTTTCTTGATGAATTCTACAATGTTTTCTTAAAGAATCATAAAGCAAAAGTTGAGAACGTGCCAAATGAGATTTCAATTATTCTTGATACTGTGCAAAGAACTCAAGGAAAAGAAAGGAATTTTCCACAACAAGGCAACGTAAAATCATTTAAGTCAATTGATGATTTTTGCATGTATATGGCATCATTAGCTCTTTAAGGTAGCTTTGGTAAACCACATCCTAAACCAAATGAGAGGTTCTTTTACAAAACAACAAGATGTGGTTGCGCGGGGGCGCAACCATTCTACATTCGGCTTACCGCAGTCACAAAGCTACAATAGACAAGAGATTATACGGCGGTTTGCTTTATCTATAACGTTGTTTTCTAATGCTGAGAGATAGATTTGAGTTGTCCTCTCTGATGTATGTCCCATACCTGCACTTATTACAGATAACGGGATGTTGTGCCTGCGTGCAGATGTTGCCCAACTATGACGCGCCACGTATGATGTAAGGCAACAATCCAATTGCAGCATGCCGGCAAGCCTCTTCAATTGTCTGTTGTAATAGTTTAGTGCTATCTGATACTGCGTAAAATTCTTGGCAGCATCGCAAGATTTTAATATTGGGAATATATAGTTTGAAAAAGGGTTGGCATAGCGGTCTATAATCCTTTGTACCACCGGTTCTATCCGCACAACCAACTGTTGGTCTGTCTTATGCCTCGAGTAGCAGATCTCACCGCTTTTTATATTTGATTTACAAAGATATGCCATATCAACAAATGACATTCCTCTGGTGCAGTAACTGAACACGAACATATCTCGAGCCAATGAAAGGACCGGTGAGCTTTTAAGATCCAATTTGTAAAGTTTGGATATAATCTTTTCATTTACAGCCCGCTTCCTTGTACGGTCTATTCCTGTATAAACATTGGCAAACGGATTGCCAAGCTGCCTTTCTATAAGATGTTGCCTCACGGCCTTATTATACACTGCACGAAGTATACGCATGTAGAATGAGATAGAGTTACGAACAATACCCCGCTGTTGCAAAAACAGATTGTACCCCTCTATAAATGATTCATCTACCAAAGATAACGGCAGATCACAGCTGTTACAATAGGATGCTACACTGTTTTTTGTACGCATATAGTTTCTTGCCGTGCTATAGCGGTTACAGGAATTAAGGTAATCTACCTGCAGCTCAATAAAAGACAAAATACCAACTTTTACATTAATTTCAATTGTAGTCATATCGTTATTAGTTTAATTAAAAAAAGCAGGGGCGGCCAAAAGCTGTCCCTGCCTCCAAAGAATTAAAAAATTCTTTACCGATAACTAAACAATTTTACAATAACTATATTAAGTAATCCTTAAAAAATAACCTGGTAATCTTTAATTGTCTTTTCGGTCTATATTTCTTTTCTCATCAGTCATGTGCCGGTGGCACATGACTGATGAGAAAAGACATCTATCCTCAAAAATACTGCTAAATCTTTACCAACTTATTTTTTAACGCTTACTAACTACTAACTAGTCCGTATTTATTAATCCTCTGCTTCGCCGCCATTCAACTCATTCTCCTCAAACTCCCAGCTTCCTATTGATACTCCCGACAAATTAAGTTTGTCCTTACCAACCTTAAGGTTCATTGTGTATGCACAACCTGCCTCAAAGTTTATCCCCTCTGCAGGAACAGTATAGCTGTATGAGTTTCCGTTGCTCATATTTACAGTTATCATCTTTGCTCCGGCCTCCTGCCCGAGGTATGGGAAGAAGATTGCCTCGTAACTGTCACCCTGCAAAGAGTGCATCATAACATCTATAGCCTGCGCATCCCCATGTACCGAAACAGCACCATTCTGCTGAAGGTTCAATTTAACCGCACCTGCAGTCTGTCTTAGCAAAACACTTTCAACTGTAACATTTGTACCATCGAACTCATTGTTCTTTGATATGTTCAATGTAAGTTTTACAAGGCTATGCTTTAATGTAATATTGATTGCACTGTTCTCGTCGAGACCTTCCTGAGGAATAAAGTTTGGAACATAATCATATACAAGGTCTGCAGCCTCAACTCCGACAGTCTGATCTGCAGGAATAGAGAATTTAACACCTGTCGCATCTGCCTCACCATCTCTGTATGGCGAGTATGCGTATATGTTTACCGGAGTGGTACCGTTCTTCCAAAGCATTAGCGTAGAGGAACTCCATGTTCCACCGTTATTTTTCCAAAGGATATTGTTTGCAGTATATTTATCCCCTGCACCATAATCCAAGAAAAGCGCCAGATTATCTCCATTATAGGTAGTTGTATTTTCGGCACGGGTAAACGGATCTGCAACAGATGTATTAATGCGAACGGTCCCATCTTTAGGGTAGTTTCCAACTGTCTGCTCATCTTTATTACATGAAGCAAGAGCAGCTGCAAACATTGCGAATATTGTAGTATATTTTAATAATCTCATATATCTCTATATTTTATTAATTGTAGTAAATGATGTTATTTTTTTCATGTTACTTAGCTGTAATGTCATGTGATGATGAGCTTTCGTCATCTATTACGCCCACACTCTTAATACCATCCTGTACGCCCGATTTTTTATACCAGCACGATACAGTCTTACCGCCTTCTTTGTCGTAACCTACAAAAGCTCCTACATACTCATTTCCGCTTGTTTGTGAACTATCCAATTCACCATCAAAATGGCTGTCCGATATCTGACCATAACGGATAATTCCAACCAAACCGCCAAGATGTCTCTGCCAATAGCCGTTACCTTTTTGAAACACTCTTCCGCTTGCAGAACAGCCTACCATATATGACATGTCGCTAATACTGCCATCGTTATATACCCCTAACCAACCGGTAAAACCGCCAACATTCCAGTCGATTGCCTCAACATTAACAGATGTTGTACAATATTTTGCTGTTGAGCTATATACCAAACTTCCGCAAAATCCTCCAACTTCCCACGAACCGGATACACTACCCTTTGCAGAACAATTTTCTAAAGTAGATTTGAAAGCGGTGCCAACAAGGCCTCCGCTGCAGAAATGACCTGTTACAACAGCATCTGCGGTACACCCTTCAATATGTCCGTATGTCACTCTACCTATAAGCCCGCCTGCACCACCGTTTGTACTGCTTGAAGGTACCTTTACAGTACCGCTTACATGGCAGTTTGCTATATAAGGTTCGCTTGGATATACAGAATTCATTACACCTGCCAATATTCCGGCATTACTTTCAGATTCTATATGTGCATTCTTTATTGTCAAGTTCTTAACAGTATATTCCCCATCCGGTGCAGGTCCTATAGAGCCAAAAAAACCGGATGCCTTTTCCTCTACTGTGCTTACTACTTTCAAGTTATATATTGTATGGTTATTACCATCAAAAACACCGGTAAAAGACTTGCCATGAGCCCCCTCAGAAAACCCTATAGGTGTCCACTCATGATCTCCAAGATCTATATCTTTTGTAAGTGTAAAGTATTTCCTGTCAAGACCGGGTGAAACACGCGAATTTACAACTTGAGCAATATAAGCCAGCTCCGCTCCTGATGTAACAATATACGGATCATCTTTCGTGCCTGTTCCCACTGTAAGGCCGGTAGCAACAGTAACTCCGTCCCAAACATCTATATCCTCTACATCTGTCTCTCCATCATTAAGTTCCGCGCCGGCATTCCACTCTGCCACCTGAACACTTCCTACAGATACAAAGTTCTTTCCAACAGTCACAGGGATGCTATAGCTGTAGTTACCCTCAATCCATATTGCCTGCTCGGATGTCCAGTTATAGGTTTTACCGTTGACTGTAATAGACAGACCAAATTTACCGGGGTCAATGATCTCAGGAATAAGGATAGCCTCATACCTTGCAGTGGCTCTCTTTATAAGGCCGCTACCTGCAGAGTATTGGGCACAGTAAGGCATAACCTCTGTTGCAGTGTTGTCTGCAGCATCTGACCAACTGTTGCTAAGTGCGTCAAATATTCCTTTTGTAGCGACACCTTTTATTTTAATCTCTGTAACAGGATTTACATCTGTACCGGGATTTACATTAAACTCGGTTCCCATATACAGCATAATATTCAGTTTTGCCATAAGATGTCTGAATGCAACGTTTACAGCACCATTATCTGTGGTAGGGTAAATCGTTGTAGCGGGCATGTATAGGTAATCGCACTGCTTTACGGCATCTTCTGTTGTCTGATCCTTTACAACATTTATCTCTGCATTGATATATTTGTCGGCAGACAAAACAGTTTCTGCGTTATTTGACAAATATAGTGCAGTGGCAACAACAGGGGAAGTTGCATCTGCCCAAAGCATCTGCTTTGCAGCACCTATAGTTCCATCTGCTGCAACACTGTAGCTTTTCCAACCAATTCCGTCTGGTTTTACAGCCACATAATAATCGTATTTTGAGTTTCCTCCACTCTTAACGTCTAACATAAAGGCTTTTATATCTGTAACATCCTCCATGCCTGCACGTGTCTTCAATACAGACGCCACAACTCTCATCTCCTTATTTGAGCCGTTGTTGGGATCTACAGCGTTTTCTTTGGTACAGCTCCACAAAAAAAGCGACACCAATCCAAAAAGTAAAATATTGCTATATCTCTTCATATTTATTGGATATTAATTAAATTCAAACAAATCATTAATCTAAAGCTTCTCCTCCGTTATACTCACTGCCCTCTTCCCAATCGTTGATGGTTATAGAGGCCACATCTATCTGATCTCTGCCTACAATAAGGTTTATAGTGGTGTACTTGCCGCTTTCAAAGGCAAAGTCTCTGTTACTTGTATATGTATAGTCCGTTCCGGCTATGTTAATGATTACGGTGTTTACAGATGTCTGTGGTATTAATATATATGAGTAAGATCTGTTGGCATTATCTTCAAGAAGATAGAGTTCGCCTCTGTCTGCATTTGCATCTACGGTAACAGTCTTGGTAAGATAATTTACTGTTGCCTCCTTTGCCACATTCAAAAGTTTTACGCTTGCAACGGTTGGCGCACCACCACCCCACTGGTTTCTGAACTCCAAATTAACTATGACCTTTGCCATAACATGGTCGAACATAAGAGGAACTTTACTCTTCATATCCCCTGTAAGGCCGTCGTAGTTTGTTGCAACAAGAAGGTCGTTCAATACAGGCTCATTCTCATTAGTTCTATATATGTCTGCCGACAAATTGTCTACAGGTGTATCTGTCTTTGGGTATATACCTATAAAATTATGAGGATCTGTTGTGGTACTCCATAGCATCTGCGGAGACGCCGTCCATTCCCCATTATTAAGTTTGTTAACGGAGTTGTTAACGACACGCTCACCGGTAGCAGGAGCAACAGTCTTGTCACCAACCCACGCATACACGCTTATCTCATCGTTGTTCTCAAAATATTGTGATCCGTCATTGTTTGTCGCAACCTTAGAGAGGTTGCCTATTGAAGCGCTGATCTTAATACCGTAAAACAGATCTTTATGTCTGTTTTTCTTACATCCTTGCAATACAAGGACTGCCATTATTACGGCTGTACAAATAAAATATCTCTTCATTATTATGCTATTGATTACGGCCGCAAAATTAGTGAATCGTCAATCTTTATAAGGTGAATATGAATAGCAATTTGTGAATTACAATATGCGTTTGAGCGACTTTACCGCAAGGAAATGTCGCTCAAAAAGAGACAAAACATGCCATACATAAGCTTAAAGGCTTAATTTAAGCCAAATTCACACTAAAGAGGCTGAACACAAAATGCAAACTCGTTTACAGACCATATCAACAGTGAAGTGTTTATTGCATCTTTATTGGAATGGCTTGCAGATAGCGCCACCACAGATTATACAGAGGTGGGGAGGAAATCTTTTACGACCCCGTAGTCTATATTGTCTACCTTTTTACGGGCATTGTTGAGTGCCCATCTGTCTTTAAACCCCGAAGCCTCCGCAATCTCATCTTGCGTTGCAGAGGGCCTTTTCAGTTTATAGAGCCTTGCATGCTCAAGCCTAAAGGCGTTGACCATTCTGTAAAATCCCATCTTGGATACTACAGCACCTGCCTGTCTCCTTCTGCCATATTGGATATCATCTATTATATCCGTGCGTTTAAGATTCGGCTCCTTATATCTCCTCTTTACAATTGACAATATTTCGTTTCTCAAGGAGATTTCGTCGGGAGTAAAAACAATCCCACTCTGCTCCTCCTCAAGACTACCATCGGCCGTATACTCCTGCACAGCAGTCTCCTCAATCTCCTCCATTACAGTACTCTCCTCCCTCTCTATCTCTGTCATAAGTCTGTCCACCTCGCTGTTGCGCCAAGAACGTTGTGGGTGTAGAATCATGCAAAGGAATGATACCATCCATACGGTAAGCAGTATGTCATAAAAGATCTTGAACCCACGGCTGCCGGTAACAAATATCACCCAAGCAAGCACTATCCATATCAACGGCACATACAGAACCTTTTTGGCAAATTTGTAAGGAAAATCATCTTCGTTTGAAAAGTTCTGGTTGTGAAATTCGTCTATACGTCTCCTTAACCATTTTACGACCACCACAAAATAGATTGTGAGCAGAATGCTCAACACTCCGGCGGAGATAAGGATAATTGTCCTCACATTCTCCAACTGCTCTTTCCCGTGAAGGATGATTAGCACCAATACCCCCAAGATAAACAGAGAGGGGACGGCAACGAGCAGAAAACTGCCAACATCTTTTCCAAAACCTCTGTTTTTGAAATACCTCTCAAAAAGCACCGAGAAGCAGAATGGATAATATACAATGCCAAATACCCTTATGTACAGCCAAACATCTGTGTCGCACGGATATATAACGTATGGTATTTGTAGTACGACCGCAGCAAAAAAAAGTGTTGCCCATCGTCTTGCAGGGTAGAAATATTTTTCGTGCTCATTATACGGGCGGCACATGTGAAACCACCTTACCACTGCGCAGAAAATTCCGCTCAATATAAGTGCAAAACAGGTGTAGGAGCAAATTTGGTAAAACAGATTCATCTTTTATAGAGACAAAACAGGTACTAATCAATATTTACAAAAAAGGCCTGCCCATATGGGCAAACCCTTTTTTTTGAAAAAACTACAAAATACCGTACCGTAATGGATTACCATCTATCCTCTGATGATACAGTAAGTTTCTTTCTGCCTCTTCTTCTGCGTGCAGCTAATACACGACGTCCGTTAGGTGTAGACATACGCTCGCGGAAGCCATGTTTGTTTCTGCGTTTGCGCTGTGATGGTTGAAATGTGCGTTTCATATTATGACAATTTATATATTTTCTCCAAATGGAGTGCAAAAGTAAATGTTTTAATCCAAAAATGCAAATAAAACTTCTTAAGAAGCTGCCCAAAAGATCAAAACAGCTTCTCAAATCTGTTATTGATTAGTCTTTGGCTATAAAAATAACCTTTTTCTCTTCAAAAAATTCCTCCTCAAACCACTCGTTTATATCCTTTATAAAAAGGTTAGATTTAGGTATCTTATTCTTTTTAAGAGCATTATCCAATTCAAAAGCAAGATCTCCACCTTTTAAATAGATAATTCCTCTACGATATTTGCCTTTTACCCACGGCAGGAAATTCTGCAGGTCTGTAACTGCACGAGAGACTACGTAGTCAAATTCGCCTGGAACTGCCTCCGCCCTCATGTTCAGAGCCTTAACGTTTTTAAGCCCTAACGAGGCCACAATCTCCTCTACCACTTTTATCTTCTTCCCAACGGAATCTACAAGGGTAAATCTGCTGTCCGGAAGCATTATAGCTAACGGAATGCCGGGAAAACCGCCACCGGTGCCAACATCCATTAAATTGCAGCCGCTTAATTCAATACCTGCATCCTCTGCAAACTTTAATATTGCCAGAGAGTGAAGTACATGATGCTCGTACAGAAGGTCTATATCCTTTCTGCTTATTACGTTTATCTTGTCGTTCCACTCTTTATAAAGAGCATACAGGGCTGCTATCTGCTCCCTCTGCTCTGCTGTTACATTAAAATATTTATATATCAGTTCCTCCATCTGTCTTAGTTTATCTGCTTTGGCTTTCTTTGGCTTTCTTTAGCTTTCTTTAGCTTTCTTTACTTTCTTTACTTTCTTTACTTTCTTTACTTTCTTTACTTTCTTTACTCTCTTTACTCTTAAACATTGCCAACGCCAACGCTAACGCCAACGCCTATAAAAGTCTTTCTTCCAAATCCTTCAACTGTTCTCTTGCTCTGCGTATCCTTGTACGTACGGTATTCAGCGGAAGTCCGGTAAGTGTAGCTATCTCATCGTATGCCAGCTCCTTAATGAACCGTAACTCTGCAACCTCCCTGTATTTAGGTTCGAGTGATTTTATCCTGCCCATTACCTCAGACAAAGACTGCATGCTTATATACTCATCCTCAGGCGATTTAGATACACCGTAAAAACCGTGCTCCATATTAACTTTCTGTTTTCTAAGAGCGTCTATTGCGGTGTTTTTGGCAATGTTGTACAGCCATGTTGAAAACCTGTAAGAGGGTTCATACTTATCCAAACTGCTGAATGCCTTAAAAAGTGCTATCTGTACAATATCTGCAGGATCATCTGTATATGAGACAAGCATGTCCCGTACAAAGATCTCCAACTGCTCTCTATACCTTTCATGCAGAATGGTATACGCTGTCTGATCTCTATCATTTACGGCACGCTTTACAAGCTCCTCATCCTGTATTTCCGCACAGTATTTTTTCATTGGCAAATCTCACCTGTTACAAACCTGTTCCGTTACAAACCTGTTCCGTTGTAAATATGTTCCGTTGTAAATATGCTGTTAATGTGCCTCTAACCAGTTATCTCCAACACCGGCCTCAGCCACAAGCGGAACGCGCAGCTTTATTACACTCTCCATCTTCTTGGTTACAAGCTCTTTCAGCTGTTCTATCTCATTTGGGACAACATCAAAAACAAGTTCGTCGTGCACCTGCAGGATCATCTTGCTTTTAAGGTTCATCTGCTTCATGCAGCGGTATACATTTATCATTGCCACCTTTATTATATCTGCCGCACTCCCCTGTAGCGGCGCGTTTATGGCATTACGTTCATTGTAGCCCCTAACCGTGGCGTTACGGGAGTTTATGTCGGGAAGAAAACGCTTACGTCCGTAAATTGTCTCCACAAAGCCCTCTTTGCGCCCCTTCTCTATCATATTGTCCATATATTCCTTCACCTTTGGGTAGTTGCGGAAATATTCCTCTATCAGCTCTTTAGAGGCTGTTCTGCTCATACCCAACCTCTGTGAAAGTCCAAACGAAGAGATACCGTAGATTATTCCAAAGTTTGCAACCTTGGCCCTGCTCCTCTGCTCACGTGTAACCTCCTCCTCCGGAACGCCAAATACCTTTGCCGCCGTTGCCGTGTGAATATCTTTTCCTTTATTAAAGGCATCTACAAGGTGGGGATCGTTGCTCATGTGCGCCATAAGCCGCAACTCTATCTGCGAGTAGTCTGCAGAGAGTATCTTTCCACCTTCAAACTGCGATACAAATGCTTTCCTTATCTCCTTGCCCCTGCTGGTCCTAACCGGAATATTCTGCAGGTTGGGGTTTGTTGAGCTAAGCCTGCCTGTTGCCGTAAGCGCCTGATTGAATGTTGTATGTACTTTACCGTCTTTTGGCGAAATAAGCAATGGGATATTATCTGTATATGATGATATGAGCTTCTTTAGCCCGCGGTACTCAAGAATCATATTAACTATGGGGTGACTTCCCTCCAACTCAGTTAAAGTCTTTTCATCTGTACTGTAATGCCCTGTTGACCCTTTCTTTGCTTTTGGATTAAGCTTTAGTTTCTCATACAAAAGTTGGGCAACCTGTTTGGGTGATGAAAGGTTAAGGAACATATCATCTGCAATCATGCGAGCATCATCCTCTATCTTTAGTAACTCTGCCGTGAGTTCTTTGCTGTATCTTTGCAGATGCTCCGTATCTATCTTAACCCCTGTGTACTCCATATCTGCCAATACCGGAATAAGCGGTGCCTCTATATCTGTGTACAGCTTTGTCTGCCCTGTCTTCTCCAACTCTGCGGTAAGCTGTTTGCGCAGTTCCACCAACAAAGAGACCGATATATGCTGCCTTTCGGTCTCTGCCAACGGCTCAATATCTGTATTAAGGTATGTCTTAAAGAGTATCTCCTCCTTATGAGCTCTTTCGGGTTGCAGTACATAGTGCATAAGCTCTATGTCATACAATTGTCCGCACAACTCTATGTCGTTATCCCTTAATACCTTTATATAATCCTTAATGTTATATCCTGTCTTTACAATCTTGCCATCTGCCAGCAGCGATTCCGCATCTTTAAGCTGTTGCACCCTTGCATATTTGCCCGAAGTCCCAAGATATAGCGCAGAATCATAAATCCTTAACGCAACCTCCCCATCTGCAACAGCTGCCGGGGCAAGCTCATCAAAAGAGACTTCGGCAACATTCACCGCCAAAGCAGGTTCTTTTGCACCACATGAACTCTCCGCAGAGCTGAAAGAGCTGAACAGATCCGGTTCTGTAAAAGCTGCCGTCTCCTTTTTCTCACTGTTACCGCCACTATCCTTCCCCCCCATATCCACAAACTTTCTGAGAGAATTAAACTCATAATCTACAATTATCTCGTTTAGTTTGTCATAATCCGGATACCTGTATTTAATTGAATCCAACGACACCGGCAGCTCTATATCTGTCTTTATAGTTACAAGGAACTTGCTCATCTGAAGATGATCCAACGACTGCTCCACTGCGTTTTTTTGCTTGGGAGACAACTCGCTCCTATGTTCTACAATATTATCAACGCTACCAAACTGTGCAATAAGCTTTTTAGCTCCAACCTCCCCTATACCTTTGATTCCTGGCACATTATCAGAAGCATCTCCGCAAATTGTAAGAATATCTATAACCTGTTTGGGGTTCTCAATACCATACTGCTCGCATACCTCCTTTGGCCCCACCACCTGTGGCTCCTCCCCTTTTCCTAACTTGTACTGCATAACATTGGAAGATATAAGCTGGCCGTAGTCTTTGTCGGGAGTAACCATAAAAATCTCATTATCATTGTTATCCCACTGCGTAGCCATTGAACCTATCACATCATCCGCCTCAAACCCGGGCATCATCACCACAGGTATGTTAAGCGCCTTTAGAATCTCCTGCAACGGCTCAAGTGCAGCCTTTACAAGTTCAGGTGCCGCACTCCTGTTAGCCTTATACTCCTCGTATGCCTCATGTCTGAATGTCTTTGCCGGAGGGTCGAACGCAACTGCAATATGAGACGGATGCTCCTTGGAGATAATCTCAAGAATCATCTTTGTAAAGCCATATAGAATAGACGTATCAACCCCCTTTGAGTTAATCATTGGCCTGCGCATAAACGCATAATACATTCTGAATATCTGGGAATGACCATCTATAAGAAATATCCTGTTCATGGGGTATAATTTATTCGTTTATCCATTCTGCGTACGATGTTGCCGTTTCATAAAGCCTTAAACTATAGAGCATTACATCTGCAGGAAGTCTTCTGCTTATACACTCCGCAAAATATGTTATAAGATTCTCGCACGTTGGCTGAAAGTCCACAATCACAACATTTCCGTACTGTTCAGACAGTTCAGACGCTCCCGGAGAATCGCTCCTTAAGACCAAAGCATGGTCAAAATGCCTTAGAATCTCCTCATTCACAATTGCTTTAAGATCCTTAAAATCTATAATCATCCCATACTTGTGAGAACTCTTGTCTTGCTCCGGTACCCCCTCTATCGTTACATATAATATATAAGAGTGTCCGTGAATATGCCTGCATAAGCCATCATAATTGGGAAGCGCATGTGCCCCTTCAAACCTAAACTCCTTTGTTAATCTTAATTTCCCTTTCATATATGATTAATTTGCTTCCCGACAAAAATTGTCTAAGAAATAATTATTATTGGCAAAGATATGAATAAAAAAGGAAAACAGATTGTTACCATTTTTTTCAATTAGCGCCATTTGATAAAAATTTTATTTAAGTAATCTTAAATAAATAGCTTGGTAATCTTTAATTGTCTTTTCGGTCTATATGTCTTTTCTCAAAAATACTGCTAAATCTTTACCAACTTATTTTTAACTCTTACTAAAAAGATTATATTTTTTTGTTTTTAATTAATAATTATTATTTTTGTATTCAGAATTTAAACGATTTATAATTAAAGAACATTATGTCAGTAAATATTAGCGATTTCCTTTCAAAAAGCGCCAAGGCAATGAAGCCTTCACCTATCAGAGCGCTCTTAAACGTAGTTAACCAACCCGGGATCATCTCCTTTGCAGGCGGTTTTCCCAATCCACAGACTTTCCCTATTGAAGACCTTAAGAGAATAATGATAGAAGTACTTGAGGAACAGGGAGTCAAGGCATTGCAGTATGGCGGTACAGATGGAAACAGAGAGCTACGTGAAGAGATTGCTAAGATTTACATCAAGCAGGGGCTTGATATAGACAGAGACAATATTATCATAACAACCGCTTCGCAGCAGGCAATTGACTTAACGGCCAGAATATTCTTGGATCCGGGCGATACTGTTCTTTGCGGATTACCATCTTACCTTGGCGCATTGCAGGCATTCACTGCCGCACAGGCAGATATTGTTGGTGTTGAGGCAGATGAGGAGCTCGAAGCTGTTGTAAGGGCAATGATGGCCGTTGGTAAAAAGCCTAAATTCATCTACGCCATACCGGATTTCCAGAACCCTACAGGTGTAACAATGACAGTACCTCAGAGAGAGTACATAGTAAAAGTTGCAAGAAAATATGACCTTATCATAGTTGAGGATTCCCCTTACAGAGAGATTAGATTTGAGGGTGAGCACCAGCCTCTTATCTCATCTATGGCTCCGGAGAGGACAATTCTATTGGGAACATTCTCAAAGACATTTGTTCCGGGATTCCGTCTTGGTTGGGTAGTAGCACCCAAAGATTTCGTTTACAGATACAATTTGGCCAAGCAATCGTCTGACCTCTGCTCTCCTGTATTCGACCAGGCAGTTGCAGCAAAATATCTGCAGAGTGGCGCTTTTGAGACCAATCTTAAAAAAACAGTTGAGCTTTACAGACACAAGAGGGATATTATGTTAGAGGCTCTTGAGAAGGAGATGCCGGAGGGTGTTACCTGGACAAAACCAGACGGAGGTCTGTTCCTTCTTATGACCCTGCCTCACGGTTATGACTCAAAAGTATTGTTCGACTACGCCATAAAGAAGAATGTGGCATTTGTAATTGGTGAGGCATTCTTCTGTGACGGTACGGGCCAAAATACATTGCGTGTGAACTTCTCGTTTATGGATGACGACAGCATAAGAGAGGGTGTGAAGAGGTTGGCAGCAGCAATAAGAGATCTGTTCGCAGAGGCCAAATAAAAAGCTATAATACAGTAATGTTAAATAGCTTACAAATATTAGAAACATGAATAATGTTCCCCATAGGTAAATATTATAGTTAAAATTCCAATTAGTTCCAACGGAAGAGCTCGGGATCCCACCCCGGGCTCTTCTTAATTTATGGCTAAAGCCATATTTTTCAATTCAAATATATTGTTCTTGAAAAAACTATTAAATTTGCCGCCGATTAGATGTATATAAACACATTATAGTTATGAGAAAGAATATTGTAGCGGGAAACTGGAAGATGAACAAAACTGTTTCCGAGGGCGTTGAATTGGCAAAAGAACTTACAACCCTGTTATCCGAGGTTCCATCTGATGTAAAACTTATCATTGCTCCACCATTTACCAACCTTGTACCTGTAAAAGATGTTATAAGCAAAACTGTTATAGGACTTTCGGCACAGAACTGTGCAGATCACGAGAGCGGGGCATACACAGGAGAGGTTTCAGCAAAAATGGTTGCATCAACAGGTGCAGAATATGTTATTCTTGGCCATTCCGAAAGAAGAGAGTACTATCACGAGACCGGAGAGATCCTAAAAGAGAAGATATCATTAGCATTGGAGAACGGCCTCTCTCCTATCTTCTGTGTTGGCGAAAACCTTGAGCAGAGAGAGAAGGGCGAACACTTTAAAGTTGTTGAGCAGGAGATTAAAGAGGTACTTTATACCCTTACTCCGGAGCAGATGAAAAGCGTTATTGTTGCTTACGAGCCAATATGGGCAATAGGCACAGGCAAAACAGCCACAAGCGCACAGGCAGAGGAGATTCATGCTCATATAAGGAAGGTATTGGCAGAGAAGTTTGGAGCACTTGCAGATGAGATCTCTATTCTTTATGGCGGAAGCTGCAAACCTTCAAATGCAAAAGAGTTGTTCGCACAGCCAAACATTGATGGCGGCCTTATTGGAGGTGCATCATTAAAGGCTGCAGATTTTGTAGCAATTGCAAAGAGCTTCTAAATTATTAGCGTTGGCGTTAGCATTGGCTTTAGCTGAATGAGTTTTTCACTAATTAGCTTTTTTACAATTAACTTTAAAACTGTCTATACTACACTATAAACTCTCAGCCATAAACTAAAAAGGCCAAAGCCAAAGCCAACGCATAAAAAATTACCATGAACTACATAGAGGTTAAAATAAATATAAAGCCATTCTCAGAGGAGCATGCAGAAATAGTTGAAGCAATGCTCTGCGATCTGCCGTTTGAGAGTTTCATGTCCGAAGAGCCATATCTGTACTGCTACATAAAGCAGGAGGAGTACGATGAACGAAAAGTTAAGGTTATACTCAGCTTCTTTGACAATAACCCCGATTTCAAAATAGACATATCACACAGGCTCATAATGGAGCAGAACTGGAACAAAGAGTGGGAGAAGAATTTTACACCTATATTAATGGGCAATCTTGTTGCAATAAAGGCCCCCTTCCATAAGGATGTGCCAAAAGCAAAATACAACATAAAGATTGAACCTCGCATGGCTTTCGGCACAGGACACCACTCCACAACATTGCTCATGATAAGCGCAATATGTATGTTGGCAGGAGAGGATGAGACTCAGCTGCCTATTGGACTTAAAAAAAACTTCTACAACGGATTCAACCTGCCACGCACAGATGCGCATACCGGGAAACAGATAAACAGCATAAGGAATTCATCTGTTACAGATATGGGTACAGGAACAGGTATTCTTGCTCTTCTTTGTGCCAAATTAAAGGCCAAAAGACCCGTTATTGCAATAGACATAGATCTTAATGCAGTAAATTCAGCTCTCACCAATGCGTGGCTAAACAGACTCAACAATGCATTAGAGGTTATGTGCGGAGATTCGTCTCTTATAGAGGGGCGTATTTTCAATTATATTTTTGCCAATATAAACAGAAATATACTTTTAGAAGATCTTCCTGTTTACTCAAATGCGTTAACGGACGGTGGCATAGTGACATTAAGCGGTTTTTACACGCAAGACATTGATACTCTTGTCCAAACAGCCAAGTCCCTTAATCTTGAGATGGTCTGCAGAATGGAATTGGATGGTTGGGCTGCAATAATGCTCAAAAAAATTTAACTTTTTCAGGCATTTTATTTGGAATTTATAAATTAATTCCTACCTTTGCAATCCCAAACAACGCGGGCGTGGCGTAATTGGTAGCCGCGCTAGACTTAGGATCTAGTGCCTCACGGCGTGGGGGTTCGAGTCCCTTCGCCCGCACGAGGGAAAGGATGGTTAACAAGCCATCCTTTTTTTATGACTTATATTTTTATTGAAAAAAAATAAAAGGAGTTGCGTCAACATGCAACTCCTTAATTTTGTCTATTCTATATCTTTCTTTGCGTAGCTACGCCACTTTGCAATAACAGCCTTAAAATCGTCAGGAAGATCACTCTCTGCAAATACAGGCTTGCCGGTAACGGGGTGGGCAAATCCAAGAGTCTTTGCATGAAGGGCATGACGCGGCATTATCTCAAAACAGTTGTCTATAAACTGTTTGTACTTGCTGTAAAGCGTACCCTTAAGGATCCTGTCTCCGCCATACCTGTCATCGTTGAACAACGGATGGCCGATATAGTTCATGTGTACCCTTATCTGGTGTGTCCTTCCGGTTTCAAGTTGGCACTCTACAAGAGTTACATAACCGAATCTTTCCAATACTCTGTAATGGGTAACGGCTCTCTTGCCGGCACTTCCGTCCGGGAAAACCTTAAAACGCATCCTGTCATTAGGATCTCTGCCAATATTTCCCTCTATTGTACCGGAATCCTCCTTTAGGTTTCCCCATACAAGTGCAATATACTTTCGCTCAATGGTATGATCAAAAAACTGTTTGGCCAATTTGAGTTGGGCTTCATCGTTCTTGGCAACCACCAATATGCCTGATGTGTTTTTATCTATCCTGTGAACTAGTATCCCCATCCGTTCGTCTTTGCCATCGGGTCCCTGCTCTCTTCCAAGATGATACGCCAAGGCATTTATAAGCGTACCATGATAATGGCCATGCCCGGGATGTACAACAAGTCCTGCAGGTTTGTTTACCATAAGCAGGTCATCATCTTCGTACAATATGTCCAACGGAATATCCTCAGGCCTTATCTCAAAGCCACGCCTTTTGTAAGGCATTACAATTGTTATAACATCAAATGGCTTTACCCTATAATTTGCCTTTACAATTTTGTCGTTTACACGCACATAACCCGCATCAAGAGCCAACTGCACCCTATGACGCGAGGTCTTCTCCATGTGTTCGGTTATATATTTGTCTACCCTCAGCAGTGTCTGGCCTTTGTCTACATTGAATCTGTAGTGCTCAAACATACCGTCGGCCGTTGTGGCCGAATCGTCATCATCATACTCCTCCTCTGAGGTGTAATCTATGTCCTCTCTCACCATACTCTTCTTTTAAAAATAGTCCTCGTCATCCGCCTCCTCTTCACTCTCTGCGGTTGCATTCTCAGATGGTTCAATTACAACTGTCTCACTAACCTGCTCACTATTCCTTCCAACCTCCAACGAAATCTCACTCTCGGCGGGGATTAATGTTCCGGGCTTTATTCTTCTCCCTTTATAGAACTGTTTTATCACATTGTTGTTTGCAATATCCTCTACATATACCAATTTACCAAGGACAAGTTGTGCTGCCTCCAACTCTGTCTGAGCCTGCCTTAAACTATAGCCCTCCAAGTACGGCATTGGAACCATCTTTGGAGAGAGTCCGTTTATGGTTAGAAGTATTCTCCTGTTTTTCTTTACCTTGCTGCCGGCCTTTGGATTCTGTTTAAAGACAGATCCTGCCTTAAGGCGCGGATTATGTATTGAATCTATGACCTCAACCCTCAGATTATGAGATTTGGCCACCTGTTCTGCCGCTGCAACTGTCATATTTTCAAACGATGGAACCTCCAACTCAACATTGTGTCTTGTTATAACATTCAAGCACAATGAAACTGCAAATACTAACAGCAATATTGCTATTACTGCCAGATATACATTTTTTGTAAACCAGTTAAAATACCATGGTTCTTTTTTATTGCTCTTACCGTCCTTCTTTGTTTTAGAAGATTTACTCTCTTTTGCCATATATTAATAGTAGAATGGGTACAAAGATACTAATAATCTCTGTACCCACATCATATTCAAACTTTAATATCGTCTCATCCTACCGCTACCTTCTGCCGGGGCCGCCCGGTCCGCCGGGTCCTCTTCTGCCATGTCCTCCAGGAGGAGGTCCCATCCTTCTCATATCAGCACCGCTGAATTTTCCGAATCTGTAAACCAACGAGAACATTACATATTGCCCAAGAGCATTGGTCTGAACATCCTGAATATAGTTCTCTGTTGTTGTCCTTGATGTTGTCTTCTCCTGTTTGAGAATATCGTAAATCTTTACCTTAAGAGTAGCGTTACCTTTAAACAACGTTTTAGACAACTCTGCATTCCACATGGTTACCGGATCGTTATATCCTTCGTCAAAACCAATGTAGAATGTTCTGGCAATATCTGACGTTACATTAAATCCTCCCGGTATATTTATATTTGCAGAACCGGTAATAGAATTTGTCCAGGTATCTGCCTTGCTGAGCGATTTTACGGTATACCATGCATTTTGGTAATTAATTCTCCCCCCGGCAGATAGCTCCATAAAGGTATTTCTAAATGTAACCCTAAGATTTTCCCTTACTCTCAGCGATTTGGTTACATTCTTCACCCCCTCTTGAGTAAGCCCCGATTCTCCGCTACCTCCGGAAATCGTTGTGTAGTTTACACCGTTGCCAAAACCCACGTTTCCAAATGACGAGAGTGAGAAGTTTGAGTTCCAAAGCCTGAAATTCATCATTGCACCTAAATTGGCTGAGTATATTCCTGTATTGTCGTTGTATGGTTTTACATATTGAACTCCTTGATCATCGTAACTTATCCTCGAGACAATCTTGTCTGTTGTGTAAGAGGCATCGAACATAACTCCCACCCAGCTCTGTTTCTGCATATTATTGGTTCTATACTCCATCCAAATATTGTGCGAGAACTCCGGGTTAAGGTTAGGGTTACCCAAAGAGATCCTCAAAGGGTTTGAATTGTCGGGAATAGGCATCAACTGATTAATAGATGGTTGTGATGTTCTTCCACGGTATCTTATCCTAAGCATCTTGTTCTCTGAGAAGTTGTAGTCAAACCTTGCAGACGGTGCAAAATTTATAACGCTGTAAGATGTATCCCTGTCTGTACGGCCGTAGCTCTTTGTTGTTGCCGGCTGCATAGACGCTCCCACCGTGAGGCTGTATTTGTCCTCGCGTTTCATAAAGTTGAGCTCTGCTCTCTGGTTAATGAAGATATTCTTGTAGTGGCTTGAATATTCACTGTCTAAGTTGGTATACTCACCGTTTGCATCTATGTTGTAGGTGTCTTTGTCCGATGTGCTCCTCTTATATGAGTACGAATATGACCCCTCCATAAAATAGTTACGTCCCAACGGTTCTGTGTAAGAGACTCTTCCCCTGAGTCTGTATGAGTTCTCGTTCTGCAAGTAGCGCTGATCTATAACAGTAGAGCTTGTCTCTATAGGCTCATAGCTGCCGTCTGCATTTAACTTGTTGGTGTAGAATTTTGTCTCCGAGCGGTTGTATCCGTCTAACTCGTTGTCTGAGTATGAATAGTCAAAGTTAAATGATATTGTCCTACCAGGCTTTCCAAGTCTCTGTCTCAAAAGCAATGTTCCCTCCGTGCTTGTAAAGTCGCTCTTGCCGCTGTTGCTGCTCAAACCGCTGTTGGTAAGCGTATCGTTTCTGTAGGTGCTAAAGTCGTTTGTCCTTACAAAATCGCCTCCGCCAACGTTAAATCTTGGCCTGAAGAGTATTGAGGTGTTGTCTGTTATTGAGTAGTCCATCTCTGCCGCAGCCCTGTGATTATATGTAGTGCTCTCCTCCGCTCCGTTTTCCAAGTTGCGCTGTGTGTTCTCCTCTGTAAGGAAGGTCTCTCTATCCTGCTTTCTCTCTACCTCCTTTTTATTGTTTGAGTACATGTAGTTTCCCGACAATTTCATTTTTCCATCCAATACCTCTGTATTTACATTAAGACCGCCCATCCATGAGGTGTTGATGCCGGAACCTCCCCACATTCCTCCACCGCCTCTCATTCCGCCCATCATGCTTGATGCAACATCATTAAAGCCTCTGTTATTGGTGTTGTTTCCGTTCTCTATGAGGCTTATCTGGGTTGTTTTGGTAAATCGGCCTATCATTGCACCTGTTTCAAAACGGTCCTTTGTACCATAGCCACCCATTAAGTTGCCAAACCAACCGTTCATCATTCCCGGTTTAAGTCCCAAGTCTATAACGGTCTCCTCCTCACCATCATCTATTCCGGTAAATCTTGCCTGATCCGATTTTCTCTCCACCACCCTCACCTTGTTTACAATCTTTGCAGGAAGATTCTTTGTTGCAAGTGAAGGGTCGTCAAGGAAGAAGGTCTTGCCGTCTATCATTATCTTGTTGATGGTCTTACCGTTGGCTGTAATATTACCGTCGCTGTCTATCTCTACGCCGGGCAGTTTCTTTAGCAACTCCTCCAACATATCGGAATCATTAATCTTATATGCTGCAGCGTTGTATTCTATTGTATCCTTCTTTACCTGCATTGCATTGGCATGGGCTGTGACTGTAATCCCTTCCAACGAGTTTACATCCGGTTGGATAAGTATCTCCCCCAGATCGTTGGCTCCCTGCTTTATCTCCACATCTATGCTCTTTGGCTTGTACCCCATATATTCAAACTTCACATTCCATTTTCCCTTTTGCATTCCATTTATAATGGCAACACCCTTTTCATCTGTAAGAGCATACTTTACAAGTTTGCTGTTTGCCGCATTATGGGCAGACATAGTTCCAAACTCTACCGGTTCACGGTTTGTGGAATCCAAGAAAACAGCTTTAAGGTATGTTCCCCTGCCGGTTTGCGGCTGCTGCGCATTTGCAAATATTGCTGCAGAGAGCATGATTGCCCAAAGCAGTAAGCTTTTAATCTTTAAAAAGTTTCTTCTATACATATATCAATGCATGTAAAATCAATAGACAGTGCTTAGACTATCAATATCGGCGCAGGTTTAAGAAGCCGGCTAAATTTTAAGTCTTTTTTGGTTATAAACCTTTTTATCTGTTGTATCAATTATACGTTATGCTTTTAATATGATTTTTGTAACCGCTATTTTATTTAGTAATTCTGCCGGGGTTCTCCATAGCAAAACTTTCCCAACTCTTTGCAGCCTTTTTTTTACCCATGGCCGCTTTAAGCAACGCATTGCGCGGATTGTTCTTTTCTGCCTCAGCAAGGATTGGGTTACTTATATGATAAAAATGGCATAACGCTATAGCAAGAGCATCCGTTGCATCCAAGTATCTCTCCTCTATGTTTATTCCAAGCTCCTTCCGGGCCATGGTGGCAACCTGCTCCTTTGAAGCTGCACCCTGCCCGGTAACAGCAACCTTTACACTTCTTGGGGCATATTCAAAGATTGGGATATCTCTCATAAGGGCTGCAGCTATTGCCGCACCTTGAGCACGTCCTAATTTTAGCATTACCTGCGGGTTCTTCCCGTAAAACGGAGCCTCTATGGCCATCTCATCCGGTGCGTGTTTGTCTATAAGTGCAGATACCTCCTTAGTAATCTTCTTTAGGGTAACAAAATGATCTCTCTCCTTTATGAGGTTAACCACACCCATATCTACAAAATGCGGCACACCCTGTACAATATGGATAATCCCGAAACCCAAAATTCGGGTTCCGGGATCTATTCCCAATATTACTCTGTCTGTTATCTTAATCATATTACATCAAAGCCTGCGTATGGCTGCAATGCTTTTGGAAGATGAATATGACCGTTCTCGTCTTGATTGTTCTCTATAAGAGCTGCCAAGATTCTTGGCAATGCCAATGAACTTCCGTTGAGGGTGTGTGCCAACTGTATCTTGCCATTCTCATCTTTATATCTGAGCTTAAGACGGTTAGCTTGGAAAGTCTCAAAGTTTGACACAGAACTTACCTCCAACCATCTCTGCTGTGCGGCAGAGAACACCTCAAAATCATAAGTAATTGCAGATGTAAAGCTAAGATCACCGCCACACAGTCTTACAATTCTGTATGGCAACTCCAAAGCCTGTACAAGGCTCTCCACATGTTTGACCATCTCATCCAAGGCTGCGTATGATTTGTCGGGAAGCTCATACCTTACAATCTCCACCTTATCAAATTGGTGCAGACGGTTAAGCCCGCGCACATCTTTTCCGTATGAACCGGCCTCTCTTCTAAAGCACTGGGTGTAGGCTGTCATCTTTACAGGGAAGTCGTTCATCTGGAGAATGGCATCTCTATAGATGTTGGTAACCGGCACCTCTGCCGTAGGTATAAGATAGAAGTTGTCCAAATTCACATGATACATCTGCTCTGATTTGTCGGGAAGCTGACCTGTACCGTAAGCCGACGCCTCATTTACCATAAGCGGCGGTTGTATCTCTAAATAACCTGCGGCCGTATTTCTGTCCAAGAAGAAGGAGATTAACGCTCTCTGTATTCTTGCGCCTTTTCCTTTGTAAACAGGGAAGCCCGCACCTGTTATCTTTACTCCAAGATCAAAATCTATGATATCCAACGATTTGGCCAATTCCCAGTGAGGTTTGGCATTTGCAGGAAGGGTAGGATTCTCTCCGCCCATTTTAACTACTACATTATCGTGGTCATCTTTTCCTCTTGGAACAAGCTCGTTTGGAATGTTAGGAAGAAGTACCTGGTTGTCTGTCATCTCCTTGTCTGCCGCATCCATCCTTGTCTGAAGCTCCGCAGATTTTCCTTTAAGCTCCTGTACTTTTGCCTTAACCGCCTCTGCCTCCTGCTTCTTGCCCTCCTTCATAAGGCCGCCTATCTGCTTTGACAAGCTGTTCTGTTCTGCTAAACAGGCATCTAATTCTGTCTGAGCCGCCCTTCTGTCTGCATCTGCAGCAAGAATGCGGTTTACAATCTCTTTTGCATCAAAATTTTTAACTGCGAGCCTCTCTATCACAAATTGAGGTTGTTCGCGTAAAAGTTTTAAAGTAAGCATATTATAATTGTTTTATATAATTCGTTTAGTAACATGAAAAAAAAGAGCTCCCACCGGAAAGTGAGCGCTCTTTATAAGTGTGCGTCGGCCTTTCCTTAGTTAGCGTAAGGCAAAACCGAAACATAAGACCTTCCTTCTCTCTTTGTAGTGAAAGTAACAACACCATCAATAAGGGCAAATAGGGTATGGTCTTTACCCATTCCAACATTCAAACCGGGATAGTGAACAGTACCTCTTTGACGTACAAGTATGTTACCGGCTTTGGCGTTTTGTCCACCGAACAATTTAACGCCCAATCTTTTACTTTGTGATTCACGGCCGTTCTTTGAACTACCGACACCTTTTTTATGAGCCATTTCTAATAAATTTTAATTAAGCAATTGATTCAATCTGGAGTTGTGTAAGATACTGACGATGACCGTTTTTCTTGTCATAGCCTTTTCTGCGTTTCTTCTTAAATACGATAACCTTGTTACCTTTAAGATGATCAAGCACCTTTGCTGTTACGCTGGCACCCGAAACATAAGGAACGCCCACCTTAACATCTCCATTGTTGTCGGTTAATAATACTTTGTCAAAAGAGACCTGAGTCCCTACCTCGTTCTGAAGACGGTGAACATAAATCTTCTGACCGGCTTCAACTTTGAACTGTTGTCCTGCAATATCTACAATTGCGTACATCTAAAAAAAATTTTAGGGTTGTGGCTGTAAGCGGTTGACAAATGCCAACTCTTATTCTAAGCTCATCAGCCTTAAATAATACGGCTGCAAATTTAATTATTTTTTGTAAAATCACCACATATTCTATAATCTTTTTAAAAAAAGCTGCTACTAATCTTGTTACTTTTTAATAAAATTGTTACATTTGCGTGTTTGGAATGCTTTAACTGATTAAGATTAACCTAAATACTTATGGAGTCTCCGTTTGAATATAACTCATTTGCTACAGGAAATTACTTTATAGGGCGTAATAAAGAGGTGGCTTTAATGTGTAATCTCCTTAGAGAGAGAAACAACATTCTGCTTTATGGCGCACCAAAGATTGGCAAGAAGTCCATTATCTATAATGCATTGGAAAAGTTGAGACAAGAGGGATTAAACTTTACTGTCTGCAACATTAATCTATTCAATATAAGGTGTATAGAGGCGTTTTTCCTTAGATTTACCAACGACATTTTCTCCTCTTTTGCCACATCTTCAACAGAGTGGAACACGCTCCTAAAGAAATACCTGCCCAATATCCCGTACGTTGTAGACGAGGGCAATAACAACAAGATAAAGTTCACATATTCATCCAAAGATCTTCTCTCTACCCCTCAGATTGAGGAGCTTATTGCGCTTCCCGACAGATTCGCGGCAGACTTTAACATTAGAGTTATCATATACTTTGAACATTTCCAGGATTTTCTGCTGTTCGACAACCCGGCAAAGATTCTCTCGCTAATGGAGAACAACTTTAAAAAGTTGGCACGTACAACTTTTCTATTTACCGGAGAGAAGAAGAATGCCATGGATGACATCTTCAAACGTCAGAGGTTCTTTAGAGGAATGTATGAGGAGATTGCCATAAAACCCATTGAGAAGAGATACTTTACAGATTACATAATAAAGGGATTTTTAAAATCGGGAAAAGTTGTCCAACCGGATCTTGCAGACTTTATGTACGATCTTGTTGAGGGCGATGCCTGGTATCTCCAGCACCTTTCAGCCATCTGCTTTGACCTTACCAAGGGATTCCTTAACGACAAGATAATAGAGCAGGGTCTGTACAACCTCGTTAATCTGTACAGTTTCTCATACCACTATACAGCATCTACTCTGAGCAAGCATCAGCTTAGGTTCTTAAAAGCCATATTAGAGGGGGTAACAAAATTCAGCTCGGCCGACATATTGGACAAGTACAAGCTCAACTCCTCTGCAAATGTCAACAGGCTTAAAGAGGCTCTAACCAAAAAGGAGATAATAACATTTGAGCCTAATTGCAAAGAGGCTGTTTTCTTGGATCCGCTCATGAAGCTGTGGTTTAAACGTTTCTTTTTTGAAAAAAACAGAATATAGAGGTTTCTTAAAAGACAGCATAATGTCAAATCTTCCAAAAATACCACAAAATGGAACGCCTTTGAATTGATGCATTGCTATAGCTTATGAGTCTGATGACGCAAATTATGGAATTTTCTGTAAGCAAAATTGCATAAGTTACCAACTGCCAATAGCATGACAAAGAGTATCCACACAACGCGCAACCAGCCTTCACTACCATTTAACAGACGTGGCAAGAATATTACAAATGGATAGATGAACAACAGCATTGTCATGAGGATACCCATTACCCCATACCCTGCCAACCACCACACCTGCGAGTGAGAACAGTCCGCTCTCTTCCCTGTAAAGAGGGCGGCAAGACAGCGATAAGCTTTTTGGCGCAGGTTAGCTATGCCGGTCCAATCCATCAACATATAGTAAGCATCCATACGCAAGAAAGGATTGAAATTCATTAGGAGTCCCATAGATTCGGTAAAGAGCACCATAATCCAGATGAATTGCCAAAGATAATTTTCGCTCCAATAGAAACACCAGGCAGTAATTCCCCAAGTTACAAAAGTTACTAAAGGGCCGGCTAACGATACTGCAATGCGCGGCCACCTCCCGGAAAAGTTACTCGACGCAGAAACATCGCAAAAGAAGATGAAACCCGAAAGATAATATGTGATACCAAGGCGAGGTACCCGGCCACCATAATGTTTACAACAAACACCATGTCCCAACTCATGTAAGGCAACTGTAACCAAATTGAGGCCAAAAATCACAAACACAACCCACCAGTCGTGCAGGATGATCTCATTGGCTTTGGTCATCAACACCAAGAAATTTGACTTAGTATAGATTAATGGCCAAAGGCCTGACAGACCCACGAGCAACATAAGACAAATACCCATTGGAGTGAATAAAGGCTTTGTTATCCTATGAACAGCTGTCACCACATCATCGGCATGAGGAATGGAGAAACTCAAATTCCTAATATTGGTAAGCCAATGCCAACGGGAATGGCCTGATGTATTGGGAAAGTAAAGCATCTGCTTCTGTTCAAGCATCTCGTAAAGTGTAGTCAACTGCAAAGGCGTAAGCAGGTAGCCCGCCTCAACGGCTTGCAGATAGATGTCGTAACAGCTACGTTTGCCATCCATACGGCTTAAAGCGTAAGCCTCTGATGCACCCATTCGCAATATGCTGTTAGTCTCAAAATTCTGTACAAATCCACCGGCTATATGCCCATCATCACTGCAGTTAAGATTGATGTTGATTCCGGGTTTGATACATGGTGTAAGGCCCATAACCCAAACACGCTTCTCCTCGCCCCTTGCGCGGGTGAATTTCTGCATACGCAGCAGATGATCCGAACCGTCTATCTGAAAATAGACTCTATCCATATATCGCTTTATGAGGAATATCCACAGGGCATCCATCTGGATTTGATCCAAATCGGCATCCACATCAGGCACCTCGTAAGGTGCATCTTTCAATGGATTCAATGGTATTTTATGATTATAGGCAATGGATATTTCCAAAACCTCACCGTTATAACCAAGTTCCAAACGAAAATTACCGGTAATATGCAACTCCTCGGCGCGGCGCAGCAATTCACCGCAAGCCTCCTCCACTGAACTCATCAACAGCTCTTCCAAGGTAGGGGTAAACTCTACCGCTTTTACATAACCGCCTACCCATTGGTGTATCAACGGTATCCAACGTAGCTCTAAGGGGAGGGTACAAGTAATCTTATTCATCTGTCTTTGCCATTCTTAAATAGGGAAAGGAATTGGATTAAGTTCATCTTCTGTAAGTTCCAGTTCGGACCACCCCAACGTTACAGGATGCCGGTAGATTCTTGGATCAGCAAAGCGAGGCCAAAAGTGCGATAAGCCGGGCACAACAACACGCACCACATTGAGTTTGGTCTCCTTGCGAGAGAGGTTGTAAACGATTACTTCCAATCCATGCTCCTGCATCAAGGCTACAGCACGCTCAATATCGGTCAGCAGATCGTTAGTTGATTGGTCTACGAAGTCGGCAGGCTTGCGCATCGGTTGTGAAGAGTCAGGAAACAGAAATGAGTGGTCTGTGCACCTAAGTTCATTCCACCATGTACCTGCAGAAACCTCATCTCCTATACTCTGCGTTATCTCCGCCAATGAGCGTTGCAGGGCAATCTCTACCTTATAATGCGCACCTATTCCCATAAGCAATGCCTTTTTTGGGTCTTTGGAGTATGCTATAGCCATAACAACGGGAATTCTGAATTCCGTTGTCAAATCCAATGCCCACACTTCATAACCACGTTGTTGCATTCTATTGCGAAAAATCTGAACAGATATGGAGGACCATGCGTCTAAATCCAATTGAGGACGGCAAACCCTATTATACCACCATGCCCCTACCGCATCGCGCTCTACTAATTCAAAGAGGCCCTGCAGAATAGCCTCCTCGCTACAGTTTCCGGCCGAAACGCCATTGCTGTCACCGTACATGTAGGCAACACCATCCTCCTTAAAACTATAGAAGAGGTAAGCCGCAGGCAACCAGCGTACTGCCCTATGAGTAAGCGACCATCCTTTCCCCCAATGAAGCGGGATCTCCTCGTTCCATGGTTCCGGCACCTGGCTGAAAAGCGACTTTTTGCCCCATTCTTCACGGTGTGTAAATTGACTTTCACTAAAGCGCGCCAATACATGCGGAGAAACAGCCGTATCTGCTATTTCACGCCAATATGCCTTACGCAACGGTTCATATCCGAAATATTGCGTAGAATACCGTTCAACGGACTCTCCAATCGCACTGGCTTGAGCCTGTTCCAAAGTCTGCCCTTTACCGGCACTTACCCCTATGGAGCTGATACGTCCCTTTTTCCAGTCGATGATACCGTCCCTTTGAACATCTTTCTCTTCTAATGTAGCCCATTGGCTCATCACCATTGAATAACCGTAACCATCCTCCGGAGAGACCAACGTAGTCAACTTTCCAACCTCACTTGTAAACGGATCCACATAATCTATGAGACGACGAACAGTTTCTGTGGCATCCTCGGCCCTTTCACCTCCGTCTGTGTAGCCAATCTTGGGGCGACTTTGCAGCCGTACAGGTATATCCTCATTTATTTCCCCTTCATCTGAGCATGTGGGGCAGTGGGGCCAAGGCTCCAAATTATGATGTTCAATTTTCGTCTCCTCGCCCATTCTTCGCACCAATGTGAGTTGCATCTCTTTGGCACCGGCCTCATTCCTGATAGCTTTAGCTGCCATAGAGATCTGTTGCCAGGAGACGGGATGAGCAGAATGGCAGAGATTGTGGTGCTGATAAATGCGGTGCAATATAGGAGATTGGTGATAGAACCTAAGACCAAGGCACTCAAAACAACCACTCTCCGCATCGCCAAAGCGCGGGCCAACCCAGATAGTGTCATCGCCAATGGCAACCGGCATCCAACGCCAACCACGCTTATAAGCAAGCCGATTGAAGTCTACAAGGTCCACGTGATGGTAGTTGGGAACTAAAAGCAAAACAAGGCTACCTGAAGACACCTGCTGCAGCTCTTTCCAAATGCCAACCGATTCCACATTGTCCTCTTCACCGAGCACAACTGCCAGCCGTTCCATCTCTTCAGTTGCAACCCCGGCAGTATGTGCAAGTATGAATGAACGTTGGGAAGCGACGCAACCTACCACACCCTTTTGTTTAAATTGTTCAAGCAGGTAAAAGAATTCTGTAAGACTGAGCGTTCCTTCCATTTCGGCCAATAACTGCTCTTCTGTCTGCGGTTGCTCCGCCAATGAGCGCAACAGGTGTGCAGCTTTGTCAGATACACGAAAACAGGTGTAGTCTGCTTGCAGCAATACAACATACCCCCCCTCCTCAATAAAACTCCAGTCTCTTTTCAGATAATACCTTTCACTGCCCATACGCTTTCATCACTTATTAATCCATACTAACACTTAGGTTAGACGGACAATAAATTAAAATACGCATTTTAAGCAAAGTACTATAGCTGCCTGTTTTGATTCCTCTTCGCTTAAAGATACATTCTGATCAACGGGTGGCAGATATAGATAAACATCCTCTGCTGTAGAAGGGATCTGTTTTTCCACTACATGTACGTGAACTCCTTTGGGAATCTCAACACCTTCTGCTTTCAATACTTTTTCTGTGTTGTTAAGCAACTCAGCCTTATAGGCCTCATCACACCACGCTTTAGCTACTATCTTAGCCCAAAGCTGTTTGTTTTCTTCTAAATTCATAATATCACTTATTATATGGATAAATACCGGTTATTAGCACTCTGCAGCACTTATTCTCACTGCACGCAAAGTTATGAATTATTCAAAATGATGCAAAAAAACATTTGCAGATATAAAGATTTTTTACGAAAATTGTGGCGTTGGCGTTGGCAGATTTAAGAGTATAGAAAGTAAAGAGGGTAAAGAGGGTAAAGAAAGTAAAGAAAGTAAAGAAAGTAGAGAAGGTAAGGTAAGGAAAGTATAGAAACTTTGTCAGTGAATAAAATGAATAGTATAAAACCGAACATGAAAAAATTAGTGATTCTCAGCGGCGCGGGTGTAAGTGCCGAAAGCGGTTTGAGAACGTTTAGGGACAGCGACGGCCTGTGGGAAAATTATCCCGTTGAGCAGGTTGCCTCCATAGATTCGTGGCCTCGCAACAAGGAGTTGATGATTGATTTTTACAATCAGAGACGCCATGACATTGAGCGGGCACAACCAAATGCGGCTCATAAATATATTGCAGAATTGGAGAAGTATTATAATGTTACGGTAATAACCCAAAATATAGACAATCTGCACGAAAGGGCCGGCAGCAGCCATGTGATTCATCTTCATGGAGAGATTACAAAAGCCCGCAGTGAAAAGATCTCATCCGAGGAGTCTTTTTATCTTCCCGACAAAGTAAAGTATATAGGCTATTCAGATATCAAGTATGGTGACAAGGCAGACGACGGCGGGCAGATGAGACCGCATATTGTATGGTTTGGAGAGGCCGTTCCGTTTCTGCAGACAGCTGCAGAGTATGTATCGCAAGCAGACATACTTATAGTCATAGGGACATCGCTTAATGTATATCCTGCCGCCGGTCTTGTAAATTATACAAAAGATGGGGCCATGATATACCTCATAGACCCCAAACCTATTCATCTTAATCTGCCTAATTTCAAGCAGTTCCAAACCACCGCCACAGAGGGGATGAAGCAGCTGCACGATATATTGCTTTAGCTTTGGCATTGGCTTTAGCCTATAGTAATTTGAAAGCTAACGCCAAAGCCAAAGCCTATAAACTAGTACCGCAGCAGAGTAACAATCCCATCCATGGTACAGACCAAAAGTTTGTTGTCGGGAAGCGGAAGAATAGAATTGATAAGGGCAAAAGAGACTTTATGTCTCCATGCAATGGAACCGTCTGTTAAATTAAGTGCAACTATGTTACCTTTATCTGTTGGCACAAATAGCAATCCCTTGCCATCTTTTCCACCTTTTGGAGTGGATACCATTGGGGTTGGGGCTATCTCATAATGGAAATCTGCACTTACTCTCCATACGCTCTTTGGATGCGCCACACCGTCTTTATCCATTATTGTCTGAATCGTAGAAAATGCAAAGACAGAGTCTTTCATCACCTTAACGTAATAGGTGCTCTTGTCCGGAGACAAACCTATGGATTCGCGGCCGCCATACTCTCTGAAAAGCTGTTTACCTGTTTTGGCATCTACCGCATAGCTGTAACGCTCCGGTGTCACAAAAAAGATCCTGCCGTTTGCCTTAACAGGCCATACAGCTGCAGGTGAGAACATTCTGCTGCCTTTGTTCTGCCATATCCATTGTATCTTACCGTTTTTTGTATTAAAGGAGTAGAGTCTGTTTGCCCAGTCCCCAACGACAACCTGCTCATTGTCTACGAAAGCTTTGGCCTCTATAAATCCTTTAACGTCTCTGTTTTCCCACAACAGTTTTCCGGTCTTGGCATTAATGGCTCTAAAGGTATGATCAGATGCGCCTATATATGCAATACCCTTGTATATATTAACGGCGCCCATAACAGATTTACCGCATTTATAAGACCATTTTTCATCCCCGTTTAAAATATCCAAACCGTAAATGTAATTGTCTGTACACCCAACAACTACAATATTACCGCTCACAGCCGGGGTAGAGAAGATCTTACCGCCTAATTTCACATTCCAACGCTGTTGCCCGCTCCTGCCATCTATGCAAACAACATTTCCGGCTGTAGTTGTGTATATAACGTTACCGTTGCTCTCAACAGCTCCGGCACCTATATCTGCCCTCTCCTCTATTCTCCAGACAGTTTTAACGTTAGGGTACTCATTATTACATGAATAATCCGGCCTTGGATAATGGATATCTGTGTTATAGGGGGCACCATTGCTCATTCGGAGCATTAGCCATGGAGATTTTGTAACGGCTCTTTTTTGGCTTTTATCATCCTTTATCACATCTGCAACCCTCTCCTGCATTGTAACAAGCGAACCGTTTACGGTAATTATATTGTACCCGGGGCCATCCTTGCCGGCTCTTTGTGTAGAACGACCTATCGCTGCGGGAATACCCTCATAGACCATCGCCCTGTCTTGATGCCAGTGACCGTTGAGTATAAATTGGGTGTTTATGCTCTTTAATTTGTCGAGAACCTGAGTATAATTAAGAACAGAGGTGTCCATTGGATAGTGGTTTACAAAGAAGACGGGCTGAGCAGGGTCTATCTTACGAGAAAGCGAGTCTAACCATACTATCGTCTCTCTTGGAACAAGCGCAGGAGCCATTCTCATGTTGGGCCCGCTATTGCAACCTATAAATTTTATTCCTCCGTAATCAAAATTAAATCCTTCGTAACCGAATACCTTTACAAAGGTATTGCAGCCGCTCTCAGACCATTTTGCATCATGATTACCAGCTACAATGTAATAGGGAACTTTGAGTTTGTCAAAGATATTCTTTGCAGTTTGAATCTCCTCATCAGCTCCAAATTCCGTTATATCGCCAGCAATTATCACAAATTTTATTTGAGGCAAGCTGTTGATGTCGTTCACACAGGTAATTGCATCATCTATTCTGTTTGTACCCTCTGCTATATGGATATCGGACAGATATGCAAAACTGAAAGGTTTATTTATACTGTTTTGGGCAGACAGACCTACTGCTGCCAACAGAAAAAAAAGAACAAGAATCCGCTTCATGATATGTTAAATGATAGTATAGTCCCTCTGTTCGGCCCAACCTTGGCGTCCGTCTGCAATCTCTATCTTGCACCAACCTCCCACCTGCTCTATAATCTCAACTTTAGTTCCCTCATGCAAGACAAACAGATTGCCACCTCCATTATTAGGTGCACTCTTCACATTACACACAGGTTGCGTAATTATGCCATAATCATAACTCAACGCTCTGTTTCTTAAATTAATTGCAAAAACAAGAGAAAGAATGAACATCAACGCCGCCACAATCGAAAATGCAAAAGACAGTTTCTTAGCTCGGCCTTGGGTTGCAAACCTGTAGCACAGGAGCAGGGCAAACACAACAGCAAGCATCACAATAGAGAACCAAGTCCATGTATCGGAACTTAAAAGATTCTGTAACCTCCTTATAAATGTAGACATTACAAATTCCGGTACAGGGGTTATCTTATCTACCGTCTGCAATCTTGCCAGCTCCAAATTGTTCACTATATCATTTTCAGCCGGATTCAATTTAAGCGCCTTTTCATAATATAGTATGGCCTCACCTATGTTTCCTGTTTTAAAGCAGGCATTGCCCATATTATAATACAGCTTCCATGATTCCAAACCTTGAGATTCTATTTTACGGTAGAGCTCCATTGCTTTGTTGAACTCAGACATAGAATAAGCATCATTGGCCTTAATCCACAACGAATCTGTATCTGCAGAGACCTTTGCAGAACAGATAACAACAGATGCAAACAGTAAAAACAATATTTTAAATGCACTTCTCATTACAATACACTTTACACAGTTCATACTATAAAATATCCTCCAATTTAGAGAGCAATGCAAGCGATTTTTCATACAAAACACCCATACTTCCCTCTACATTACTGCCGGAATAGCGAGCCATCTCACACTCGTCCAAAATACCTACCAACATCTCAACATCCTCTGCAGCAGCACCTTTATCCCTTAGTTTTTCTGATATGTTATCTTTATCCAAATCTGCAAACGGAATTGACAATTTGTCTGCCACATATCCTACAATGGCCTTATGCAACTCTTCGTAGAATGGCACAGAAAGATTCTGTTTTAAATATCCCGATGCTATGTTAAGTCTCTTTACGGCTATCTTATTAGCCTTTTTACTTCTTGCACGCCTTACATCTTTTCTTAAGGCATAATGTCTCTTTAACATAAACCAACCGAGTGCAGCTATTGCAATCAACAATATCACAAATACAAAGTAAAGCGGTGAAAAGATGAAAAACTCCCCACCTTTACGCAACATAGGTGCGCCCGTTGATATATATCTTATGTCATCTCTCAGGCTTGCAACCTCCTGTTTTGTGATACCTTGAGCCATTATTCCACCGGCTATGTTGTCGCCTTTACCAACATCTATTCTCAACGAATCGGATGAGATTGTAACATATTTCCTGTTCTTTAGATCATAGTAGGTAAAATCTACAGGTGGCAACACGTAGCGTCCAACAGCTCTTGGTATAAATGGATACTCAAAACTCTTCTTCCCACGCAAACCGCCAACTGTATTGCTCAAATTATTGTTTGACTTTACATCATATACCTCAAAATCGGCCGGGAAATCATATTTAGGGGCCTCTATAAGATTAAGGTTTCCTGTTCCATCTATATCAATTATCAGCGAGGCAGCCTCATTTGATTTTATACTGTCTCTGCTAAATTTAACATTCATTGAGAAATCCCCTACAGCTCCTCCGAATGATACAGGTGCACCGGACGGTAGAGATGCAACCTCTATCTTTACCGGAGCGGTGGATATTCTCCTTCTTATTGTCTGGTAATCATCAAAAAAGTCATCAAAGAAACCTCCTCTTCTTCCGGAATTAACCCTTACCTGAATTTGCGCAACCAAATCTGCCGGTTCTATGGTAATTGTGCCCGTCTGTTGAGGCAATAATATATACTTTCTTAGAACAGCAGTAGAATAAATTTTGTTACCAAGTCTCTCACGTACAAAATTAAGATTCTGCGGCGACTCCGTTTCCTGGCTCCAAAATCCGTTGAATACCGGGAATTTTATATCTTCAAAGCCTACTATCTGACTGTTTGTGTACAACTTAAGTGTAGCCACAATAGGTTCGCCCTTAACAACTTTTGTTTTGCTGACAATAAGTTTTAAAATAATATCTTCACTGCCGGAGGATGAACTCTGAGCCTCGCTTTTTGAAGTTTGCCCTTCATCTGCCTGCTGCTCCTGCTGCCCGCCGGATGCCGTGCCGCTCTGATCTCCCTCAACCACCTCTATGCTTAGAGCTCTGGCGGTGTAGTTCTTCCCACCTATCTTGGCAGAAGCCTGTGATATGGAGATTAACTTGTTATTATTCGGCCTTATTACATACGTATAGCTTATCTCCAATGATTGTGATCTTTTGCCGTTAATAATCTGCATGCTTTGCATTCTGGATTGAGTAGGGCCCAACAAGACGTCCGCTCCTGAAAACGCCGGCGGAGTAAAAGCCTCAACATCTCCGTCTGCTGTATATACAACTCTAAAAGCCTCGCTACTGCCAACAACATTTGGTGCCTCAACAGTAAAACTGTTCTGCGCTGCACCTGTATAGCCTATTACTGTAAAAATAAAATATAGTATATAAAATCTTAACCGCATAAATCCTCCTTTTACTAAAAAGCAACCGCAAATTTAATCATTTTACCAGTTTTTTTCACGCTGTCTGCTCTTAAGAGCCTTTGCCTTTTCCTTATCTACCTTCTGTTTTGTCTCATTCTCCTTGTCCTGAATGGCTTGAAGCATCTGCTCTGCTGTCTGAGGAGTTATCTTGGCATCCTGCGGCTGTTGTTGTCCGTTCTGAGGATTGTTCTTATCCTCATTATTTTTGTTCTTGTCTTGTTTATTATCTTTATTGTTATCCTTGTTCTTGTCCTGCTCTCTGTTATCCTTGTTTTGATCCTTGTCCTTATCTTGCTGATCGTTATTCTGTTGGTCTTTATCCTTGTTTTGATCTTGGTTCTGGTTCTGGTTTTGGTCCTTGTTTTGATCTTGATTCTGATCCTTGTTTTGATCTTGATTATTCTGCCGGTCCTCTAACTTCTTTTTAGCATACGCATAGTTACGTCTGGTTTCTGAATCAGACGGATTCCTCAGCAGAGAATTTTTATACGCCTCTACAGCCTCTTTATATTTTTTCTGCTGAAGATAACTGTTTCCCAAGTTGTGATAATAGTTGGATACATCCGTAGAGACCGAACCCTTCTCTGTATTCCACGGAATTTGCGGGGCATATTTGGCAATGCTGTCTGCCATATCCAAGTACTGCTTCTCGGCTCCTACAAAATCGCCCAACCTGTACAGGGTATTGCCCAAGTTATATTTTGAGACCAAGGATGTAGAATCGAGCACAAGACCCTTTCTATACTCAACATCCGCCTCTTTAAAGTTGTCTTTTTTGAAAAGTTTGTTCCCTTTTCTAACCTCTTTTTTGTCTATTCGCTGTGTTACAACATTTTGGGCAGAAAGAGATACCGTACCCAAAAACATAACGATAACAACAGCAAAAAACCTCCTGTTTATTCTTTTGCTTCCAACTAAAAACTCCATAATAAAGAATATAAATGCTATTGCAAAGAAATACATATACTGCTCATCATACTCTTCAAAAACCACAGATGTAAATTTCTGTTCATCTAATTGTCTAAGTTCCTTAATTATAGGATTCAAGCCAAACTCAGATGTTCCGGCCCTCACATACGCACCGTTACCGGCCAATGCAATTTCCCCAAGGGTATTCTCATCCAATTTGGTAACAACAATATTGCCATCCCTATCTTTTAACAACTCCCCATTTGAGCCAACAGGGATAGGTTTGCCATCCGGAGAACCAACGCCAATTGTATAAACCTTTATTCCAAACTCAGCAGCATCCTTTGCAGCCTGCACAGGATCATCTTCGTGGTTTTCGCCATCTGTTATAAGTATAATGGCTTTGTTATTGCTCCCCTGCTGCCCCTCGTTACTGAAACTACGTATACATGTATTTATAGCCTCGCCCAATGCCGTTCCCTGTACAGGAACAGACTCTGTACTTATAGACTTAAGGAAAAACTTTGCAGATACATAATCTGTTGTAATAGGCAATTGTACAAATGCCTGTCCGGCAAAGACAACCAAACCTATTCTATCTCCCTGGAGCTTATCTACCAATCTCGATATAGCTAATTTTGCACGTTCCAATCTGTTAGGAGTATAGTCCTGTGCCAACATAGAATTTGAAACATCCAAAGCAATCATTATTTCCGCACCTTTGCTCTGATTCTCCTTAAGTCTTACCCCTATCTGAGGTCTCGACAAACCTATTACAAAGAACAGCCATGCTATGGAGAAGAAGATTACTCTCACCCATCCTTTCCATTTAGATCTCAACGGCATTAGCTTGTCAACCATCTCAAAGTTGCCAAACTTTGAAACTTTTTTCTTCATCATCCTCCTATACAACCAAAATCCCAAGAAGAAAAAAGGGATAAGAAGTATGAGGAACAGGAATCGTGCACTTGCAAAATATATCATAACGTATTATATCAAACTATTAATATGGAATTTTTCTGCTTATTGTAAATCTGCATAACAGCTCCAATACCAAAGCTGCCAAAGCAATATATGCAAAATAGAAAAACAGCTCTTTATAAACAGCAAAAGAATCTACCAATGTCTTGTTCTTCTCCATCTTGTTAATCTCGCCATATATCTCAAGCAATTTGGTATTGTCTGTTGCCCTAAAATATTTTCCACCGGTAGCATCCGCTATATCCTTTAACAAAGTTTCGTCAATTTGGACTTCAACCTGCTGCACGCTCACTCCAAACGGAGTCATCACAGGATAAGGCGCTGTCCCCTCTGCGCCAACACCTATGGTATACACCCTTATCCCGTATGTTTTTGCTATCTCAGCTGCCATCTGAGGAGAGATTTCACCACAGTTGTTTACTCCATCTGTTAGTAATATAACAACCCGGCTTTTGGCATCTGAATCCTTTAATCTTGCAACTGCAGTTGCAAGTCCGTTGCCTATAGCTGTACCATCATCAACCACACCGCATTCAACCTCTTTGAGCATATTAATAAGGGTTGGTCTGTCTGTTGTAAGAGGCACTTGGGTATAACTTTCTCCTGCAAATACCACAACGCCTATTCTGTCCGACGGCCTTTCTGCAATAAACTGTATTGCTATATCCTTGGCCGCCCCAATCCTGTTAGGATTAAAGTCTCTGGCCAACATACTGGTTGAGACATCCATCGCCAGAACTATATCTATCCCCTCCGTATCAACCTTTTCAAAAGAGGATGAACTGCGCGGTCTCGCTATTGCAATGATTATTGCAGAGAGTGCTATTACCCTGAATATAAAAGGAAGGTGTCTCAATGCCTTGGCCATTCCTCCTCCGGGAGCACTCCATTGAGAGAGAGAGGATACCGTCAAAGATGGCGAATGCCCCTTTATCTGCCTGAATATATATATAGCAATAACCGGAATCAGCAATAAAAGAAGCCACAATATTTTTGGATATTCAAAAAACATAACTATTCATTCTTAACATCAACAGATTTAACATCAGCAGATTTATCTGTCTCCTCTGCCATTTGAGTCATAAACGTTGAATTTACAAATCTTACAGCAACAGGAACAGCCTCCTCATTTTCACCTATTGTAGGTGAATATTTTGCAAATTTCACAAGATCCGAAACAGAAAACAGATTGCTCAGCTCCTCGTAAGACTTGCTGTCCAACTCCACCGTCTTCAACTCTTCTAATATCTCAGAAGAGGTCTTCTCCTTTGCAGTAAGCCCAAATCTGTGTTCTATATACTCTCTAAGCGTATCTGTAATTCCCGTATAGAATAGTTTTTCTTTGCCGGATTGCCATAATTTTTCGTTGCGGATCTTCTCTAATTCACGCAGAGCCACAATATGAGGGGGATCAACTGCTTTAGGTTTGCCAAAGAAACCTCTGTTCTCTTTCCTATACTTTATATACCTGTAAATAATATATGCCAACACAAGAATCGCCAACACAAGCAGAATCCACGGGAGAACCTCCTTAAAGGTAAGAGGATACTCTATCTGTCCTTTTATGTCGGAGATTACAAAGCCTGTTGTATCTATCTGGACTGTTGAAACCGTAAGCAATTTGTCCTGAAACGATATTCCATTAGAGAGCGGAGCCCCCGCGGTCAATATCTGAGGCAACGGAAGTTTAAAATTACCTGTATCAAAGGATGTTACCATTGCTTTGGCCTCTATCTCCCTTATCCCTTTCTTAAACGATAATGTGTCTAAGACAAGCTCTTTAAGAACCTCTATAGACGAAAGCCTCTGCAATGCTGTATCTGCTCCAACCCTCTCAAGCGTGTCTGCAGCCAAAAGTGTATTGGCATACGGCACCGCCATCAGCTGCGTTCCATCGGGAACAGACAGTTTAGTACTTATAACAACCCTCTCGCCAATAAGTATCGAATCCCGGCTTATCTTTACATCCGTCTGTCTCTGCCCTGCATGGGCGCTAAAAGAGAAGACGACAACAAGAGCAGCCAAAACGCCCAAGCGCACAATAACATTGTTTAATATCTTATTCATAGACATCTCAATTACATTGCCCTCCTTTTATTAAAAAGGGTTAGCAACCCTTTAACATAATCTTGATTGGTTCCTATTGAAACCGCATCTATGTTGTATTTGTTGAATACGTTCCTTGCAGAGTCAAAAGCCTTTCTGTTCCACTCAGCGTACGATCTTCTCACCTTTGCACTCGACGTATCAACCCATCTTTCAACGCCTGTCTCCGCATCTCTCACCTTTACAAGTCCAATATTTGGAAGCTCTCTCTCCCTTGGATCGTAGATATTCACAACAGATATATCGTGCCTGTTTATAGCAACTTTTAGCGCATCCTCATAATTAGGGGTGCAATTATCACCCACATCCAACAAATCAGACAACAGAAACGCCGTACACTTACGTTTGATGGCATTGGTAAGAAACCTTAGCGCTTCCGATATATCCGTACCATCATTTTGAGGTTTTATCTCAATAAGCTCCCTTATTATCCTTAAAAGGTGACTCCTACCCTCCTTTGGAGGTATGAATTTCTCAACCTTTGAACTGAAGAACAGTGCACCAACTTTATCATTATTTATAGAGGCCGAAAACGAGAGTACTGCCGCAACCTCTGCAATCAGCTCCCTTTTTGTCTGAGTGTCCGTACCGAAAATCCCGGAAGAACTTATATCCACTAACAGGACAACGGTCATCTCTCTCTCCTCCTCAAACACCTTTATATATGGTGAGCGCAAGCGGGCCGTAACGTTCCAGTCCATATTTCTCACATCATCTCCAAACTGGTATTCGCGCACCTCGCTGAATGCCATACCGCGCCCCTTGAACGCCGAGTGGTATTCACCTGCAAATATCTGATGTGACAGAGATTTGGTCTTAATCTCAATCTTTCTAACCTTTTTTAATAAATCGTTCTCCATTTCTATTATAATAATCTTCCCAACAAAACTGCTTTAGCGTTGGCGTTAGCTTTAGCTAAATATGTTTATAGTCAGTTTATCAGCTTATAGTTTTAAAGCAAATAGTTTTCTTCTTCACGCTATAAACCATAAACTCTCAACTAAATCATGGCCAACGCCAATGCCAAATATCTGACGAAACCAAAAGTGGAAATTAGCCAAAAGCTTTAACCTGCAAAAAACTCTAAAAAGCGCCTAATATACAACTTTCCGAAATATGAGATTAGCGGAGCGTACCTGACGTACGTGAGCATAATCGAATATGATGGAAAGGCAGTAGATTAGGATGCTTTTTAAGTTTTTTATGGAACCTCAACAACATTAACTATATCAGTAATAATATTCTCCGTCGTAATATTCTCCGCCTCAGCCTCGTAAGTAAGCCCAATTCTATGACGAAGGACTTCGTAGCAAACGGCTCTAACATCTTCTGGAATTACGTAGCCACGTCTCTTTATAAATGCGTATGCTTTTGATGCTTTTGCTAAGGAGATGCTGGCACGAGGAGATGCTCCGTAAGAGATTAGGTCTTTAAGTTTATTTAGATTGTAATCTTGAGGAGTTCTGGTTGCGTATACAATATCCACTATGTATTTTTCTATCTTCTCATCCATGTAAACATCGTTTACGACTTCGCGGGCACGCACTATGTCTTCCGGTTTAAGAACAGTGTTTGCTTTTGGGAAGAGAGATTGGTTATGCATCTTTATGATTAACTTTTCCTCCTCCTTTTTTGGATAGTTTACAACCACTTTTAGCATAAAACGATCTACCTGCGCCTCGGGGAGAGGATATGTTCCCTCCTGCTCTATTGGGTTTTGGGTTGCCATTACAAGGAAAGGTTTTGGAAGTTGGTATGTTGTGTCACCAATTGTAACCTGTCTCTCCTGCATAGCCTCCAACAGGGCAGACTGAACCTTTGCAGGGGAACGGTTTATCTCATCCGCAAGCACAAAGTTAGCGAATATAGGGCCTTTTTTAACTTGGAAAGACTCGCTTTTCTGGCTGTAGATCATTGTTCCTATAACATCTGCAGGCAACAGGTCCGGAGTAAACTGGATTCTGCTGAATTTTGCATCTATAATGTTAGAAAGGGTGTTTATTGCCAATGTCTTTGCCAAACCGGGCATACCCTCCAACAATATGTGCCCGTCTGCAAGCAAACCAATAAGAAGATTCTCCACCAACTGCTTCTGCCCTACAATCACCTTGTTCATCTCCATTGTAATGATATCCACAAAGGCGCTCTCCTTCTGAATTCTGTCATTAAGTTCTTTGATATTTACAGTTTCCATACTATAAAATATTTATCTATAATTTATTTTCATACATTTTCTATTCATAACTTTGCGTTAGCAAAATTAATATATAATGAGATATTTTATAAGACTTTCTTACGATGGATCCGCATTTTGCGGCTGGCAGATACAGGAGAACGCTATAAGTGTACAGGAGGTTCTGCAAAACGCCTTTTCCGTTCTGTTAAAAAAGCCTGTCAATATTACCGGTTGCGGAAGAACCGATACCGGAGTCAATGCAGTTAACTATATAGCACACTTTGACACTTTGGAACTTCTGCACCAGGCTAATCTTTTATACAAAATAAATGCCATTTTACCAAAGGAGATAGTTGTTCATTCTGTTTTTTTAGTTCCCGACAATGCACATGCCAGATTTGATGCCTGCGCAAGGACTTACAGATACTACCTGCATACGGTAAAGGACCCGTTTGCAAACAGATATTCCCTTAATTGGCCGTACAGAGAGTTGGATTTTGAAAAGATGAACATAGCGGCACAGATGTTCATAGGGGAGCGTGATTTCAGCAGTTTGGAGAAGGTCAACGGTGGGAACAAAAGTTCTGTATGCAATGTTACGGAGGCTTATTGGTGTGAGGAGAGCAATGGACACTACGTTTTTACCGTTACTGCAAACAGATTTTTAAGGAACATGGTACGCGCAATGGTAGGATCTTTGTTGGAGGTTGGAAGCGGCAAAAGAGAGCCGCAATGGATAGAGGAGATGCTACAGAGCAGAAACAGATGCAAAGCCGGAGCTTCCGTGCCGGGGAATGCACTTTTTCTCTATAGAATCCAATACAACAATATAGAAATAGTGTAATTTTTACCTATTTTTGTCGGCCGCTTTAAGTTTTTTGTCGGGAAGCGGATTATTGGAAATAAAAAAATAAAAAATATATGTTACTTTCATTTATTCTACAGGCCGGGTCTGCCGGCGAAGGGGCCGTGGAGGCAATACCGGCTCAGGCTACAGAGGAGATCTCAATGTCTCTCATAAGTATGGCAATGAAGGGGGGTTGGCTTATGATACCTCTTTTTATTCTCTCAATCATAACTGTTTACCTGTTCTTTATGAAGTGGTGGAACATAAGGAAAGCGGGGCAGATTGAGGGTGATTTCATGAAAGATATTGAGGATTATATAAGTGACGGCAAATATAAATCCGCTCTTGAGATGTGTGCAAATACAGAAACTCCTATTGCAAGGATGGTGGAGAAGGGGATAGAGAGGATGAACAGGCCGCTACAGGATATTCAGACCTCTATTGAGAATACAGCCAATGTTGAAGTGTCCAAGTTGGAGAAGGGATTGCCTATGCTTGCCACAATAGCCGGAGGTGCACCTATGATTGGTTTCCTTGGTACGGTTATAGGAATGGTTGAGGCTTTCTTTAATATGGCAAAGGCCGGGAGCAATATAGACATTACCCTGCTTTCGGGCGGTATCTATACGGCAATGGTAACAACAGTTGCAGGTCTTATTGTTGGTATTCTTGCATATTTTGGGTACAATTATCTAACATCCAAGGTATCTGATGTTGTGTACGCAATGGAGCGCACGACAGTTGAATTTATGGATATGCTTCAGAATCGTAGGCAGAAGGTGCAGGCTCAGCAACAGAAACAGGTTGCAAAACCGCAACCACAACCGCACGTTCAGCAGTAGTTTACCTGTAACAAATCATTAAAGGAGATACAAGATGGCTATAAAACAGAGAGTTAAAGCCGAACCATCGTTCAGCATGTCCTCTATGACAGATATTGTTTTCCTGTTGCTGATTTTCTTTTTGGTTACGAGCACGCTAATCAACCCCAATGCGTTAAAACTGTTGCTTCCAAAGAGCACCAACCAGATATCGGCAAAGACACAGGTAAGCGTATCTATAAAGCATCACAGAGAGAACAATACATTTACATACCACATTAATGGCAAGACCACCCCTGTTCCGTTGGAGACAGTGGAGTCTGAGGTACAGCGTCTGCTTATGAATGAGGAGGATCCCATGTTCTCTATCTATGCAGACAAGTCTGTCCCTATTGAGGAGGTTGTAAATATAATGAATATTGGAAAGAGAAACAGGTATAAGGTTACTTTGGCTACTTCGCCGGAATAATTTATCAGCTTTAGCTTTGGCATTGGCTTTAGCTGTTTTGAAGTATAGAGTGTATAGAAGGTAAAGAAAGTATAGAATGCTAACGCCATATTAGTTAAAAGTTTATGGTTTATAGTTTAAAGTCAGTTAATTAGCCTATAGTTTTAAAAAAGTTAAATTTTCATATTTACTCTATAAACTATACACTTTCAGCTATAAACTAAATTAAGGCTAATGCTAATGCTAACGCTAACGCCAAAGCATAATTAAAATGAGTGAGACGAGCATAAACCAAAGGCGCAGAGAGAGAAAACAGCGCAAGTACGAGAAGGCAGGCAGAAAATTTGCCATTGCCTCAACCCTGCTTGTCCATGCCCTGCTGCTTCTAATCTTCTTTACCTCATCAATTACAGCTCCGCCGGCAGAGCATCAGCAGTTGGTCATTGAGATGCTTCCCGACAATCTACCGCAGCCCATCATAAAGCCTATAAGCGTCAAAGCGGGCAATGAGCCGAAATCTGAGATTACAAGCCCCTCTAACGATGTTAGATTGGTCCAAAGATCCCAAGGGGCGAAAATTGCGGAGAATGCGCCAAAGAACTCTGCTGCATCTGAGCTTGGGCCGGATGGGGATGTCAATAGATATGAACCTCCTAAAAAACCTGAGATAGACAAAAGAGCGCTTTTTACAGCGCCTAAGCATAACAAGGACTCTTTGGCAGAACAGACCTCCGCCAATATATCAAATGCATTGTCGGCCGGCCACGTCCAAGGAAACACTGCCATTGGTAATACGGAGGGGCAGCCTTTGGCCAAGTTGAAAGGAAGAAATGTACAAGGCTCCCTGCCAATCCCTGCATACAATATAAACAAAGGGGGAAAGGTTGTGGTAAAAATATTTGTTGATCAATACGGTACAGTTATAAATGCCATACCCGGAGCATCGGGGACAACAGTACAGGATAAGACAATGTGGGAGGCTGCAAAAAAAGCAGCCCTCCAAGCCAAGTTCAACATAAGTTCATCTGCCGAAACTGTCCAGGAGGGCACCATCACCTATACCTTTACGCTACAATAGCGTTAGCTTTGGCGTTGGCGTTAGTCTATTAAGTTTATAGTCAGTTTATCAGTTTATAGTCAGTTTATCAGCTTATAGTCTTAAAGATATTAGTTATTATTTTAGTAACCTACAATAAACGTTACACCTCAGCATAACTTGCAGACAAGTTTGCAGTTCTGCATTCGGTTTGCAGTTTATTTTAAGCTTTAAAACTGTCTATACACTATACGCTTCCAACTATTAACTTTTAACTTTTATTTGGCCTTAGCTTTAGCTAATTTAATTTTGAAAGCCAATGCTAACGCCAAAGCCTATAAACTAACTCTGGATGTATCCGAACTTTTTAAGCTCACGCTTATTCTCCCTCCAATCCGAATTCACCTTTACAAACAGCTTTAAAAATATCTTCTTTTCAAAAAATTTCTCCATATCCTTTCTGGCCTCAATACCCACATGCTTAAGTGCCAATCCTTTAGGCCCTATAAGAATTCCTTTTTGGGACTCACGTACAACATATATTACAGCCTCTATGTTGTATCTGTCGGGGCCCTCCTCAAAAGAATCAATAACAACCTCAGTACAGTAAGGAATCTCCTTTTTATAATTAAGGAAAATCTTCTCCCTTATTATTTCAGAGGCAAAGAACCTCAGGCTCTTGTCTGTAAAGACATCCCTGTCGTACCACGCATGCTGTTGCGGCAACAATCCGGCAATCAACTGCAGGAGTTCACGCACGTTAAACTTGTTAAGCGCAGAGATAGGCAGAATTCTGGCTTGAGGAACAAGGGCATGCCACTTTTCAACCAATGCGCCAAGCTTCTCCTGATTGGTTTCGTCTATCTTGTTTATTGCAATGATAACCGGAACCTCTACGGCCTTCAGTTTCTCTATATATTCAACATTCTTGTCTATTGTCTCAACAACATCCGTAACGTAAAGAATAATATCTGCATCTCCGATTGCAGTGTCAACAAACTCCATCATGCTCTCCTGAAGCATATAATGAGGCTTTAGGATACCGGGAGTGTCGGAGAAGACTATCTGATAATCCTCTCCGTTCACTATTCCCATTATTCTGTGGCGTGTTGTCTGGGCCTTTGCAGTCACAATAGAAAGTTTCTCCCCAACAAGAGCATTCATAAGGGTAGATTTGCCTACATTGGGGTTTCCTATAATATTTACAAACCCCGCTCTGTTAATCATATCCTTCTCTTCCATGGCTGCTTCACACTCTATTCGTAAGATCCCATTTTTAACATTGCAACCTCCTGATCTGTAAGGAATCTCCACTGTCCGCGCCTTAGATTCTTCTTTGTAAGACCTGCAAAATATACCCTGTCTAACTTCTTAATCCTGTAGCCGAAATGCTCAAATATCCTTCTTATGATCCTGTTCTTACCGGAGTGGATCTCTATACCAAGCTGTGTCTTGTCGCCGTCTATATATGCTAAATCATCTGCACTTATAAAGCCATCTTCTAACTCTATACCTTCAAGAATCTGCTTGAAATCGCTGCCCTTAAGTTTCTTGTCCAATGTAACCTGATATATCTTCTTCTTCTCAAAAGACGGGTGCATAAGTTTCTCTGCAAGCTCTCCGTCGTTTGTAAGCAGAAGAACTCCTGTTGTAGCCTTGTCCAATCTGCCCACAGGATAAACTCTGCCGCTGCATCTGCCGCTTACAAGGTCCATAACAGTTTTCTCTGCATGAGGGTCTGATGTTGTAGTGACAAAATCCTTTGGCTTGTTCATTACAAGATAGATCTTCTCCTCCCCTCTAAGTCTCTCTCCGTTAAATCTTACATCGTCACCCGGTTGTACTTTTGTTCCCAACTCGGTAATTATCTTACCGTTAACAGAAACCAAACCGGCTGAGATATAGTTGTCTGCCTCTCTTCTTGAGCAGATGCCGGAATTGGAAATAAACCTGTTAAGCCTCATCTCCTTCTCCTCTACAGGTATAGGGGTATGTGCCGTCATTCTGCTGCCATGCAGTTTGTCATTCGCTCTTTTGACAGCTCTGTTCTCGTAATCCGCACCGGAATAAGATTTTTTTCTGCTTTTAGACGGTTTTGACCTATTTCCCTGATTAAACTTTCTTTGTCCCTGAGAAGCACCAATCCTTGGTCTTTTACCTTTAGTTTTGTCATTAGCGCCTGATCCTGTTTTTCTGCCGTTTGAAGGATTTCCACCTCTGTTGTAAGGTCTCTCCTCCATTAATCCGTTACTGCTGTTGTACACTCCATCCTCCGAATCACTTCTGTAAGGATATGTTCTTCCGTCTGAGCCTCTCCCGGCTGAGATGGGTCTGCGGTCTCTACCACCGGTATTACCGCCTCTGTTTGAATTATTATCTCTCATTTTAATATTAAAAATCCCTGCAAAGGTAGTTATAGAATTGCAATTTCCCAATACAAACTCTTCAACCTGGAGAGTCTACAGTATTAGCCAAATCTTTTATTTATTGAATATCAATAGATAAAACACAACAAATAATGTAACTGCCAACGATTTAGAAACAAGCTATATTCTTTTTCTTTCACAACTTTGCAATATACAAAGAACGCTTCTATTACAGCTGCAAAGATAAATCTAAAATTAGGAAAAAGATATATTCTGCTCTAATTTTATAAACCTTAGAACATTACTCCTACTCGAGGAGGATTGGCACTCATGAAACTTATCCACAGTGGCATTTTATATTAATTAGGCGAAGCTTATCTCCAAATTTGATTTTCTTCCCATCCTCTTGTGAAACCAATCATAAAAATAGGGATGTTTGGGTGTGACGCAAAAAGATTCTTTATGTCCTGTTTGATCGTGTTATCCGGACAAATAGCATTGCACAGATACAGAAGACAGGATATTACACCAAAGGCACGTTTACCTTGGTGTTCAGTCAAGTCTGAAAGCATCCAATCGTCCCTATGGCGATTGATGTTGGTCGTTTTCTTGGAAAATATCTTATACCATATTCTTGAATGGTGTGCGATAATGTTACGGCAGTTTCAAAAATCATCCACGCATCAGGATTGTCCCCATCCAAAGTGTTCTTGTCCCAATTGGGATGGTCTAATATTTATTGACGTACAAAAGGCATTGACATCCAACATATCCACCCAATAATACTTCAAGCGAAAATAGCTAATCCTTGACAAATATGAAATGGCACTTTGTTCATCATTGAAAGCCATGCCTTTTTCTTTAAGTCGGCACAATTGCTCTTGTATCGTTCTTGGTCTCTGATTCATATGCCCATATATAAAAATGACCCGCTCGCAGTTCTGATGGGATGCAACGGAAGTTTGACACTTTGTCGGGAAGAAAAGTATCAAATATTGAGATTAGCGTAACATTAAATATAATTTGTGGATATGGACACAGCTGGTTTTTCAGAAGTTCCTTATAGAGTTCTTTGTCAACACAATAACAAGAAGCGTTGCTGCCTCCGCCACAGGTATCGCCAACCAAAGCCCTACTGTTCCCATTACCATTGGTAACAACTCAAATGCAATCACAGGAAATACAATTCCTCTCAACAAGGTATAGGTCATGGCACGCCCTGCACAAGCCACGCTCTGGTAATACCCAACAAATGCCACATTGAGCGCAAAGAATATAGAGCAAGCAGAGAACCAAGGCAATCCTTCTGTTGCTATCTTATAAGCATTTTCATTTGGGCGCAGAAACATTTCCACTATCCTCTCATCAGCAAATATTAAGGCCAGCATCACACAAAGACCGCAAGTTATCGCTGTCATCAATGATACTCGCAAGGTTTGCAACACACGGACCTTCTGTTTGGCTCCGTAGTTGTAACTGATAATAGGCTGAGCCGCCTGTGCCACGGCATTGTTCACAGAAAAGATGACGGGAAAGAGATAGCAAACCACAGCGTATGCAGCTACGCCCTCCTCATGCAACAGTGCCATAAACTGATAGTTGCCTATCAAGATGGTAATGCTCATCGCTATCTCCGTAAGGAAGGTAGCAGAACCTATCCTTGCCATATTCCACAAGTTTCGCAAGGTAAGAAAAAAAGAGGTGCTGCTTATTTTCAGACGATAGAACTTTAGGGAAGAGGAAAATAGGATGAAATACACTAATGACATCAGCCCACCAACTCCACAGGCAATGGCAGTAGCAATAGCGGCACCCTTCACACCCATTTCCAAAGGAAAAATAAAGATCCAGTCAAGCACAATGTTGACAGCAGCACTTGACACTTGTATAGACATGGCATAACGGGGCGATCCATCTAAACGGATCAACATCATGCCAACACATTGCCAAAAGAGAAATACCATACCGGGCAACAGCCACAACAGATAGTCGAGGGCATAACTCTCCAAAGTCTTGCTGCATCCAAGAGCATATACAACAGTTGTAGGAAACAAGAGACAAAGTAACGAAAACAGGGAGGTGATGAAGAAACCAACGCCAAAAGACTGGGTGAGGATGATACGAGCTGCTTTTACATTCTTTTCGGCAAGGTGCACACCATCTATCACCGAGGCACCGATACCAAACATCAATCCAAGTCCTGTGATAACCATCCATAAGGGTGCCACAATGTTGACGGCGGCAATGCCATCAGCACCCACCCCACATCCAACAAAGATGCCATCAATGACAGTCTGCAACGACATAAAAACCATTCCTATGAGTGTAGGGATAAATAGCGCTCGAAATAAAGATCCAATCTTATCCGCTTTGAAGTCTATCTTGTCACGATTCATATCTATATTCTTCACTGTTGTTTATCATTTATTATTTGTTATTTGTTGTTCGTTAAATAATCTTAAAAAAATAACTTGGTAATCTTTAATTGTCTTTTCGTTCTATATTTCTTGCTAAATCTTTACCAACTTATTTTTTAACGCTTACTAAAACTGTGGGACAAAGGAACGACTTTTTTATAAATAAATAAAAGATAAAGTTGGCAACCTATGGTACTTTTTGGCAAGTTTCGGATAGTTCATACCACTCAATCCATCAAGGAGATTTCACAACTTCTCCATTATGAGGACACCTCTTACTTCTGTCGCTTCTTCCGCAAACAAACCGGTGTCTCACCAATGGAATACAGGAAAGAACACTAGCCATCTTTGCAGTTTTTTAGCAACCAACTTACATAGAAGACCTCCTTAGGGAACAAAATATAATAGACTGTCTTATACGGAATCTGCCATAATCTTGATTTATGTACCAACTCTTCCCTACAAGGAATCCATCCGAGTGGCTCGTTGTCGGGAAGAAAAATATTAAATAAAATTTGAACAAACATACTTGTTGGCTGTTGTAGAGAGAGTAAACTTGGTAAAGTTTATAGTTCCATTTTGATCTAAAGTTCCATTTTGCCACGTACCGAATTTGATTCTAATGTAGCAGGTAGTAGAATTTCATTTTCATAAACAGACGTTATGCACCAAATCGTCCGTTTGAATATGATGTAATATGATTATTAGCAACCATTAACATTAAGATTATGAGTAAATTAAATTCATTAACATTAGACATGTTAGAGAAAGGCAAGTTATTGTCTGTTAAAGGTGGGCGAGCAAACGCAAGAGTAGTTTGTCCTTGCATTTGCGTAGGTGGTCCCACAGAAATAACAAAAGAGGTAAAGTCAGTAGAATCATCAGATAAAGATTGTGCTGATTGCGGAGCTGAGAATGCTCGCCGTGTCCTCAACTAATTTAAAAAGACGGAGTTATGTTTTCTTATACACGTATATTTTGTTTTATAGCATTTCTATTGATATCAGTGCACGGCTATACGCAAGTCGTGCATAAGGATCGTGACTCCGTTTTTCTCAACTTAAATCTCAAGGAAGTTGTGATCACAGCCAAGAAAATGAAGCAAGTCAAAGATACCATTTCTTTTCACGTCTCCACCTATCGCAGTTCTGAGGACATTGTCTTAGAAGATGTTCTTAAGAAAATGCCCGGCATTAAAATCACAAACGACGGGCAGATAATCTACAATGGTCAATGGATTAAGAATTTTTACATAGAGGGGGTTGACATGCTTGGTGGTAATTACGGAACTGCTACCAAGAACATTGGCGCTCAGGACATCAGTTCCGTACAAGTCATTGAAAACCACCAGGATATCAAGTTACTACAGGGCAAGAAAATGGGAAATGCTCCGGTCATCAATATTAAACTAAAAAGTACCAGTAAGGGGGCGTGGGCTTCCTCTCTCTCAGCAGCTCTTGGCAGTCAAAGCAGTCAAAGCAGTCAAAGTAGACTTGCACGTGACGTATCAGCAAGTCTTATGACTTTCAAGCAGGAGATGCAGCATCTCACAATCCTCAAAACTAATAATATCGGCACCGATCTACGCAAGGAGATAAATGTCCCTGCGTCTCTCGGCTCAATCCTTGGTGCGGAACTTATTCTTCCCGAAAAGTCGCCCATTGCAGACACATACTCTTACCGGAACAACTCATACTGTACCTCAGTCAACCAACTTCACAAACTTTGTGATGACAAAAATATTATTTCAATATAAACTATCTCTATGATAAAGAGACACGTGACGCAACCAACGTCACAACATACCTAACTGACAGCTCCTCGAGGCGAACCATCAACGAATCCAACCACGCCTCTGTCAGGCAGCATTACATTGGGGGCAACCTTGTCTACAAGCTCAACGGTGATAAGGCATACATCAAAAACATCCTTACTGTAAACGCTACCATACCCAAATCATCCGGACTAATCAACAGTACCATTGCCCAACAGCTATTTGGACACAGCTTCTTAGCTGACAACACGCTCACCGCCAATTTCAAGAAAAAAAACGGTGCGGTGTCTGAGTTAAATTGGCATCTCTCCTACAAAGATAAAAGTGGAACATTTCACTTTCGTGATCAGTTCCTTTCTCAGACGATCCGACAACAGGCTTTTCACACGGACGGCTCTGCATCAGTACTTGCCATGACCGTTCCACACGTGATGTTCAACATTAATACCGGATTTGATGCCGGCTGGCAAAGGTCCGCAGTAACGTTAAATACGACAAAAGACAACGATTCCGGCATCCAGCAGATCTTTCAAATAGGAGTCCATGCAAGCCCCAAGTTGTATTTACATTACAACAAGTTCCAGTGGACAGCCTCTGTACCTGTTGGAGTCATATACTATCACTCTGCCAATGACGATTGGCGCTACAAAAAACCTTTGCTATCCACTAAGCTCTACTCCAACCTCAACTACAAGCCATCATCTCGTCTCGCCTTTGACCTCTCTATGGTATGCGGTGAAAGTTTGCCTCAAGCACTCTCTCTCATCATACAGAAACACTACATTAACTACCGTACCACCATATCCAATATTCACCGAGTTGAAACAGCCATGAATCGTTCTGTCCGCACCTCCTTCTCTATGACCTATACCGATATACTTAACATGTTATTTAGCAACTTAGCACTGATTTACGCCTATTCCCGCAATAATAATAGCACAAGTTATAGTTTCACGGGCAATGTCATAAACTACTTTACCTTACCGGCATCTACAGGACAGCACACATGGCAGCTCTCCCATACCGCATCTAAAGGGTTCTTCCTATGGAATTCCAAGCTCAGTGAATCTCTTAACATTGGCACAACCAAGAGTAGCTACTACATTGGGAACGCTATGCACAAGGTACGCAGTGACTATCTGTTTGCCACCATCTCGTACTCTGCATCATTCACTAAATGGATATCCTTTAAAACCGAAAACGGCTATACCATATCAAAACCATATCCAGATGGGAAAGTGAGCGATTTTACATACCACACTTTCGCCAGTACCTCATCTTTAGGCATATGGCCGTTAAGTCAGCTCCACATAGCCCCTTCCATACAGTACTACTTCAACAATTACCACACAAACAGACGCCACAATGTATTCCTCGACTGCACCCTTGAGTATGACTATAAACACGCATTTATATTCATAAGATGTTCTAACCTCTTGGACAACGATACTTTTCAACGCGTAATCGATAACGGCATTACTCGCTATTACAGCGAGCAACGACTCCGAGGAAGAACACTAATGCTCGGATTACGAATCAAGATTATATAACATTTTTTAATTTAAAGTCCTATGAAATTCAGATATAGACTCATTACAGCTTTAATTCTAATAATAAGTGAATTGAGCGCACACGCTCAGGTTACCATGAGCTATGCCATGGATACACCACAACTATCATTTATCTGGCAGAATACAGATAAATACGAAACTTTAGACTCTGCATACCTCACAGTTACATACAGTCTTCGCTACCGTAACTCGGAAACAGACAAATCCATGAGTTCTGAGGATCTCATGGACCTCCAAATGGGACGTGTATACAACGCTTTTTTCAGCAGGAACTTGCGCGAAGCCGACATAAAGAACACCAAGTCCATAAAGGATAACATGTATTTCTCCGCCGGGTACGCAACAACACTAATTGGCTTTGACCTTCTATTAAGTTACAAAGACAGCACCCTCACAGAGACAAACCGTCTTCCATTCACCACTCAGGTAATTGAATATACCGAGCATACTCCAAGCATCTCATGGCAATACAGATCCAATGATACACTCACAGTTATGGGATACCTCTGTAGTGCTGCCATCTGCACGCATGGTGGCAGAGTATGGAAAGTGTACTACACAGACATGATTCCATTGCCATATGGTCCATGGAAGTTGGGAGGAACCCCCGGACTCATCCTCAAGGCTATGGATACTGAAAACAATTTCGTCTTTGAGGCCGCCGGCTTGACACGTAAACCTGCTCCCATTATACGCTACAATTGGGACAGAAGAAAGATGAAAAAGGACGAATGGAAAAAATACGAGAGCTATATTTATGAGCATGCAGGAGCATTCGCGCGCAATACCGGTACGAGAATCGTCATCTCCGACAACAGTTCCCGCGGATTCCACCACTTGAGTGAAAATGATAATTGGTCTGAATATCACGTTACTTTGGAAAGATAGAGTATGGAAATAATTGATTTATGTGCCAACTCTTCCCTACAAGGAATCCATCCGAGTGGCTCGTTGTCGGGAAGAAAAATATTAAAAACGGCCGAAAAAAAATCTTAATTCGTTATCTTTGCAGCTATAGAAAATACTTTCACATGAGCAGAAAAGATATACCTAACGATTCTACAGATATTTTTGAAGGAGATGGACAGAGCAACAGTTCAGATAGTGTAAACGGCTCGAATACAGAGGAGATGGAGTTGGAAAAAGAGGTACCGGTTGAGGAGGGCGAGCAGGATACCAATGTTGGCAAATACAGGAAACTTATTCTTGAGGGTGAGAACAAATACCGTCTTACAGGAATGTTCAAGGAGTGGTTCTTGGATTATGCCTCGTATGTTATTTTGGAGAGGGCCGTTCCACACATTACAGACGGACTTAAACCTGTTCAAAGGCGTATTCTGCATGCAATGAAGAATATAGACGATGGCCGATACAACAAGGTTGCCAATATTATTGGACAGACAATGATGTACCATCCTCATGGAGATGCCTCTATTGGTGATGCTCTTGTGCAGTTGGGCCAGAAGGATCTGCTTATAGATTGCCAGGGAAACTGGGGAAATATTCTTACAGGAGACGGGGCTGCTGCGCCGCGTTACATTGAGGCTCGGCTGAGCAAATTTGCCTTGGATGTAGCTTTTAATCCAAAGACCACAGAGTGGATGAACTCGTACGACGGTCGTAACCTTGAGCCGGTGAATCTTCCTGTAAAGTTTCCTTTGCTGCTTGCGCAAGGTGTTGAGGGTATTGCGGTTGGGTTGGCCTCCAAGATCCTGCCACACAACTTTAACGAGCTCATAGATGCCTCTGTATCTTATCTTAAGGGGGAGAGTTTTGAGCTTTACCCCGATTTTCCTACAGGCGGGCTTATAGATTGCTCCAAATACAACAGAGGTCTGCGCGGAGGTGTGCTCAAGGTAAGGGCTAGGATTGCCAAGACAGACAAAAAGACATTGGTAATCACAGAGATACCTTATGGAAAGAATACTACTACGCTAATAGACACAATTGTAAAGGCCAATGAAAAAGGGAAGATTAAGATAAAGAAGGTAGACGACAATACAGCCGCCACAGCGGAGATTGTAATTCATTTGGCCAATGATATTTCTCCCGACAAAACAATCGATGCCCTGTATGCCTTTACAGACTGTGAGGTGAACATCTCTCCAAACTCATGTGTGATTATGGACAAGCATCCTCACTTTGTGGGGGTGGATGATATTTTGCGATTCTCCGTAGACCACACAAAATATCTGCTGCGCAGGGAGCTTGAGATAAGATTGGATGAACTAAATGACAGTTGGCACTATCTCTCCTTGGAGAAGCTGTTCTTTGAAAATAAGAAATACAGGATTTTGGAGCAGGAGGCTAAGAGCTGGGAGGACCAGTTGCAGCAGGTATTTGATGAGATGCTTGAGTATCAGAACCTTCTAAAGAGACCTATCCTTATGGAGGATATTGTAAAATTGGTTGAGAAACCTGTGAGGAAGATCTCAAAGTTTGATGCAAAGGTGTTGGAGGAGAAGATTAAGGGTTTGGAGGATGAGATGAACGAGGTCAACTACAATATTGCCCATCTTACAGACTATACAATAGCTTATTTCTTAAGGCTTAAGGAGAAGTACGGCAGCAGATATCCAAGGCTTACGGAGATCTCCAATTTTGAGACAATAGAGGCTACCAAGGTGGCTGTCAACAACGCCAAACTGTACATTAACCGTGCGGAGGGTTTTGTTGGGATGGATCTTAAGAAGGATGACAATGCGGAGTATGTATGTGATTGTTCGGATATTGACGACATTATAGTCTTCTTTAAGAATGGAAAATACATTGTCACCAAGGTTACGGGTAAGGCATTCGTTGGTAAAAACATAATCTACGCCGGTGTGTACACCAAAAATGACGAGCGCACTATCTACAACGTTGTTTACAGAGACGGCAAGATCTCGTTGGACGGTTCAAGCGGAAAATTTTATGTAAAGAGATTTGCAGCTACGGGGATGACAAGAGACAAGGAGTATGATCTTACGCAGGGAAAGCCCGATTCTGTTGTTATGTGGTTCTCCGCAAACCCTAATGCAGAGGCAGAGGTGCTTAAGGTGTTCTTAAAGCCCAAGGCAAAATTAAAGAAGCTGCTGTTTGAGTTTGATTTTGCATCGCTTGCCATTAAGGGAAGGAACTCAATGGGTAATGTACTGTCCAAGAACCCTATACATAAGATTACGCTTAAGTCTAAAGGTGTAAGTACGTTGGGTGGCAAGCCTATATGGTTTGATACCGATATAAACAGGCTTAACGAGGATCAGAGAGGTGAATTTCTTGGAGAGTTCCATACAAATGACCGCATATTGGTTATCTGCAAGAATGGAACGTTCTACACAACCAACTTTGATTTGAGCAACAGGTATCAGGAGGATATTTTAAGGATTGAGAAGTTAGACACTGAGAAGACATGGAGTGCAATCTATTTTGACAACGAGTCCAAGTGTTTCTACCTAAAGAGGTTCTCTTTTGAGCCTAATGACAATGTACCTGTACCGTTTATCTCGGATGCAGAGGGTTCTTATCTTGTTGAGATAAGCGACTGCAAATACCCGTCTGTTCTTATTAAATTCGGAGGGAAGAATGCAAAACGGGAGGATGAGTTTGTTGACGGAGAGGAATTTATCGGGAAGAAGAGTTATAAGGCAAAAGGGAAGAGACTGACTACATACGAGGTGGCGGAGGTTAAGTTTGGGGAGCCGTTGGTTAAGGAGAGTGATGAACAGCCTCAAGTTGTTGAGAGTGAGGGTACGGCCGGGGACGATGGTACCAAAGGGTTTGAGCCGGGGAGTGTTGTTGAGTTTGGGGGTGATGATGATAATCCAACCCTATTTTAAAATAATCTGTATTAAAAGGATATGATATTGTCTTTATGCGGGTTTATGGGGTGCGGCAAGAGTACGGTAGGGCGTAATCTTGCTGCGTTTGTATATTCGGATTATATAGATTTGGACGAGTATATTGAGAAGAGGGTTGGAATGTCCGTTAAGGAGTTTTTTGCTTTGAACGGAGAGGCTGCATTCAGGGAGGAGGAGAAAAGTGCCTTGGAGGAGATTCTAAAGATATATTCCGGCTGTAGCGTCGTTTCCAAATGTACAGTTACGGAGTGTGCAGAGGCTGTTCCGGAGTATGCAGACTGCCATTCTGAACATAGCAATCTTGTTCTCTCGTTAGGCGGCGGTGCTCCAACGTATGCTCCAACGGCAAAACTCATAAAGGAGAAGACATTCTGCGTATATCTCACCGCGAGCAAAGAGGCATTGTATAGAAGATTATCAAAAAACAACGCCAAAAGGCCTGTATTGCAGGGTAAACAGGGGGATGAGCTCATGGCTTTTATAGAGGAGCTGATTACCAAACGCGAGAACCGCTACAAAGAGGTCTCACAGATGGAACTCTGCAGTTCAACCCTTAACATTCCTCAACTCACTGCCAAGCTTGCAAAGCTGTTTTAGCTTAGTAACCTTCAAAAAACAAGTTGCCATTCCTTAAAATTAGGGAAAGGTCACCACAATACAAATACACTTGATAGCTAATACAAAAATGCTCATAGATTGAGCATTTTTATAATAAAGACACAATAAGAGGATAATTAAATGCAGGATTCAACATCCCTAATCCGGAAACAGCGCATCTTTTTCGCGTATATCCTTTATCCTTAGCTGAATATTGGCAATTCCCCTGTAGTAGTTTTCCGCTATGGAGTAACAGATATCAACAGGGTTGCCTGCCTGCATGTGCTCAAAATGTTCAGATTTGTTAAATGCTATGGCAGAGATATGTCTGTAAGGCTCATCCTCCTGAATAAGTTCAAGTTTCAGATGACCGTTGTCACTGCCAACCTTGCGTCCGTTACCGTTGTCATAGACATTTTCTGTTAAAAAGACAGGAGAGAGATTCCCGGGTCCAAAAGGCTGGAACTGCTTTAATATCCTAAAGAATTTTGGCGTTATCTGCTTGAATTCTAAATATGAATCTATGTTTACAATTGGGGTGAGTATCTTTTTGTTGATCTTGGCCTTTACTATGGCTTCGAACTTCTCCTCAAACGCCTTAAGGTTCTCCTCCCTTAAGGTAAGGCCTGCCGCATATATATGGCCTCCAAAGTTTTCCAAAAGGTCTGAGCACTCCTCTATTGCCTCATACAGGTCAAATCCGGGAACACTTCGCGCAGAACCTGTAACAAACCCATTGGAATTGGTAAGAACAATTGTGGGCTTGTAGTATGCCTCAACCAAACGGCTGGCCACAATTCCAACTACCCCCTTATGCCACTGCGAATTATATACAACAGTAGAGCTCTTCTCATCAAAACCTGGTTCTTCACGCACCATCCTAAGAGCCTCGTATGTTATCTCCCTGTCTACATTCTTACGTTCATTGTTGTGAGCATTGATCGTTGCACCAATCTTTGCTGCATCAGCCTCGTTTCTGGATGTAAGCAGATCAACGGCCGTTCTTCCGCTCTCCATCCTTCCTGCAGCATTAATTCTTGGACCAATCTTAAAGACTATATCATCTATGGTAATCCTATGCTTCTCCAACCCCGCCAATTTAATCATTGAGAGCAGGCCGTTACGCGGAGACTCGTTTATCTGCTGAAGTCCGAAATGGGCAAGCACCCTGTTCTCTCCGGTAACAGAGACCAAATCTGCAGCGATACTAACCGCAACTAAATCCAACAGGCTCTTTATCTCATCAAATGGGATTCCATATCTGAGAGAATATGCCTGAACAAGTTTGAATCCTACTCCGCATCCCGACAAATCATCAAACGGATAAAAACAGTCGCTCTGTTTTGGATCCAAGATGGCCACAGCGGCCGGAAGTTCTTCGTCGGGAAGATGATGATCACATATAATAAAATCTATCCCCTTTTCCGCAGCGTACTGCACCTTCTCAACTGCCTTTATTCCACAGTCTAAGGTGATTATCAAGCTATAGCCGTTATCGGCCGCCCAATCTATCCCTTTATATGAAACGCCGTACCCCTCATCATATCTGTCGGGAATATAATACTCAACATTCGGATCTATCTCGCGCAAGAAAGAGTATACAAGTGCAACCGCTGTTGTGCCGTCTACATCGTAATCGCCGTAAACCATTATCTTCTCTTTGGTCTCTATGGCCTTGCGCACGCGTGCCACGGCTTTCTCCATATCCTTCATAAGGAAAGGGTCGTGCAACATAGACAGGTCCGGGCGGAAGAAGACTCTTGCCTGCTCGTAACTGCAGATGCCGCGCTGCACCAAAAGGTTGGCCAACACGGGATCTACGCTAAGCTCCTGCGCCAATTTCCTAACCGTTGCAGGATTGCCGGGCTCTTTAACTATCCACTTTCTGTCTACGTTGTTCACTTGCATAACGCGCAAAGGTAACTATAATTTTGATTTTTTTGACGAAAATATATCAGTAGCAAAAAATAAAATGTGTAATTTTGCAACTTTGTGGGTAATATTTCGCTTCCCGACAAATTATGTGAATAAAAAGAGACAAGATATGGAATTGAATTTAAACGAACAGGAACAGAACAGAAGAAAGGCGCTTGCTCAGATGAGAGAGCTTGGAATTGAGCCTTATCCCGCTCCGCTCTATCCAATTAATAGAACAACAAGAGAGATAAGGGAGGATTATGAGCCGGAGAAGCCGGGGTTTGAGGATGTCTGTATTGCCGGCAGGATAATGAGCCGCAGGATTATGGGTGCTGCTGCATTTATTGAGCTGATGGACGATACAGGCAGGATTCAGGTTTATGTAAAGAGGGACGAGATCTGCCCGGGCGAGGACAAGACAATGTACAACACTGTGTTCAAGAAACTTTTGGACATTGGAGATATCATTGGAATAAAGGGTTATGCCTTTGTTACCCAGACAGGACAGAAATCTGTTCATGCAAAAGAACTTACGGTATTGAGCAAATCTTTGAGGGTGCTTCCTATAGTTAAGGAGAAAGACGGAGAGGTGTTCGATGCTTTTGCAGATACAGAGCTAAGATACAGGCAGCGTTATGTAGACCTTATAGTTAATCCAAGCGTTAGAGACACGTTTGTAAAGAGAGCAAAAATTATCTCTACAATGCGTCGTTTCTTTGACGATAAAGGTTATCTTGAGGTTGAAACACCTATCCTTCAGTCAATTCCGGGTGGAGCAACTGCAAGACCGTTCATAACGCACCACAATACATTGGATATTCCGCTTTATCTGCGTATAGCCAACGAGCTGTATCTTAAGAGACTTATAGTTGGCGGATACAAAGGCGTTTACGAGTTTGGCAAGGACTTTAGGAATGAGGGAATGGACCGCACCCATAACCCGGAGTTTACCGTTATGGAGATATACGTAGCCTACAAGGACTACAACTGGATGATGGATTTTGTGGAGGAGATGCTTAAGACAGTCTGCATTGCCGTAAACGGTTCTACAAAAGCTATGGTTGGCGATGTTGAGGTCGACTACGGACAGCCTTTCCGCAGACTTCCTATGCTTGAGGCCATTAAGGAGTATGCAGGGGTAGATGTTGCCGGAATGGATGAGGAGCAATTGAGGGCAACCTGCAAAAAGCTGAATGTTGAGATAGCCCCGTCATTTGGAGCAGGCAAACTTATAGATGCAATCTTTGGAGAGTATTGCGAGAAACATTTGGTACAGCCTACATTCATCACAGACTACCCTGTATCTATGTCTCCGCTTACAAAACGTCACAGGAGTAACCCTAATCTTACAGAGCGCTTTGAGCTGTTCGTTTGCGGAAAAGAGCTATGTAATGCGTACTCTGAGCTTAACGACCCAATAGACCAGTTGGAGCGTTTCCAGGAGCAGCTAAAACTTAAGGACAAAGGGGACGATGAGGCAATGTTCATAGATATGGATTTCATACGCGCATTGGAGTACGGTATGCCGCCAACATCCGGTATGGGCATTGGAATAGACAGGCTTACCATGTTCATGACCAACAAGAACACCATTCAAGATGTGTTGTTCTTCCCTCAGATGCGCCCGGAGGTGAAAGCCTCTGCCAAGCATGACAAAGAGGCCGGGCAGGAGAAATAAGACATCGGTGTTATTTGATAAGATAAAATACTATTATTTGAACCGCTACGTTTAATGAACGTTTTTGAGATAACATCGGCACAAAATCCAAAGATCAAGAATGTTGTCTCCCTTTTGGAAAAATCAAAGGCCAGAAGGGAGCAGCATCTTTTTATAGCAGAGGGGATACGGGAGATTACAGCCTGCCTCAATAACGGCTATAAAATAGACAGCCTGTTCCTTAACAGCAACATCTATCATAGTTTCCAAGATTTTATCTCGCTGCTTCCTCGTGAATTATCTGCTGTTTGCAACGGAATTCCTGTATTTCTTTGTGCTCCGCACGTATATGCCAAAATTGCGTATAGAGAGAGTACAGAGGGTGCAGTGGCGGTTGTTGAGCAGAGAAGCTTTTCTTTGCAGGATGTTGTTCTAAAGGGGCGTACAGGAAAGTCTCCGTTTGTTTTAGTAATAGAGAGTGTTGAGAAGCCGGGTAACCTTGGAGCTCTTTTGCGCACGGCAGATGCCTGTGGTGTTGATGCAGTATTGGTGTGTGACCCACTAACAGACCTTTACAATCCAAACCTTATTAGAGCCGGTCTTGGTTCATTCTTTACCGTACAGGTTGCTACTTGTTCCAACGATGAGGCGCTCCGGTGGCTCAAGGAGCATGATATAAAGATTTTTACGGCCCAACTACAGGACTCAAAGTGGTACTATGATACAAATTTCAGGCAGGGAACTGCAATAGTTATGGGTAGCGAAGCCAAAGGGCTTACACCGTTCTGGCGCAATGTGGCAGACGCCCATATAAAGATCCCAATGTTAGGCGAAATGGATTCGCTCAATGTCTCTGTCTCCGCCGGTGTACTGTTGTATGAAGTAGTACGGCAACGGCTGTCTGTTTTTTAATATTCATAAATTATTTTTTCGCGTAGTTTGCTCTCTAATTAAGCAATTTTATATATAATTTTGCTTAATCTATGAGCATTTTATATTTTTGCAGAAAATATTTTGACAATGAATCAATTACGCGACAGACACAATAAACTATTATTAGAAACCGATACACGGTTTCACCGCTATATGTATGATCGCATCAATTGGAGCAGCCGGATGATTGGACTTACAGGGCCGCGCGGTGTAGGTAAGACAACACTTGTCTTGCAATACATAAAGGAGAACCTTCCACAGGATACCTCACTGTATGTTACGGCCGAAGATTTTTTCTTTGCTGACCATCGCTTATTAGATCTTGCTGACGACTTTGTAAAGCATGGTGGTAAACATCTTTTTATAGATGAGATTCATCGTTACAAAGATTGGTCAAAGGAACTGAAACTTATGTACGACTATCATCCCGAACTACAAGTTGTATTCACAGGTTCATCCGTGCTTGATATCAATAAAGGGGCTGCTGATTTAAGCCGTAGGGCTGTCATGTACCACATGCAGGGATTATCATTCCGTGAGTACCTGCTGTTGTTTCATAACATAAAGTTTCCCGTATATAGATTGGATGATCTCCTGCAACATAAATTGGAGATTCCTCAACATTTTCATCCTCTCAAGTTTTTTTCAGACTATCTCAAACAGGGTTATTACCCATTTTCACCGGAGAATCAAAACATACACATTCAGCAGATTGTAAACCTCTCTGTAGAATCCGATATTCCACAATATGCAGGCATGAATGTCTCTACCGGACGGAAACTTAAACAGTTGTTGGCTATTATAGCTAAAAGCGTCCCATTCAAGCCTAATATTAGCAGCATAGCCACCGCATTAGGGGTGAGTAGGAACAGTGTAGCAGACTACTGCGTCTATATTGAGGAGGCAGGACTTATAGCGCAGCTCAGAGATGATACAGGTGGAATACGAGGTTTAGGCAAAGTTGATAAGATCTATTTAGATAACACAAATCTTATATATGCTCTCGGAGGGGATAAAGCCGAAATTGGGAATATTAGGGAGACATTCTTTTTCAATCAGATGCGAGTTAATTATGATGTAATCACCTCTTCCGTTTCAGATTTTATGATTGATGGCTATACGTTTGAGGTAGGGGGACGTAAGAAAGGGAAAAAGCAGATAGAAGGAATTCCTAATGCTTTTATAGTTAAAGATGATATAGAATTTGCTTTTGGCAATACGATACCGCTTTGGCATTTTGGATTCAGCTATTAAATGGCAGGAAAATCTGTAATGACAATACATTGTGGGGGAAAAAGTAAAAAAGCGCACCGTTGGCAACAACGACACGCTTTTAGAACTTAAAATTGTAGTTTTTAAGTCATTAATTCTATCTCTTAATATCAAAGGTCTTTTTCTTTACAGGTGCAGACTCTGTCTCCTTTTCAGTTGGATCTATCATTATTTTATTGGTTCTTAATGTACTAAAAAGAAATGGGTACTTTAGAACAACATTAACAAACCCTTTAAAACTGCCTGAAGGCAGATTCTCTACATCCCCCTCTAATTGCGCCCCATCTATGAATGCATTGTATGGTGCCTTATTACCACCCTTAAATAAATTATCAAGATAATATTGGCTTCTGTCTGTCTCCTTTAATATCTTACCATCATAAAAATCCTCAACGCCTTCGTAAAGAAGTTTGTATATAAGGGTCTTTTTTGCAACCTCTATAACATCATCTTTCTTATCTGCATAGCTTTCAACCTTAAAGATAGCTGTTTGCTCATTTATCTCCATCAGCTCAGCAGAGCCCTCATACCGCTGAGCCGATGCTGAATATGCAAAAGAAATAGATATTATCAATAATATAATTCTACTCAACATAAATTTCTCTATAAACCAAAAAATTCAATAATCTCCTTTTGTGGTCTTGACACTACAGTTAGTTTTACACCGCTTTCAAAAGCCTTTTGAATCTCTTTACCACCTTTGGCAACATTGCAAAGAGAAAGAGTTCCACTTAAAACATCTTTAACCTTTATTTCTCCTATCTTTTTGCTAATCATCTCACCTGCCATCTCTACCTCCTGGAAAACTTCAAAAGGCTGGCCGCTCTCAACACCCGCATTGCTACCGGCAGTAATATATAGAGTCTTTGCTCCCTTCTTATTGTCTACCTGATCCAAGGTCTTTACAATGCCGGTAATTTTAAAGTTTTGGTTAACAAATCTTTTCATATCATCTGCAGACAGAGTGAATGAACCTGTAATAGACTTTTCTTTGGTCTCAGCAGAACCATAATGTTTAAAATTTTGAGTGGCAGTAATCTGGCCGGACTGCGCATCAACTACTTTAAGTGTATAATTTATCTCTGTCTCATATTTAACTTTACCATCTTTTGTAACACTTTTAACATCCAATGATGTAAAATGTCCCTTAATGACTATTTCAACTCCACCCTCATAAAGTTTTGCAAATTTGTCATTCTCTGCAGACGGAAGCTCACCAAAAGTTTTAATATCTATCATATTAAGTCTTCTTTGCTGTGTGAGGCCCTCTATGATACAGTTTCTTAGATGTTCTACCCAGTTAGTTCCTATATTGGTATTATATGTAAACTGATCAACACACACATTCGTCTTTTCACTGCTTTGCGCAAATAACATTGATGCAGCAAAAAGCATCATAAACATTGAAATAATAGTTTTTCTCATAATAAAAAGTTTTTAAATTATAATTTATATATCTTGCGCTAACCTTAGCCCTATAAATGGTGAAGATTCACTTGGTTTTTCACTACCTCTGTAAGCCGTTCTCAAAAACCACTCTTCATTGTTGCATGCACCGCCGCGTACCACTTTTCTTACCCCCATGGTAGCACCGGTGGGATTTACAACCTTGGCAGCTGTATATTTTCCAAGCCAGTCTGAGCACCACTCGGCTACATTTCCACTCATGTCATGCAGGCCTAATTGATTGGCCTGCTTAAGACCTACACCAATTGTGAATGGACCTATATGAGCAACCTTAGATAGCGAACCATTGCCGGCATACCCATCTGCATCACTCATTCCCCTGCCTCTGGCTGCATACTCCCATTCGGCCTCAGTAGGCAACCTAAAGTGTAATCCTGTCCTCTCATTAAGCTTGGTTATAAACTCCATGCAATCTTTCCAAGTAACATTCTCAACCGGCAGATTTTCGCCAACATGTATAGATGGATTACTGCCCATTACCTCAACCCAGAGAGCCTGTGTAACCTCTGTTTTTCCAATTGAGAAACTTCTAAGGGTAACCTCATGAACCGGCTTCTCATAACTGAAAGTGTTCTTTTTATTGTTATCAGATGAAGAACCCATAAAGAAAGTCCCCCCTTCAACCCTAACCATCTCGTATGATATTCCGTTTAGGGAAAATGTACCTTCGTTGTGCATAGTAACATAATGGTTTAATTTCTTATTTAGCTCCACATTTATCTTACTACGTTCCACATTATATCCGGCGGCCTTAAGTTCCACTATATGTTCCCCCTCCGGGCCAACATATTCATACGGTACAATACTGCTCATCTTCTCCCCGTCTATATATATATCGGCATTCTTGACATTACCGGAAATGACAACCGTTCCTGTAGGGCCGTCATACGCAACCATGGGTTTCTCTATCTGCATTATATATGTGCAGTTAGCAGCCACAGGTTCAAACTCATATCTTAACGGCAGGTACCTCTTGGTCTTAATGTTTAGCCAATTGGCACCATCCACCATATATACCCAGTACTCACCGCCTTTATACTCATTCTTTAGTATATCACCTTCAAAAATTACATCACCAATGGCCAATCCAATCTTAATAAGTGCAGTTGGATCTCCATTTGCATCCTTTACCTGAAACTTTATGGCATCTATGGCACTATCATCCTTATAAAACTCCTTTACCTTAAGCTCTTGAGAAAAAAGGTTTAATGAGATGAAAGACAAAACAGCATACAAAACAATTTTTTTCATATTCAGCCTCATAACTATGGCAGTTTGAAATCCTTTAGAGTAAATATATCGCTGTCATCCACCTCTGTAGGTTGCCATGTCCTTACATGAATCTTTGGAGCATCCTCATCTGTAAAATCCCACACCAAAAATACAATACCCTTATCGCTGTATGTAGACGAGTTCCATCTCTGAATTAGTGTAACTCCATAATAATTAGGTTTTGCTCCATGTCTTTTAACCCTTATGTCATCGAACTTTACATTAATATATCCCTGTTTGGCAAACACAGCCCTAAGATTCGAGAGATACTGCTGCTTTCCCTGTACATTGTATTCAACTTTTGGGGTACTGAATCCAACCTCAGAAGGAACACGTCTTGTTACCTTGCCTGTTATTATGAGCGCATCATCACTAAAGATATTCTCCATAAACTTAATATCTTTCTGGTTGTAAGCCGTTCTGAACTGCTCTACATAATGAATGATCTGCATCCGCTTATCCATATCATCCAAATCTATCCCCTCCTTCATAAGTCTCGAATACTGCCTTATACCCATTGTAATATTAAAGTCTGTAATCTTACCATTCGTATCAAAATCAATACATACCTCCTGATTAAGGTCATCACTGTACGCGCTGCTTACAGGCTTCATCTCAATAGCAATATTTCTCACCTGGTATCCCTTTAAAGAACCGTTTCCACGCCTAAGCTGCAAACAATGTTCAACAATATCATCATCTACCGTACGGAAGTGGGTATTGTTCCAAAGCATACCTATACTTTGAGTAGCAAGATTATCTATATCAATCCCTCTATAATTTATATTACCATTTGTACTTTCTGCGCTGTTGATTGCTGTGAGCAATGTTGCTACCTGTCTCTCCATCTTGCTTTTAAGAGAAAGATTATCTATTCCGTCCGAGAACTCAAAAGTAACATTATCTTGGGCAGATAATCTTAAAACGCCACCAATCAATAAGATAAAAATCAATAATTTCTTCATGTCATCAATTTATTTAGCAAGTGTAAACCATATAGCATCATAACCGGAATAATTTCCGAGTCTGTCCTTTATCATAGTCTTAAAATTTGTTCTCTCATCTGCACCCGGTCCTAAAATAGCCTTTACAGGGCCGCCGTTCTCAACTATCAGCCAAAAAGACTCGCCTACATTCCTACACTCGTTGTAACTTCCATACCGTTTTACCTTGAATTCTGCTTTAAATCTGTTAAGCATTGCTTTAGCCTCTGTCAAAGAAGAAGCCTCAAGCAATTCATCTATTACCCGTTGCTGCCATGCTATTTCCAACTTTGCAGCTGTCTCCACCAAATTATGTTCAACAACCTCTTTCGCCTCACTACCGTTCCCAAATACGTTAGGCTTATTATTAATTTCATCTACCGTTGGCAGGCCATCGTCCACAGCAACAGTGTTAACAGCCATCGTATCCACCTGCTTCAATTCTGTAGTATCTGCTTTAACAGCAACAGTTGTATCCTTAACAACGGCTGTATTTGAACGATCTATTGTTTCACTATTGTCTGCAGGTATAATATCATTCTTCTTTACATATACCAATACCCTGTACATATCACCTCTCATCATCTGCATCTTCTCACACCTGTTTGCAATATCTTTTACAATAACGTTGTTAGCATTACTCAAAGATTTTTTACTATCTATATACTCCTGAATATACGCCATGAGCGCCTCCTTAGCTGTATTAAACGCCTCCGCCTCTGTATCCATTGTAGCCTCTGCGTACAGATAAGATGGATTCCGTTTTATAGAGTTAATCTTTTTGGAATCGGACTGCTGCGCACAAAGCGTAATTGATACGACAAGTCCAATAACAAGTAAAAAAATTTTCCTTATCATACTGTAAATCACTTATTTAATTCTTCAAACAAAAACTTTATATTACCAGATGGAACATAACTGTTTAATCTGGCTTTTATTGAGCCCTCTCTTGACTCAAGAAGCGAAACGTCAAAGGTTACCTTCATAATATGGTTATACCCCATAGCCTCATTTCTCATTATCACCTCACACTCGGCGATATTGCCATCATACGAGATTATACCAAAAAACGGCTCACATCCACTCTTAATACAGTATTGCACCAAGCTGTTCAAAGGCACAGATATCCCACTGCTTGCTCCACCATATTTCACGAATTTCACATCAAGCAAAAAATTATTCTCTATCTCTGCCGTTGTAAGTAGATTAGCTATACTCTCCTGAGGATATTTTGTACTGTATACCAATCTGTAGCTTCCTCTCGAATCATCTTTTTCGTAATACCTGTTTGATGTAAGCGCATCTGTATAATAGGATTTTCCCGGAAGAATAAAATAGTTGCTTTGCCATGTTGCCAACAAGTAATCCCTCTTAATCTCCAAACTGTCCTTTTTACTCAAATTATTCACGGGATGCAAAAGAAACTCTTCTAAACGTCTCTCATTTTCAAGCATTTCACTTCCATTCAAGAGACTGTAGTCAACCGGGAAGTCAAGCGAACACACAACACCGGTCAAATTATACCACTTTAGCTCATACCTTCTGCCATCCAACAACTTTACGCTAATGGCATTGGAGGTATCCTGCATCAAACGATACAGATCTGCCATTTTTCCAATATTGAAACGAACATCATCCTCGTGCATCTGTGTATTTATATTTTTTTCTTTTTTGAGTGGTAAAGATGACTCTAAAAGGTACCTTTCCACAAAATTGCACACAGGAGACCTCAAACCATCTCTCTGACACTTTGTAAAAATCATATAACCTATATGCTCTACAACACCGTTGTCTATGATTACGGTAAGAGGTTTATTGCCATATTTCAATTTGCCGTAATATTCACCGTTTGGCATACTTACAATGGTATCATGCATTTTCATGCAGACAGAGATCTTATTCAGCAAGTCTGTCTTATAGTCATTATGCGCATGCAAGCCACTCCACATTGCTGTTGCAATACAGAGTAACATGCATGAGTATAATTTCACTTTGTCCATCAGATATTAATCCATCTACGGGTTCCGTCTGTAAAATGAATCTCGCCCTGTACTAACCTGCCGTCTATAAACTTTGCATTCACAATCTTGTCTCCCTTATAGACATCTACATACTCTGCAGGCGCTTTTTTAAGATCTATGGAGTATGCCCTTTTGAATGTTACGGTTCCTCCCATTCCGTTTGGTTTGCCATTCTTTCTTGGGCCATCATATATGGCATATCCTAAATCAACTTTTCCGTGAGTGTTTAACGGTTCTTCTATAACCACACTACCACCTCCTTCCGTTTCATCATCAAGATCAGACTCTTCATCATAGCTATCGCTTGGCTGGTAGGTTATGTTATATACACATGAATCCTTTATCTGAGGATTATCTGCCAAGGCAACCTTTATAGTGACCTCTCCATTTCCATTTTTAATAGCCACCACTCCATCTGTTACAGATGCTATCTCTTCATTGTCGCTGCTCCATACATACTTGGCATCATCAGACTTTGGAGTTGCAGTTACAGTCAATGTGTCATAAAGGAATGAGAAGAAGCCTTCCGGTAATTCTATCTCTGCCTTTGTCTTGTTCAAACAGATCTCCTTTACCTTTGGTTGATTAAAATATAGCAGGTATGCAGCGGCTCCGCCACCGCCTAACAAAACAACCAATGCTGCTATAATTATGATCAACTTTGGATTAATACCATCTTTCTTCTTAATTTCATGGAGTTCAGAATGACACTCGGGACAAACAAAATCATCCAATTCATCCAACTCTATAACTTTTCTGCTTTTGGCATTGCTACAGTTGTCAAAATTTTCGCAAACACCATATCTTTTTCCGTTCTTAGACATAATTCTTTAATTATTGTTGGTTTCAGTCAATTAATTAGTTCTTAATTCTGTTGCAAGAGCCTTGCATACATCAAGGTATTTTTTGTATACAGGGTCTGATATATTGTTCTTTCTCTCACCCAATACCATATTTGCAAGTTCCACAACCTTTTTAGACAGCTCCGCTTTTGCTGTAACATGTAGATACTCATTCTGCATCTTTGCCTCTATATCATCCTTGAGGGCGAGAATATCCGCTTTTTTAACATCCTCACATTCGTGTAACTCAGATAACTTTTTGCAATACACTACAGGAGGAAGAGCAAATCCCATATCGTCAACCTTAAGTTGTGCGTAATATTTTATACCTGTTCCGTCATTTATCTCCTGATAACTTATCAATCCCATTGCAACGCCAAGCAACATCTCTTTAAGGTAGTTATCGGGCTTGAAGTTCTCAACAAAGAGTGGCGGATATTGTGTACCATCACCCTCCAAGTGCAGCACCAATCTGTTTATCTCTCCCTGCTGCGGATCATTCACCATCAAATCGTATTTCTGCTTCAATATTTTAAGATCATTCACCGTCCTTAATGGGAAACAGTATGTAAGATTCATAATTGTGATCTCATTCTTTTTGGCGTTGCTCAAGTCAAAACCAATCTTTCTGTACCCATCTGTAGCAGATTTAAATGCTTCGATTAACCTATTTAAAAAAGTTTCCTTATTTTTGTCTGCAACAGATGGTATACTTATAAGTGTAGTGCGGAACATTATATTTACACCAGGCCGGGGTGCCACATTGTTATTTATGTGCCTTGTCGTTTCGGCACTGTCAAAAGTCAAATATGTTCCTGCCGATTTCATCATCTTATTGACAAAAGCCTTAAGTTCGTCAGATTGTTCAGATGAACCGTACTTCTCATACAATTGGTCTATTATATTCTTGCCCAATATAGCCTTCTTGCTGTTGCTCTGAACAAAATCATTATGGGCATATATAGCAGCCTCACTGCAGCTCCTCTCTAAAATAGATACAATAACATCCTTGCTTACCTTCTCCTCCAATTTATTAAAAGAGTATTCCGCACCACATACATTGGCTATGCCCATTATAACAGATTTGGATTGGTCGTTCTGGTATTGTTTTAATGAGCACAAAACTTTTGTAACAGCCCTTACCAACGCAGGGTCATAGTATCTTACAACCACATTTTGGTAATTATCCTCTGTATTTTCCTCTACACATCTTATATTAATATTATTATTTGTCTCTTCAATAGCAGTGTCGAATCTTTCGTTCATCTTCTTTATACTTTCGCTCAAACTGCTTACCTCCATACTTAAATCCATAATAAGTGCTTTGGCAAAATGAAGCCCCTCCAACTCTGTTTTAAGGATATAGATTTTTTTCATAAGAGGAATATGATTGGCATGAAGATCCTTTCTGCTTCCAAGCAGATGTTTTCCAAAGAACCCAACCTTACCCCATTCCTGTTCATTTCTTGTCTTTTTTTCTAAAAGATCGTTCAGTTTGGTCTCATTGTCAATAATCTTTTTTTGCAATCTCTTAGAGCTTTCATCAACATATTCAGAGATGGTAGCAACCAAACGCGCTATTCCGTACAGGGAGCGTTCACCGCTCTTCCACTGCTCAAACAGATTTTTCTCTATGAGAGCGGCTATCTGTTTTGCATGCTCACTCTTAGACTTAAGTTTTACCGAGAAGAAATTTGGCACTCCGTTATTTCTGAACTTCTTCTCAAATCTGTCCTGGCAAAGCCTTGCCATCTCCTGCAATGCATTGTCGGGATTATTATTCCATGATGAATCCCCTATAATTGGCATTATAGCCTCCCAATCATCTACAAATGTTTTCCAATGCTGCTCTGTCTCACTCTCCAAAACAGGTAGTGATAGCATAAGATGGTCGTCTGTAAGGCATACACTCTTAAGGAACTGCTTGTTATCAAAGACCATAGATCTGTAATCCTCGGGTAGTGCTTCATCTCTGTACCCCAATTCATCTGACCAATTATTGAATCTTATTCTGTATAATGCTTGAATGGCAAAACTGTATGTAAGGTACTCCTTTATCTCCTCCTCCGGATTTACAATTCTCTTAATTCCTAATGATTTGAAAGCCTTGCTCCTTACCGGAATCTTGAGGTCTGTATCAACTGCATTTTCATCATATTCATCCTTTGGATCTACATTTTCAGTAGAGTAACAATCTTTAAAATCACGAACATAACCACTGGAATCTCCGGAAAGTGTTATATAATGATATACAAAGTCTTTAACTATTTCAGGCAGATCCTTTTCCGTATTGACAGTTGTGCCACTTTCATTAGCATTAGTATAAAGGAAACAGGAATTGAAGAAATCATTTCCATCGTATGGAACCTTGTCAAACTGACCGCTTACATCACTTGGTATGAATTGTCTGACCTTAAAGGCATTAAGTTCTGTCAAAGCTGCAAATCCATTGGCATGATATGCCCCTTTGTCCCAATTTGGAAGCGGTGATTGTTCCGGAATCTGACAGTATAATATAATCTTGTAGTTAAGCCCGCTTGTAGGGTTAGGGACAAAATGCTTTCTGGTCTGTGCTACCAAATCAACTACAGAACCTGAGCCCGTTCCACCTGCCAAACCTGCAAATACATGGAATGTAACATCTGTGTTTCCGCTTATCTCTTTCACTCTCTGTACCTGATTCTTTAGAATAGCCTCATATTCATTTACACTGCATGCAAAAAGGAAACGGCCCAATCTTCTTTTTTGGGCAGCAGCTCCATCATCGCCAACATTGCCAACTATGTTGTCCCAGATCTTTTTTTTACCAATCCATCCTTTTATCCCGGGATAGCCCGCCACACCTGCCAACAGTGCGCTTAATTCTGCACTCCGTATATATAGAAAGCTATCTTTCCCTAATTGCGAGTTATCTCCCAATACCTTCCATGTTGTATCTTTTGGATTCATCATCTCCATACTTGAATCCACATAGATAAATCCTAACGGAAGTTTACCACGCTCTTCCTCTGTTGTCTCTTGAAACAGACGTTTCCTTATTGCTTTTAAAACCTTTCCTCCGGTACCGCCAATACCGATAAATACATGGTTTTCACTAACTGATAACATAAGCTTATATATCTTTAAATTATTTTATTACCTATTTTAGAACTATCTATTCATCATACATTTCATAATCTGTATTGCTGTAACCTGGTCTGTATTTTCGTCTGAATATACCGGCCAAGAATCCGCCAATGACAGATATTATAACTATTGCCATTACCCTCTTTCCAATGTATCTGCTAAACCATCTCCTTGCAGAATCTATTTTGGATATGATATTGTTATTTGTATCATCATCCTTTATGTATGATATATACGACTCCAATGCAGGAAACTGATTCTCTATCTCTTTAACTACTTTGTTTGTGATATGATAAGTAGCTCCACGATTGTTTGGCTCGTCTTTACTGCAGTTGACCTCAATAAATTGTTGAACATCTTTTACATATCCCTTTGCATATATTGCCCCTGTCATAAATGCCCCTTCAAAAAACAGAACAACGAACAGCACAAATAACACTATTAGTCCAAGTGGTGTTGGATAATATGACCTATACAAACCTCGTAACAATAAATAGATTAACGCTACTACCGCCAAAGATAACAGCAGACCAAGGACAACAACAAGAAATATATTGCCTAACAATATCATAAAGTCATCATAGTTTGAATTCAGTCTCAACCTCTCTTTGTAAGAGAGGTATTATTGTATATATATCTATGTTTTAAATAATTACATAATGGTAAAATATTTAACAACGACAACAGTATTAAATTTAAGGTTGTTATTTTGCTTTATAGTTATCAAAATGTTAATTTTGTATCGCTATGTACCTCTCTTACAAAGAGAGGTATTATGTACTATTATTGTTTCATAGGAGATTAATAAGCATTTTGTTTGCACTGTCTACGGCAACGTTGTCTACAGATGCCAAATAAATCTGTGTTGTTTTTATGCTTTCATGTCCCAAACTCTCACTGATTATATAAATTGGTATATCATTGTTCTTTGCCAATGTTGCCCATGTATGTCTTGCAACGTACATTGTTAATGAGTGCCTTATTGACAACATTTTCCCTATAGTTTTAAGATTTCTGTTTATAGTATGTGCAGCATTCAGGTAAGACCGTCTTATATTGGTTGTATTCTCACTAATGAGAGGCAGCAGGTACTGAGACTCTGTATCTCCATATTTATCAACTATATCCTGCATACAGCCTTCCCATTTTACTGAGATAAGTTTTCCTGTTTTTCTCCTTTTGTAGTGCAGAACCCCATCTGCAAGATTGTTCCTCTTTAAAAATGCTATGTCAACAAAAGACATCCCTCTTGTATAGAAGCTGAACAGAAAAATATCTCTGGCAAACTGCAGATTTCCGGACAGATGAAGATCTTTTATCTTTTTAAGCAACTCTATCCTAAGTGCCCTTTTTACGGTTTCATCAACGCCCGTATATACACCTTTAAACGGGAATGACTGCGCAACTATGCCTCTGTCTACGGCCTTGTTATAGATAGCCCGTATTGCTCTTATGTAAAATGATGAACTGTTTGGACACAGCCCCCTGTTTTTTAGATAAGATTCGTATGAGAGCATAAGTTCATTGCTTAACATATCAAAAGTTATGTCCTTACCTTTTCTAAACTCCTTAAAACTGTTTATTGCAGAAGAATAAACCTCTTTTGTTCTCTCTCTTCCTGCAAGCTCCAACTCATTGACAATGCTTTGAGCAAATGTAAAAAGCTTATGTTTATTATCTTCTTGTTTTAATCTTTTCTGTTTCATTGCATTTTAATTTTAGTAACCATAATACATAAAAAATACTTAAACAGTACAAATTAAAGTAACCGCAAGTTGTATTTACACCGGGCAACAATAGCCAGACATATTAAGTCTCTTGCTGAGAGAAAGATCATATCAAGGGTTGGCACAGACAAGGTTGGAGCTTGGAAAGTTAATGCTCTTGAAATTTTGTCGGGAAATAGAGGCTAAATAGAATAAGTGGACATTTTATTGCCGCAAAAAACGGAATAAGTTGGCAAAATTACTGTAAAATTTATGGAATAAGTGGATTCACCTTTGGAGGTACGTTCAAAACTATGTAATTTTGCGAAGAGTTCAGTAACATGAAAAAAATAAGTTGCCTCAGATTAAGAGAATATTTTCGAGGATAGATATATTTTCGAAGAAGGAGTGTGCCGGTGGCACATGACTGATGAGAAAAGAGATATAGACCGAAAAGATTCCTTTAGATGATGCAGGTTATTTTTTGAAGGTTACTTAAACAGAAATAGTTATGCTTGAACGTAAATTCACCTCATTTATAGAACACTTTCTTAAGGAGGAATCAAATAAGATTCTGCTTGTTAATGGAGCTAGGCAAATTGGCAAGTCATATCTCATCCGTTATGTGGGACAGAAACTCTTTACACATTTCGTGGAGATTAATCTAAAAGAGGATAAAGAGGGTGACAAGGTTTTTGCCGATGTCCACACTACAAATGACCTCTATATGCGTCTGAGCAATTATTATTCAAAGCCTTTAGGTGATATGACAGACACATTGGTATTCTTAGATGAGATTCAAAGTTACCCTCATTTAATGACAATGCTAAAATTTCTTAATCAAGAGTCACGGTATAGGTTTATTGCAAGCGGCTCCCAATTGGGCGTAGCTCTGTCTCAGACACCATCTGTACCGCTTGGAAGCGTTGCTATAGAACAGATGTACCCCCTTGATTTTGAAGAATTTCTATGGGCAACAGGTGTTAGCAAGGAGTGGATAGATAACATCCGAAAATGTTTTATTCATGAGAATGAATTAGATGAAAGTACCCACAATATTTTGTTGAAGCGTTTCAAGTATTACCTGCTTATTGGTGGATTACCGGAGGCAATCAATAATTATATAATTGACCGCAATATGGTGCGTGTAAGACAGGTGCATAGGGACATTCATAATCTGTACCGTATAGATGCTTCCCAATATGATGAGGAGCATAAGCTTGCGATTCGAAAAATATACGACCTCATACCAAGTAATTTGGAAAATAAGAAAAAACGTATTGTTTACAAGAATATTGAAGGGAAGAAAGGTAAAACTTTTTCCGATTATGCCAATGAATTTGAATATCTTACCAATTCCGGTATTACCATAGATGTTTCTGCCATAAGCAATCCTCGTTTTCCTCTTGCGGAATCTGAGCAAAAACGTTTGGTTAAGTTATATTTAAATGATGTTGGGCTATTGACTAATCTGCTCTATGAGCTAAATGTTAATGCAGTGTTACAAGATATAAAGAGCATTAATCTTGGCACCGTGTATGAGTCTGTAGTTGCTCAGGAGCTTGAAGCACACGGTTTTAAACTACATTATTACGATAACAAACAAAAGGGCGAGGTGGACTTTCTTATAGATGACTATGACAGGCTAAAGGTTTTGCCTTTGGAGATAAAATCCGGAAAAGACTATACAGAGCACAGTGCTCTTACAAGGTTCCTTTGCACACCGGATTATGGCATTGACCGTGCAATAGTGTTTTCCAATGAGCGAAAGGTATTTAAAAAAGATGGTGTAACATATCTCCCAATATATTATTGCATGTTCATTAATAATGGCCATTGTTATGAACCGGTGATACTGCCCGAATTAGAAGTAGTCTGATAAAATTATTGTTTTATATCTTATCTTTGCGACCACAAAAGATAAAACTAAATGCTACATTTTGATACAGACTATATGGAGGGGGCACACCCTCTTGTTATGCAACACCTTGTTGAAACCAATATGGAGCAGACTCAGGGATACGGCAATGATCCTCATACTGAGAATGCCAAACGCCTTATCTTAGATGCTTGCGGGTTGCATGAGGAAGAGGGAAGGGTATTTTTTCTTGTTGGTGGTACACAGACCAATGCAACTGTAATAGATGGACTGTTAGACAGGCATGAGGGGGTTATGGCAGCAGCTTCATCTCATATAAACAATCATGAAACAGGAGCTATAGAGGCAACAGGGCATAAGGTTTTGGTTCTTCCGTCTAAAGAGGGCAAATTAAAGGCCAATGATGTGAATCGCTATATAAAAGATTTTTACAGAGACGACACATTTGAACACATGGTTTTCCCGGGGATGGTTTACATCTCACATCCTACAGAGTTTGGGACTCTATACACTCTAAAAGAGTTGCAGGAGCTGAGCAGAGTCTGCAGAGAGGCAAATATTCCGTTATACATGGACGGAGCCAGGCTTGGCTACGGGCTTGCTGCAAACAATACTAATGTAACATTAAAGGATATAGCCGCTCTTTGCGACGTTTTCTACATTGGAGGTACAAAGGTTGGGGCACTGTTCGGAGAGGCCGTTGTAATAACGAGGAGGAATCTGTTACCACATTTTTATCCTTTAATAAAACAGCACGGAGCATTGTTGGCAAAGGGAAGGCTGCTTGGAATTCAGTTTGAAACACTTTTTACAGATAACCTATACTTGAAAATCTCACAACATGCCATAGAGATGGCTGCAAAATTAAAAAAAGCTATGATTGGAAAGGGATACAAAGAGTATATGAACTCCACCACAAACCAGCTTTTCTTCCTTATAGACAATGACGAAATAGACAGGCTTAAAGAGTTTGCCACATTTGAACTGTGGGGTCCACGAGGAGAGATGGAAACACCTGTAAGATTTGTTACCAATTGGGCCACAAAAGAGGAAGATATAGATAATTTTATCAACAATATTTAAATCAAATTAAAATGAAAGCATTGAATCTATTCCATTATATATCTGCAAAATACATATTTATCATCACCATACTGTTGGCAACAGGTAGCACCGCGTATGCCATGCAAGACAAAGAATCCTTAAACTGCAGTAACACAAGAGATTCGTTGGAGTGCAGGAATTTTAAAATGGGGGTAAAGACAAATATGCTTTACGATGCCGCACTTATACCCAATATTGGAGCCGACATCTGCTTAGGAAAGCGTTGGTCAATTGCCGGGAACTGGATGTATGCCTGGTGGAAAAACGACAGAAAGCATAACTATTGGCGCACCTACGGCGGCGACATTGAGGTACGTTACTGGTTTGGTTCAAAAAACCGCAGAGAGCAGCTTGCCGGGCATCATATAGGGGTGTACGGGCAGATGATAACATACGATTTCGAGCTTGGCGGACGCGGCTACCTTGGCGAAAAGTGGAGCTACGCAGGCGGAATATCGTACGGCTATTCATTGCCGGTTGGGCGCAGGTTTAACATAGATTTCACAGTAGGAGTAGGCTATTTAGAGGGAGAATACATGGAGTATGACCCAATAGACGGCCACTATGTATGGCAGTCCACAAAAAACAGAAGATGGTATGGCCCTACAAAGGCAGAGGTATCTTTAGTATGGCTTATAGGCAAGAAAAACCTAAAGTAACCTGCCGCTTCCATGAGGTAAACAGCCTCTAAATACAAGCCGTAAGTCGTTAAAAAAGGGCGTTTCGTCTATTTTATTTTACCTTATATTTATAGGTATCTATTTTCGCATCACCTTCTTCCCGACAATAAACAATAGATTGAGTTGGTTAGTTTTAATTGTAATCATGGTGATTTGTATTTGTTTTTTGTTTAGAGTTAGTGATGATGTTCTTATAGGAGAGTTGTCGGGAAGAATAATTAGAAAAACAATAGATGCTTATGATAGGAAAGTATTTTTTATTTGGAAGTGCAGCGCTCCTGCTAATTAGCGGCGCAAGTGGAGCAAACGGTGCTGCAGCACAGAACCGGACCTACAGATGGAATCTGGATTCTTGTATTAACTATGCTGTAAACAACAATATTGATGTAAGAAAGAGCATGGTTATCCTTAAATCCGGTATTGAGGACATTGCAGGCGCAAAGGCTGCTTTTCTACCAAGTGTAAATGCCGGCTCGTCGCAAAATTTCACCTACCTGCCAAGCAGCGATGTAAATGACCACACATCTTACAGTGGAAACTACAATGTTACAGCCTCATATAATATTTATCAGGGAGGCAAGCGCTCTTACAATCTGCAGAACTACAATTTGGCATCAAAGAGTAACGAGCTTTCTGTATTGAACAACAAGATACAGATAAAACAATCTGTAATTGAGGCGTACATACAGGTACTTTACAATATGGAAGCCGTAAATATCAATAAAAACACAGAGGAGGTTTCCCGCAAACAGATGGAGAGAGGGGAGACTCTTTTGGAGGTTGGTTCTATATCTAAAGTAGACTACGCCCAACTTGTAAGCAGGTACAAGACAGATTACTCCAACATGATTGCGGCAGAAAACAGTCTTTCCAATGCTGTGCTTACATTGAAGCAGCTGTTGGAGATGGATATAACAGACAATATCCATGTGGAACAGATGAAGGTCTCAGATGATGAGATAATGGCATTGATACCGTCAAAGGAGGAGATATACTACAATGCACTCTATATTATGCCGCAGATTAAAAGCGGTGAAATAGACAGGGAGATTGCCGCGCTCAATGTTAAGAGTGCAAAAAGCGGATTCAGACCAACGCTGTCTGTATCTACCGGCGTTGGAACAAGCCACAACTCAAATGGCAGCGGAAGTTTTTCCAATAAGCTATGGAACAACTTCAGCCAGAACGCAGGTCTGTCCCTCAGCATACCTATCTACTCCAACAGGCAGAACAGAACCGCAGTGAACAAAGCCAATTTAGCTGTTGAGACCGCAGACCTTCAGCTTGCCAATGCAAAAAAACAGTTGCTGCAACAGATTGAATCTATCTATTTGGATGCCGTTTCGGCACAGACAAGGTATCCGGCTGCAATAGAGGCGGAGAAAGCGGCAGAGGAGACATATAATCTCACAAAAGAGCAGTTTGATATTGGTATGAAGAACACTTTAGAGTTACTTACAGCACAGAATGAATTCCTTACAGCACAGCAAGAGGTGCTACAGAGCAAATATACTGTTGTAAGAAACAGACTGCTACTTGAGACATTCACCTCTATTAGTTTATAGCGTTGGCATTGGCGTTAGCGTTAGACGTTTTGAAGGGTAAAGAGAGTAAAGAGAGTAAAGAGGGTAAAGAGAGCTAAAGCTAATTAACTGACTATAAACTATAAACTATAAACTATAAACTAATATGGCTTTGGCGTTGGTTTTTTAAGTAGAGAGTGTAGAGAAAATAAATAGAATTAATTATGATAAAATCTAAAAAATTAAAAAAAGCCATTGTTGTGGCAGCCGCTTTAATAGCAGTTTTCTTTGTGTGGAAAATCTTTGCAGGCGGCAGTAAAAAAGAGAAGGTAATACTTGATGCTCAAAAAGTTGAGTACAAGAATATGGTAAACAGCGTAACAGCCACAGGTACATTGGAACCGGTTGTAAAAGTTGAGGTTGGAACACAGGTTTCCGGCATAATAGACAAAATATATGTAGATTACAACAGCGAGGTAAAAAAAGGACAGCTCATTGCAGAGATGGATAAAGTGACGCTGCAGTCCGAACTTATGGGAACCCAGGCAGAAGTTGCCTCCAACAAAACCCAGTACGAGTACCAGCTGAAGAACTACAACAGGAACAAACTGCTCCACGAAAAGGGTCTGTTAAGCGATTCGGAGTATGAAACAGCACTTTATCAATATGAGGTTGCAAAGAACAACTACGACAAAAGTCTTGCAACATTAGATAAAGTCAAAAGGAATCTTGGTTATGCAACAATCAACAGCCCAATAGACGGCGTTGTCATAAGCCGTGCAGTTGAAGAGGGGCAGACAGTAGCGGCAGGATTCAGCACCCCTACCCTGTTTACCATAGCAAATGACCTCACTCAGATGCAGGTTATTGCAGATGTAGATGAGGCCGATATTGGAGAGGTAAAAGAGGGGCAATCTGTTGAATTTACAGTAGATGCTTATCCAAATGATACTTTTCACGGCGAGGTTACCCAGGTAAGATTGGAGGCCACCGTTACAAATAATGTTGTTACGTACGAAGTTGTAATAAGCGCTCCAAACCCCGACTACAAACTGAAACCGGGGCTTACAGCAAACGTTACCATAACCACAATGCAAAAGGATAATGTATTGGCAGCACCGTCTAAGGCGTTTAGGTTTAACCCTAACATAGAACTGCTGAATTCCATTAATATTTCCGTCTCACCGACAGATGAACAGGTAATTGTCGGGAAGCATCTTTGGGTTAAACAGGGAAATTCGCTTAAAGCCGTTGCAGTTAAGGTTGGCGTAAATTCCGGCAACTTTACAGAGATATTGAGCGGCGATATAAAAGAGGGTGACTATGTTGCTGTTGGAATGGACACCTTCGACCCGCTTGTTGCGGCCAATACCTCAAAAGAGCAGAGTCCGTTTATGCCGCAGCCTCCCGGAAAGAAAAAATAATAAAAACATTCATTCAATGAAGCATTAAGATGAAAGAGATAATAAGATTAGATAATATAAAGCGTGAGTTTATTGTTGGAGATGAGGTTGTGCATGCACTTAGAGGGGTGAGCTTTATAATAAACGAAGGGGAGTTTGTTACAATTATGGGAACATCAGGTTCCGGCAAAAGCACGCTTCTTAATATTCTCGGCTGTTTGGATACACCATCTTACGGTGAGTATTACTTAGATGGTGTAAGCGTTAGGACAATGGGGAAGAATGATCGTGCGACACTCAGAAACAGAAAGATAGGATTTGTATTCCAGAACTACAATCTACTTGCAAAGACTACAGCCTTAGAGAATGTAGAGTTGCCGCTTATGTACAATCCAAATGTAAGCGCGGCCGAAAGGGAGCGAAGGGCAAAAGAGGCACTTATTGCGGTTGGACTTGGCGAAAGGCTCTATCATAAGAGCAACCAGATGAGCGGCGGACAGATGCAGAGGGTTGCAATTGCAAGAGCTTTAGTAAATAATCCGGCAGTAATACTTGCAGATGAAGCTACCGGAAACCTTGATACAAGAACCTCTTTTGAGATCTTGGTACTATTCCAAAAACTTCACGCAGAGGGCAGAACAATAATATTTGTAACACATAACCCCGATATTGCCCAATACAGCAGCAGAAACATTATGCTTAAGGATGGCAAGATTGTAAGCGACACCTACAACAGCAATATATTAAGCGCAGCAGACACATTGGCAAAAATACCAAAAGAGGAGAATTAGTGATGAACGGAACCAATCTATTTAAGATAGCATTAAAAGCATTAGCCAACAACAAGATGAGAGGATTTCTCACAATGTTGGGCGTTATAATAGGAGTAGCTTCGGTTATAACCATGCTCGCCATTGGACAAGGCTCAAAGAGGAGTATCCAGGATCAGATAAGCGAAATGGGCAGCAATATGATAATGATACACCCAGGAGCAGACAGAAGGGGCGGTGTAAGGCAGGACGCATCATCCATGGAGACGCTTAAACTTGCAGATTTTGAAAGTCTTAGAAATGAAAGCAGGTATCTTACCAATATATCTCCTACTGTAAACAGCAGCGGACAGATCATTTATGGAGCACAGAATGCACGCGGTACAGTATATGGTGTAAATGAGGAGTACCTTACAATAAGAAAGTATCAGATAGACGACGGTGAGATGTTTACAGACCAGGATATTGCAACCAGTGCAAAGGTATGCATTGTGGGTAAGACCGTAATAGACAATCTTTTTCCAAACGGAGAGAACCCTGTAGGGAAGGTAATAAGATTCAACTCCATCCCATTAAAGATTATAGGGACGTTGGTTTCAAAAGGTTACAACTCCATGGGAATGGATCAGGACGACCTTATTCTTGCCCCCTATTCCACCGTGCAAAAGAGGATACTTGCCATCACCCATCTGCAGAGCATAACCGCAGCCGCCATAAACGAGGACTACACAGACAAGGCTTCCGATGAGATAACAGAGATTCTACGGAGAAACCACAAACTTAAGGAATCAGATGAGGACAACTTTACCATTAGATCTACCAAAGAGTTGAGCGAGATGCTCACATCAACATCTGATCTTATGACAATACTTCTGTCTGCAGTTGCAGGAATCTCTCTGCTTGTTGGAGGTATTGGAATTATGAATATCATGTATGTGAGTGTAACAGAGCGTACAAGGGAGATTGGACTTAGAATGAGCATAGGGGCAAAAGGTAGAGATATTCTTTCTCAGTTCCTTATAGAATCTGTACTTATAAGTGTTACAGGAGGTCTGTTAGGGGTCATATTCGGTGTCTTTGCCGCACTTGCTGTAAACTTTATAGCACACTATCCAATATATATACAACCTTGGAGCATTATACTTGCATTTGGAGTATGTACCGTAACAGGAGTATTCTTTGGATGGTATCCGGCTAAAAAGGCATCTAACTTAGATCCTATTGAGGCACTCAGATACGAATAAGGTAAAAAACAGAAATGAGTTCATAATTTGGAAGGCAAAATGATTACCTTTGGCAAAACTATTACTTTAGAAGATATGAATCTTAACGAAAAAGGTAAAAAGGGATGGATAGTGCTCCTAATAAATATTATAAGCTGGGGCATATTGTTTTGTCTTCCGCTATTTTTCAAGAAGTTAGACAGACATCCCCTAACCTTTTTAGGATATTTGGGTTACTGCACAGTCATCTTCTCATTCATAGCGGTCTTCTACATTAATTACCTCTATCTTATAAAAAGATACATTTTTAACGGGAAGATTATAAAATTCATCTGCCTTAATGTTCTGCTTGTAACATCTGCCATCTTAATTGTCCATATAATACTTGGAGCATTACCAAGGCCGGAAGATGCAGAGAGCGCACACAGAGCTAAAAGAGCGGCTGAGACACCAGAGCTTGTGAATTTGATAATGTTCATGCTAAGAAATGTTGCAACATACATGCTTGTAGTGGGACTCAGCGTTGGAATAAAAATGACAGAGAGCTGGTATAAATCACAGGATGAACGTAAGGAACTCGAAAGATCAAAATACGAGGCAGAATTACAGAATCTTAAAGCACAGTTAAATCCACATTTTCTATTTAACACACTTAACAACATCTACAGCCTTATCTCCTTTGATACAGAAAAGGCACAGAGCGCAGTTCATAATCTAAGCTCTCTACTCAGATATGTACTGTATGATAGTTGTACACAGCAAGTTACTCTAAAAAACGACACAGATTTCATAAAGGATTATATATCACTTATGGCAATAAGAATAACAGACAGGACCGCGCTTAACGTTGAGGTGGATATTTCAAACCCCGGCACCCGGATTGCGCCGCTTATGTTCATCTCGCTCGTTGAAAATGCATTCAAACACGGAGTATCCGCTTCCGAACAGTCTCAAATATCAATAAGAATATTGGAAAAAGATGGAACAGTAAGTTGCGAAACAGAAAACAGGTACTTTCCAAAAACCGGCTCAGACAGAAGCGGCAGCGGAATAGGACTCTCAAACCTTAAAAAGAGGCTCCTGCTGCTCTATCCAAACAGATATACACTCGAATCCCATATATCGCAAGACGGCAGGCGATATATATCTAAATTAGAAATAAAGCTCACATAAAGCACAATGGAAAAGGAACTTACCTGTATCATTGCAGACGATGAACCATTAGCACTGCAACTAATTAAAAGCTACGTAGAAAAGACCCCGGGGCTCAAATTGGAGAACACATTTTCAAGTTCTGCCGATGCCTTTCTCTATATGCAGCAGAACAAGCCGAATATAGCCTTTCTTGATATCCAGATGCCGGATATAGACGGTATTTCGCTTGCAGACTCAATCAAGGAGAGTCATACCAAGGTGATTTTCATTACAGCTTTTCCGCAATACGCCCTGCAAGGCTATAAGGTAAACGCTGTTGATTATCTGCTCAAACCGGTGAGTTACAAAGATTTTTTAGAGTCAGTGGCCAAAGTTTCCAAACTATTTGAGAACAGTAATACCAATCCGCTTCCCGACAATATATTCTTAAAGTGCGACTACAAGTTGGTTAGGGTAAAGCTTAACGACATTCTCTATCTCGAAGGGCTAAAGGATTATGTAAAAGTTTACCTGTCGGGAGAGTCAGAACCTCTCATCGCCACACTCACCATGACAGGTGCAGAAGGCAATCTGCCTAAGGAGAATTTTATAAGGATACATAAATCATTCATTATAAACAAAGAGAAGATAGAGAGCATAGAGAAGGGAAGAATCTGTATAAAAGGAACTTACCTTCCTATTTCAGACACATATAAAGAAAATCTCATGAGGGTTATAAACGTGGTAAAAAAATAGCATCAAAAATAATTGTACGTAAACAGTGGTAAAACAGACAGTTTGCAGATACTTTTGAGAAATTTTAAATATTTCAAAAAAGGAGGAAAAGATGAAGAGAGCCATTATTCTATTTGCACTGTTTGCAACTATTTCCATTTTGGGTTGCGAGAAACTGTTCAACAATAAAGGAACAGATGAAAAGGGATCTGTACTGTCTTTTAGCATAAATGCAGAATCACTTTATGACTATGTAGATGACGTCCGTACAAAAAACATTCTTCTTACGTTAGACACAAACAAGTTTCTGTTAAAGATCTACTCATCAGACGGGATAAAAATCTACGATGGTAAATATGCAGATCGCCCCGCCACAATGAATATTACAAAAGGAACATACGATATTGAACTGTTATCATCAAAATTTACAGGACCACAGTTCGACTCTCCGCTCGTAGGCGAGAAAAAGACCATTGTTGTAGGAGATGCACAGAAAGTTCATATCTCCTTTAACTGCAAGCAGTTGAACTGCGGATTAAGACTAACCTTTGACAAAGGGTTCATAGCAAAATTTCCAGGAACAGGTGTTATGATAACACAAAACAATAAAACAGAAAACTACCGTTTTTCAGAAAAACGATACATCTACCTTAATCCAACACTCTTTGAGGTACATGCGTGGAGCAAAGGGGTAGATACACTACTGTTGGAGAGATCCTTGGCTGAGAGACAGATGATGGAGCTAAAACTCAGCTACGCCTCAGGTTCAGGCAGAGGGGTTAGCGTAAGCTATGAATGCGACACATCCCGGCAGTGGCTTAACGGAGAGCTGAATATTGGATTTACACTTCCTGCAGGATGCCTTACGATTCCCGAGGCTCAAAAAAGGATTGGAGAGAATAATATAATGGTATTCGGATACATATACGGAGGAGACCCTACAACCAACTCTGTACGTGTCGCGCCACCATTCACATCACGTACATCGATTGTGATTGCTCCAAATATGAAGGTACGCAACAGAAATCTCTGCATTGCGGTAGAGCTTCCAAGCGGAACTGTAAGAGACGGACTTAATCTTGTTGTAAATCCGGAACTTATAGGTTCTCCTGTTGTTGTTTGCGGAAATGTGGTAGACAGTTATTACGGTTATGTAGGGCTAAAGGGGACTAAAAGATACATACTGCTGTAGATGGCGCTGGCTTTGGCTTTGGCGTTGGCGATTTTAGAGGTAAAGAAAGTGGAGAAAGTAGAGAAGGCTAAAGCCAATGCCAATGCTAAAGCTGATGTTAAAGCTGATTATGTGAACAAATTAAAATACAAGCAAAGAAGGTATACACCATAATAAAGACGTATGCATAATGTATATACAATTCGCGAGGTCATGGCAGAACGCCTATGGCCTCGCTACTTAACCTAAACTTAAACTATGAAAAACTTCGCTGCAAAGGTACACAAATTTCTTAATATGCAAACTTTTTCATACTATCAAAATTTTTAATTTAAAAAATAATAATTAAAAATTTGTGAGAGTCTGATAGCCGTTCACTACCGTTCTCTCTCACGATGAAAATCTTTGATATCAAGACTTGGACGAATTAATTTCAAAGATTTTCATGTTCGGTTTCATAAAAAAATTCGCGAGGTCATGGCAGAACGCCTATGACCTCGCTACTTAACCTAAACTTAAACTATGAAAAACTTCACTAAAATAGTTACAAACACCGTGCCAAAACAATTCTCTCTACATAAATTATCTATCAACAACCCTAATTTTGGCATATTTGAGCATTAATGTCTTCCTACTTCCATCCTCAAACTCCACAACCGCCTTACTGCTACTGCCAATTCCATCTAAGGAGACAATTCTGCCAAAGCCAAACCTTTCGTGCTCAATTTTCATACCGGCTCTCAAATCAGCAGATATATCCGTGGTAAAATCAGAGGTAATCCGTTCTGCAGTAGAAGAGGCAAGTGGGCGTACTACGGCTCCTCTCTGTTGCGGCAATGAGCCAACCGGCCGCAAGTTTGAACCTCTGCGCTGATAATCGCTGTTTTGTCGGGAAGCTGAAAATTGTTTAAACAGGCTCTCCTGCTCATCATTATCGCTGTCTAATGGATTAAGTATATACCTTCTGTCTATCTCCTTTATAAAACGGCTGGGGTTATTGCTCACATGCTGCCCCCACTTCATTCGAGAATGGGCAAAAGAGAGCTTTACAGCCTTGCCGGCACGGGTAATTGCCACATAAAAGAGACGCCTCTCCTCCTCCAAGTCCTGCTCAGAAATAAAATCGCTGCTACGCGACGGAAACAGGTTTTCCTCCATTCCAATGACATAAACGTACGGAAATTCCAGGCCTTTAGATGAGTGTACAGTCATTAAAGAGACCTTGTTGTTGTCACCCTCGTCATCCTTTATATCCACATCGGCAAGCAACGTGACATTGGCAAGATATTCATCTAACGTGATAAGCGGCACAGCCTCGCCGTTCTCCATTGCCTCCGGATTCTCATCTGCATATTCAACCTCCTTATCCTCAACATATTGTTTAATTGAGTTGAGCAGCTCCTCAAGGTTCTCCACACGGCTCAGAGACTCAATCGTATTCTCCTGTTTGAATGCCTCTATTATACCAAACTGTCCGTTTACCCTTAGTGCCATGTGGTAAGCATCATCGCTCCAAAAAGCCTCCCTTACAGACTCTACGGCCTGCACAAACTTCCGGAACTTCTCAACTACCGCACTTCTAAGACCGTACTCCTCCAAATTTGGTAGCTTTACAGCTTCGCTCAATGAGGCCCTCTTGTCTGCAGCAGCATTACGTAATTTCTGCAACGACACATCTCCCAATCCTCTTGCCGGCACATTTATTATCCTTAAGAAAGACTCGTCATCTCTCTCATTTGCAACCAATTTAAGGTAAGAGAGAAACAGTTTTATCTCCGCTCTCTCGTAAAAAGATTTTCCCGAATATATCCTGTATGGAATATTTTTTCTTCTGAGCGATTCCTCAATGACACGAGACTGCGCATTAGTTCTGTACAGAACGGCAAAACTGCTAAACGGCTCCTTTGTCTCATTCACCTTGGCAACAATCGATGAAGCCACCAAAAGCCCCTCCTCCTGCTCCGTAAACGCACTTATAAGTTCTATCTTCTCCCCTATCTCCTGCTCGGAAAAGCATTTTTTCTTAAGCTGCATTTTATTCTTCCCGATAAGGGTGTTCGCGGCATTCACAATTGTCTGGGTTGAGCGATAGTTCTGCTCTAACCTAAACTCTTTTGCCTGAGGATAATCCTTTTTGAAATTGAGGATATTCTCTATCCTTGCACCGCGAAAACTGTAAATGCTCTGCGCATCATCCCCTACAACAGATATATTACCATGAGACTGAGCCAATTTCTTAATTATGAGATACTGCGAAAAGTTGGTATCCTGATACTCGTCTACCAATATGAACTTAAAGCGTTCTCTTATTCTGTCCAATGCCTGCGGGAAATCCCTGAACAGAATATTTGTGTTAAGCAGCAGGTCGTCAAAATCCATTGCACCTGCAGTCTTACATTTCTGTTCATATTTTTCATATATCTGCCATAGCAACGGTTTTTTTGCAACAGTGTCATTTTGAATAAGAGTTGCATTTTTCTTGTATGCAGACGCCGTAACCAAATTATTCTTTGCCATGGAGATACGTGAATATACCTCTGCCGGTTTGTACACCTTCTCATCTAATTGCAAGTCTTTAAGACACTGCTTTATTACGCCTCTCGAATCAGATGTGTCATATATGGTAAAGGTCTTGGGATAACCTAAAAGTTCTGCCTCCTCACATAGGAACTGTCTGAATACGGAGTGAAAAGTGCCCATTGTAAGTTTACGCGCCATCTTGTAGCCAACCATTCCCGTTATTCTCTCCCTCATCTCCTTTGCAGCCTTGTTGGTAAAGGTTAAAGCCAATATGGATGACGGATCCTCTCCGCATGCTAACATATTGGCAATACGGCAGGTAAGCACCCTTGTTTTTCCACTTCCCGCGCCCGCAATTATGAGCGATGGTCCATATATATTTCTAACTGCCTCGTTCTGAGCCGGATTAAGGCCCTCAAAAATCTTACTAAAATCCTGTTCCATAACGGTGCAAAGCTACTGCTCAAAAGGTATAATTCAAAACAAAATTTAATGCTTTGCTTAATTGGCGTTAGCGTTGGCATTGGCTATTTTAATGGTAAAGAAAGTATAGAAGGGCTAAAGCTAAATAAAAGTTAAGAGTTGAAAGTGTATAGTATAGAGAGTAGAGAAGGTATAGAGAGTAAAGAAGGCTAAAGCTAAAGCCAAAGCCAAAGCCAAAAACAAGGCTAAAGCTGACTTTTGTCAAATCTTCTTATATTATAAATAGGTATAAAATATGCGTTATAACAATATAAAATGTTTATATTTGCGCAAAATTTCTGAAATAATGCTAAAACATATTCGATTACACAGAGGCTTGGATATTCCGCTAAAAGGAATGGCCGAGCTAAATGTAGAAAAAAGTATTATTCCGGACGTTGTTGCTGTGAAGCCAACCGATTTTAAAGGCGTAACTCCAAAACTTATGGTAAGGGAGGGTGACGCCGTTAAAGCCGGTAGTGTGTTATTTATAGACAAATACCATCCGGAAGTATGCTTTACTTCTCCATGCAGCGGAACTGTAAAGGAGGTTGTACGCGGTGAAAAGCGTAAACTTCTTCAGATTCTGGTACAGGCAGATAAAGATACCGATTATCTGCAATTCAATAAAACAGATGTAAACAAGGCATCGAAAGAGGAGATTTCCAAACTGCTTCTTGAAAGTGGATTGTGGGCATCTGTAAAACAAAGACCATACGGTATTATTGCAAACCCTGTAAACGAACCCAAAGCAATTTTCATCTCTGCTTTTGATTCAGCACCGTTAGCACCTGATTACGATTTCGTCCTTAAGGATGAGGTCGCTTCCATGCAGGTTGCAGTTGACGCCCTTTCCAAACTTACAAAGGGCAAGGTGCATGTAGGTCTCAAAGCCAAGGGCTATGAATCATCACCTTTCTACAAACTTAAGAATGTAGAATTTGCAACATTCGATGGTCCGCACCCTGCAGGTAATGTTGGTGTACAGATTCACCACATAGATCCTGTTTCAAAGGGAGATGTTGTATGGACCGTTGATGCAGTTGCACTTGCTGCAATAGGCAAACTTTTCTCAAAAGGGGTTTATGATGTAAGCAGGCTTGTTGCAGTCACCGGAAACAGAGCATCAAAGAATGCGTACATAAAAACTGTTCCCGGCATGGCTATAAAGGAGATCGACTTTATGGCAGGTCCCGCCAAAGAGGAGCTTTACGGACAACCTTGCGATATAAGATACATTAGCGGAAACGTACTTAGCGGAGAGAATGTAGGCCACAACGGCTATCTCGGTTTCTATGACTCGCAGATAACCCTAATCTCAGAGGGAGATTACTACGAGTGTCTTGGTTGGGCCAAAATCTTCAGACCTAAGAAGTTCAGCTTCTCTCACTCATACTTCTCATGGCTTACACCCGGTAAGAAATATGATGCAGACTCAAATCTCAACGGAGGCCACAGGGCTTTTGTCGTTACAGGTCTGTACGAAAAGGTTCTTCCAATGGATATCTATCCTGTATATCTGTTAAAGGCCATTCTTGCAGAGGATATAGACAAGATGGAGCAGCTTGGAATATATGAGGTTGTTCCGGAAGATCTTGCTCTTTGCGAATATGTATGTCCTTCTAAAATAGATGTCCAGCAGATAGTTGAAAAGGGTATTGATATTATGATTAAAGAAATGGCATAATAATATAGAGTATGAAAGGATTATTAAAACTTGTTGACAAAATGAAGCCAACCTTTAGCAAAGGTGGCAAATTAGGTTTCCTGCACTCTACATTTGATGCCTTTGAAACCTTCCTGTTTGTTCCAAATACAGTTACGACAAAGGGTGCTCAGGTTAGAGACTGCGTAGACCTCAAAAGAGTTATGTCTGTTGTTGTCTTTGCACTTATCCCTGCCATGTTGTTCGGTATGTGGAATGTTGGATACCAGCACTCGCTTGCTTTTGGTTTGGATATGACATTCTGGGGTAAATTCTGGTTTGGATTCCTAAAGGTTTTACCTCTTATTATAGTTTCGTACGTAGTTGGATTGGGTATTGAGTTCATCTCTGCACAGTTAAGAGGTCATGAGGTTAATGAGGGATACCTTGTATCCGGTATGATTATTCCTCTTATAATGCCTGTAGACATTCCTTTATGGATTCTTGCTATTGCAGTTGCATTTGCAGTTATCATTGGCAAAGAGGTATTTGGCGGTACAGGTATGAATATATGGAACCCTGCACTTATTGCACGTGCCTTTGTATTCTTTGCTTACCCGTCTACGATTTCAGGAGATACAATCTGGATTAACGGTCTTACAGCAAAGGCTCAGCCTGTTGTAGACGGTTTCTCCGGAGCAACACCTCTTTCACTTATATCAAACGGTGTTGAGGGTCTTGGCTCTACAGGATTCATGGATATGTTCTACGGTTTTATCCCTGGTTCAATTGGTGAAACATCTACAGTGGCTATCCTTATTGGTGCCGTTATCCTTATCTTTACAGGAGTAGCAAGCTGGAAGATAATGGTTTCCAGCGTTGTTGGATGCCTTGCTGTTGGATTCTTGGCAAATGCTTTTGCAGAGCCCGGCACTGCAGCTTCGGTTCCTGCTTATTATCACCTTGTAATGGGAGGATTTGCATTTGGAGCAGTTTTCATGGCAACAGATCCTGTTACATCTGCACAGACAGAGAAAGGCAAGTGGATCTACGGTTTCCTTGTTGGAGCAATGGCAGTTATAATAAGATTGTTCAACCCCGGCTATCCGGAGGGAATGATGCTTGCCATCCTGCTTCTCAATACATTTGCACCTCTAATTGATTACTATGTAATTGAGGGTAATATAAAGAGAAGACTAAAAAGAGCTAAAACAAATTAAGAGTAACAGAAATGAATACAAATAAAAATTCATACACAATAATATACGCAGCTGTATTGGTAATTGTTGTTGCTGCTGTTTTGGCTTTTGTTTCACAAAGTCTTAAGGATAAACAGCAACTTAACATAGACGGTGAAAAACAGTTGAGTATCCTCTCATCTGTAGGACTTGCTCAGGAGAGCGGTTCCGCACCAAACAAACTTGCGTACATACAAGGTGAGTTCAACAAATATATCACCGATTCCTACGTGGTTGATTTTAATGGTAACAAAGTAGAAGGTACAGCTTTTACAGTTGATCTTAAAACCCAGTACGACCTTATGAAAAAGATAGCGTCTGAGAGCGACAAGGATGCAGATCTTCAAAAACTTCAGTTACCTGTTTTCATCTGCACTATGCCGGATGGAAAAGTTGTAAAGATTCTCTCTTGCTACGGAGCTGGTCTTTGGGGCGCTATTTGGGGATACCTTGCTATTAGCGATGACAACAACACTTTGTCGGGAGCCATATTTGACCATAAGAGTGAGACCCCGGGACTTGGAGCAGAGATTGCCACTCCAAGATTCAGCGGCCAGTTTGTTGGCAAGCAGATCTTTGAAAACGGCAAGTTTACCTCTGTAAATATTGTAAAGGGAGGCGCTACTCCAGGCAATATGCATGAGGTTGATGCTATCTCAGGCGGTACAATAACTAGTAAATCTCTTGATGCAACAATCAGGATGTGGTTGGGACACTATACCCCATATCTTATGAAAAGCAATGTTGCTGTTGCAGCGGAAGATGTAGCGGAAGAGATTACAGAAGAGGTAGTTGAACAGGAAGAAAACTCTACTAAATAGATAAGACAATGGATAAGAAGATATTTACAAATCCTATATTTAATGGTAACCCGGTAACCGTATTGGTATTGGGTATATGTTCCTCTCTTGCGGTAACCGCAAAAATGGAACCTGCCTGCGTAATGGCAATATCTGTTATGCTTGTCACAGGGTTTTCAAGCATGCTTGTTTCAATGATAAGAAATACTATTCCAAACCGAATTAGAATTATAGTTCAGTTGGTTGTAGTTGCGCTGTTCGTTATTCTTATAGACCAGTTCCTTAAAGCTTTTGCATACGATGTAAGCAAGCAGCTCTCTGTGTTCGTTGGTCTAATCATTACCAACTGTATCATTATGGGTAGAATTGAGGCTTTTGCCCTTGGCAACAAGCCTATTCCATCTTTTATTGATGGTTTGGCAAACGGCCTTGGCTACGGATTGGTACTTATTGTTATTGCATTCTTCCGTGAGTTGATTGGCTCAGGAACTTTGTTTGGAGTGCAGATCATTCCGGAAAGCTGGTACGCTGTAAACGGAGGATGGTATATGAACAACGGTCTGTTCATTATGCCTCCAATGGCTTTGATTTTGGTTGGATGTATTATCTGGGTACAGAGAAGTATTCAGAAAAACTTACAGGAGAAATAATTAAACGGATACCATTATGCAAGATTTAATCAGTTTGTTTGTAAAGTCCATTTTTGTGGACAATATGATATTTGCCTTCTTTTTGGGAATGTGTTCATTCTTGGCAGTATCAAAAAATGTTAAGACAGCTATGGGATTGGGTATTGCCGTAGTATTCGTTTTAGGCGTTACACTCCCAATAAACTATCTGCTTAACACATACGTGCTTTCTGCAGGTTCTCTGTCTTGGATGGGTGAAGAGTTTAAGGATGTGGATCTCAGCTTCCTTAGCTTTATCATCTTTATAGCTGTTATAGCCAGCATAACTCAGATAGTTGAGATGGCTGTTGAGAAATTTTCTCCATCGCTATATGCTCAACTAGGTATATTCCTTCCTCTTATTGCAGTAAACTGTGCAATACTTGGAGCATCTCTATTCATGCAGGAGAGGGGTTACTCAAGCCTTGCAGAGGCTACTGTATTCGGGCTTGGATCCGGCATAGGTTGGCTGTTGGCGATTGTTGCACTTGCTGCCATTAGAGAAAAATTAAAATACTCAAATGTTCCTGCCCCTTTAAAAGGACTTGGTATAACATTTATCGTTACAGGTCTTATGGGTATGGCATTTATGAGTTTTATGGGTATAACATTGTAATTGCTAAAAAAGTTAGAATATGGTTAAATTGATAATTATTTCGGTAGTAGCTTTTTTAGCGCTTACCCTAATCTTAGTTGGCCTTCTGCTTTGGGCAAAGGCTAAACTTACCCCAAGCGGTAATGTTAAAATAGATATTAATAATGGTGACAAGGTTTTGGATGTTGAAACCGGCTCATCTTTGTTGGCAACACTTGCAAGCCAAAAGATATTCCTTCCGTCTGCCTGCGGTGGCGGTGGAACCTGCGGTATGTGCAAATGCCGTGTTCTTAGCGGTGGCGGAGAGATTCTCCCTACTGAGGTAGGGTTTTTCTCAAGGAAACAGATCCAGAACAATTGGCGTCTTGGTTGTCAGGTAAAGGTTAAAGACAACCTTAAGATAGCTGTACCTGAGGAGATCCTTGGTATTAAGAAGTGGGAATGCGAGGTTGTAAGTAACCACAACGTTGCAACATTCATTAAAGAATTTGTTGTAAAACTTCCGGAGGGTGAGAATCTTAAATTCCGTTCAGGTGGATATATTCAGATAGACATTCCTGCCTGCGAAGTTGATTACAAGAACATAGATGTTGAGCCTGAATACAGAGATGACTGGGAGAAGATGAAGATGTTCGACCTTAAAATGGTTAACCCTACAGCAACTTTCAGAGCATACTCAATGGCCAACCACCCTGCAGAGGGCAATATAATTATGCTTAACATACGTATTGCAACCCCTCCATTCGACAGAGCTACAGGCGGTTTCAAAGCTGTTAACCCTGGTATCAGTTCATCATATATCTTCTCAAGGAAACCAGGCGACAAGGTTACAATATCCGGTCCTTATGGAGAGTTCTTCCTTAAAGATACTCAGAATGAGATTGTCTTTGTTGGAGGTGGTGCAGGTATGGCTCCTATGCGTTCACATATCTTCCATCTGTTTAAGACACTTAAGACAACCCGAAAGGTTAGCTTCTGGTATGGTGCAAGAAGCCGTAAGGAGATCTTTTATGAGGCAGACTTTGAAGAGATTGCACGTGAGTTCCCTAACTTTACATTCCACATTGCATTATCAGATCCTCAGCCTGGAGACAATTGGGATGGTCCTACAGGATTCATACATCAGGTATTGTTTGACAACTACCTTAAGAACCACGAGGCTCCGGAGGATATTGAATACTACTTGTGCGGTCCTCCTATGATGACCTCATCTGTTGTTAAGATGCTGGATAATTTGGGAGTTCCGGCAGAGAATGTTATGTATGATAACTTCGGTTCCTAATTAAAAAATTATATAAAATGGTAATATGTTTTATATAATTTTTGGATAAGGTATAAAGCTAAATAAAAAGGGATGGTTTAGGCCATCCTTTTTTACTCTATCCCCTCTTTACTTTCTCTACTCTCTTTACCTTCTTTACCTTCTTTACTTTCTTTACTCTCTTCACTTTTATAAATAGCCAAAGCTAATGCCAACGCCAAAGCAATTCTCTATACACTATAAACTTTCAACTATCAACTAAATTAGCGCTAAAGCCTTTTTAAGATACGTCTGTTCATTGGCAATAGGCTGTTGCTTCTGTTTCCAAGATTCTTTACAAAGCCAAGCCCAAGCCCCATATAGGTAAGCAGAAGGTAACCTTTAGGGCTACCATTAAATATAAGCGGCTCCCTTTGTAGAAATTTAATAGCATCCTCCTTAGAAAGTTCCACTTTTGGAATATCTATTTTGGAGATATTGTCAGACAATGCCAAATCTGCCGCCGGAGCGCCTAAAGTATTTGCTACTGCTCTTCCCGACATAATAACCTTTAAAGAACTCTCTAATCTACTTAGAGATGCGATATATGACCTTGGAACAGCTTTAATGAGATCATTTTTTAAGAACAGTTCATAATCCTCATCTATAAAGGATTTTAAGAATGTAGGAACTGTAAATCTGCCCTTATTGTTTAAACCGCCTCCTCTCCTCTCCTTGTGTAAAAATGGCACTCTACCCAAACTGCTGCATGTGGATGATTCCTCTTTTTTTCTAACTACAGCAAGATACTGTCCTTCACCATCTACCCTTCCCGGTATAAACTGGCAACCACCAGCCCCGGTAATATACAACTGCGGAAATATATTGGCCAAAGACGAGAGAGAGATAACCTCCGCCCCAAAATTATCAACTATAAACTCTATGATTCCGTCATTTTCATACCTGTTGAATGTACATGTAGAGTAGATCAGCACACCGCCTGGGGCCAAGGCTGGCCATATATCGGACAAGATACGTTGCTGACGTTCGCTACATAGTCTTACATTTGCAAGGCTCCACTCCTTTATTGCATTAGGATCTTTCCGGAACATCCCTTCGCCGGAACATGGAGCATCTGCTACTATAATGTCAAACCACTCCAAAAGCTTTGAGAAATCGGAAGGATCTGAGTTTGTTACAGCAACATTGTCGCATCCCCATTTTGCTATATTTTCTGCAAGAATTGTTGCTCTTGAACTAATTACCTCGTTGGAGACCAACAGAGAGCTTGATGGCAGCAAAGAGAGCAGATGTGTACTTTTTCCACCTGGAGCAGCACACAGATCCAACACTTTCAGATCCTCTAACGATTCACGTGTTGTATATCCGGCAGCTTTAAGGGCCATCTCCATATACATTGCAGATGGGTCCTGAACATAATATGCCCCCGCATGAAACAATGGGTCAAAAACAAAAGAGGGTCTGCTTGTAAGATGAAAGCCACTACCACACCAAGGAACGCTACCGCCTATATGCGCAGACAGAGCATCCTTCACACAATCTGACACTTTATACGGATTAAACCTTACGGCCACAGACTGTTCTGCAGATACTAAAGCACCACATAATTCAGACGCTACAGTGCTCCCAAATGCATCATTTACAATCTCTACAAATTCCTTTGGCAAATCATTCATTATACCACCTTTACCATATCAACTCACTCTTTACTTTCCACACAATAAGCTTTAGCTTTGGCATTAGCTTTCTCTACCCCCCTTTACTCTCCATACTTTCTTTACTTTCTTTACTTTCTTTACTCTCTCTACCCTAAAAAATAGCCAATGCTAACACCTCCGCCTAACCGAACATACTTCCGCCACGCTCCTTCATCAAGCGTTCAATCTCCTCCCTGCTTGGCGCTTTGCCAGAGAATGCAGCAGCAATCTGATCCGTAATTGTGTCTACCATCCCCTGCAACTTGCCCCCTATCATCAACTTGACCATATAGTTAAGTTCTGCATTAAGAACTATTTGAAACTCTGTCTTTTGAGGAGCAATATCCCTAAGATAAATTGTAAATGCACACTCAAAAGGGAGCTGTCCGTAAGGTTCAAAGGAGATAGAGCTGAACGGAACCTTGTTTGCAATCTTAACACCTACATTCATTCCGTTTACCGTGCCCTCTATACTGTCTGCAGTAATGGTAAGTCCCTCTTTTTTGTCGGGAGGAATAGCCATTGAAAAATTGCGAAGATCAGAAAAAGCATTGAACAACAACATAGCAGGCTGGTCTAACATGACAGCCTTACCCTTTATCTCTGTAAAACTCATAAACCTTTTTCTAAATTATCTGCCCCAGATTTCCGGGTTAAGTCTCCACTCTTTAAGAACAGCTACATCCTCTGGCTTAATATACTTATCCTCAACAGCTTGTGCGAGCAAAGCATCATAATAGCTAAGCGTATGAAGCTCAACGTTTGCATATTCAAAAGCCCTGCGTGCCTTAATGAAGTTGTAGGTAAATATTGCAACCATACCCATTACAACCGCACCGTTTTTCATAAGAGCATCTACTGCAGAAAGGCTGCTTCCTCCTGTTGAGATAAGATCCTCAACAACTACTACTTTCGCCCCTTTTGGCAACATACCCTCTATTTGGGCACCTGTACCATGATCTTTTGGTTTTGGACGTACATATATGAACGGCTTCCCCAAAGCCTCGGCAACAAGCGCACCGTATGCGATTGCACCTGTAGCAACACCGGCTATAATCTCAACATCTTTGAAATATTGGTTAATAATATCTACAAACGATTCGGTTATGATACGTCTTACTCTTGGAAAAGAGAGAAGAATTCTATTGTCACAATAAATAGGAGATTTCCATCCCGACGCCCAAGTAAATGGTTTATCAACACTTAGTTTAACAGCTTTTTCATTTAAAAGCTCTTTTGCAATAATTTTTTCTATAGATTCCATAATACACTCTATCTTTGTAGCAAAGATAGCAAAAACTAAAATGTTCACAATATATTTTGACACAAGAAAACTTATTGTTTGCGATGACATGGAGATTCCGTTGAAAGATCCAAACAATATAATCTACTCCTATAACAACAGTTCAGACATAAAAGAGTTGCCTCTCTTTATGAGGGACAACACTAATATAAAGTCTCTGTATATCCCAACCGGAGCCGGAATGGAGCAATCTGTCTATAAAAACATCTGTTCGGAGTTTGTTCAGATAAATGCGGGAGGAGGGCTTGTGGAAAATGAGAACGGTGAATATCTTCTTATCTACAGAAACGGATATTGGGATCTTCCAAAAGGGAAACAGGAGCCGGGCGAGGATATACGTAACTCTGCTTTAAGAGAGGTTGGCGAGGAGTGCGGCCTGCATAATCTTGAACTTAGAGAACTTATCTGCATAACCAACCACACATACATGCTTAGAGGTCTGTTTATGTTAAAGCATACATATTGGTATAAAATGCGCTGTAAGTCCCACGAGGCTCCGGTGCCGCAGACAGAGGAGAACATAACCAAGTGTATATGGGTCAAGCCGCAAGAGTTGGAGCCATATCTGCATAAGACATATCCGTCTATTATTGAGGTAATGGAAAATGCATAACCCAATATGAGAATCAACCCGTTACAGTATACATGGAGGCAGATAAGGTTTTTTATCTGTTATGTAATGCGTTTTGGTAAGGAACGGGTATATAAACGGTTGATTGTTGTTTTCACGTTTTTCATTGTACTATTTTTCACGCTGTTTTTCTGCGGTTTAGCATCTGCCATTAAGAAAGGGAACAGAGTTGAGAGGCACAATATCAAAGACACTGTAGAGGCAAATATTGCTTTAAACCATATCCTTACAAATGAAATGAGTGATTTTGAGGGGTGCGAAAAGTTAGACAGAGCCATAGAAAGATTTATGCGGGCAAACGCAATAAAGGGGGCATCATTTGCAGTAATGAAAGATGACAAATTGCTATATGCCAAGGGGTATGGTTACATTAACGATGAGGACAGTACAGCCTGTACAGTAAAAAACATATTTAGGATAGCTTCCTGTTCAAAGCTCATAACTGCTATAGGGATTATGAAGCTGAAGGATGAGGGAAAATTACAGCTCACCGACAAAGTATTTGGTCCAACCGGTATTCTCAACGACAGCATCTACCTCAATTACAAAGATAAAAAGTTAGAGATGATAACTATAGACGATCTGTTACGTCATAGGGGCGGGTTCAGGTCTCCGCATGGAGATCCCATGTTCAATGCTAAGTTGGTTGCCAATTATCTTAAAAAGGAACTTCCGCTCTCCACACGGGACTATGTTGAATATGCCACTTTAGTAGGGCTACGATGGACGCCAGGTACCTCATCGCGATACTCCAACCTTGGATACCTTATCTTAAGTTCGGTAATAGAGAAATTGTCGGGAAGCAGATACGAAGATTACATTAAGGGGCACATACTTGAACCGCTTGGAATATATGACATTCATATTGCAGAAAATTTTCCGGAAGACAGGGATGAGCACGAGGTATATTACTATGATGGAGGAGGTTCGGATTTCATTGAGGCCTACGATGGCTCCGAAGACCGGGTGGAAAAGGCTAATGGCGGTAATGATGTGAAGGCACTGCTTGGCGCGGGAGCTTGGGTTGCCTCTCCTGCAGAACTTCTAAAATTGGTAGCAGCAATAGATAATGTTGATTATCGTCCCGACATATTGTCCTCTGAATCTATAGAGGAGATGACACTGCCGCAGAAGAACCTTATTCCCATAGGTTGGTCTAAAGTTTCAAAAAAGGAGTGGTTCAGGAGCGGTAACATGAGCGGCACTAATGCGCTGATAAAGAAGGAATCAAACGGCTATATCTGGGTATTTGTAACCAACACCTCCTCTTGGAAAGGGCCTAAATTTTATTTGGAGATAAGTTCAAATATAAGACGTGCACTCGGCAAGGTAAAGAAGTGGCCCGAGGGAAGGGATCTGTTTTGTACGTTATAGCATTGGCGTTAGCGTTGGCTTTGGCGTTAGCGTTGGCTTTGGCGTTAGCGTTGGCTTTGGCGTTAGCCACTCTCTTTACCCTCTTTACCCTATAAATTAAAAAAGGATGGCCGCTGCACACAGCCACCCATTCACTGTTTTACATTTTCATTTTTGCCATAAGTTTCTGTCTTGAAAAATGTATTCGGCTCTTTACAGTACCCAAATGCAAGCCAAGCTCATCTGCAATCTCTTGATACTTAAACCCGTTGTCGTGCATCTGGAACGGAATTCTGAACTCAGGTTGAAGAGAATTCACCATAACTGTAAGCTCCCTATAGTTGTAATCACTTTCTGGAGATGTATCTGCCGGCCTGTTGTTCAACATATACTCATGAACATCTTCGCTGAAAATAGCCTGTTTTTTTATCCTTCTACGATAATCATTTATAAAGGTATTCCTCATTATTGTGTACAACCACGCCTTTATATTGGTTGCCTCATCAAATTTATCCTTATTGTTAAGTGCCTTAAAAAAAGTCTCCTGTACAAGATCTTTAGTATCATCTATATTAAATGTAAGGCTGTAAGCATACCTCATTAGAGATGGCTCAAGTCCAATTATTTCAGCTCCAAAATTATTTTTTTCCATAATAGTTTCTTTTTAAATTGTAACCGAAACAGTTTTAAGTATAGTATATATTCACATGTATCAATTAGTTAACTAATAGAATAGAAAACATATTGCTACACAGGAAACGTTTGCTGCCATTAAGCAACCAAAACAGGGCTAGAAAAAGAAATTATTTATCAATAGGAACACACCATAAGCAGGCCCGGAGCTAGAGTATAAACGACAACGGTTTACGAGGCCGGCTCAAATGTCATGCAAAACTTTAACAGGCAAAAAACATAGGCTATATAGTTCAGACACTTCAGATGGCTGGTAAGAAGCATCAGTCCTGTAAAGAATGCCGGACAAATAAATTCTTCAGTTTTATCTACGACAAAATTATCTTCTCATTTTAGAAAAAGCAAATTGCCGTACAAATTATTTCTACATCTTTTTTCAAAAATTTTAAAAATGCCATTTTAGGCATATTAAACGCACATTACCGCTCACATTAAAATTAAAATTTCTCAGAATTTATAACATATTAGTTATAAATAAAAATCAAAAATACCGTTTTCGATATAAAAAAATAACACCTACAGGTTGTTATTAGAAAAATTCGCAATCACAAATATAGCGTTAGCTTTGGCGTTGGTTTCTCTACAATAATAAAATTAAAGCCGGTACTAACACACTTATTATAGCCGGTAAAATAACTATTCGTATAGGAAGGATAAAAAAAAAGTAATTTAGCAAATAAAAAAGTTGCAGAATAAAAAAAATTATCTACCTTTGCAATCCCAAACGAAACACAACAGTGTTTTGCAAGGATTGGAGAGGTGGCAGAGTGGTCGATTGCGGCGGTCTTGAAAACCGTTGAACGGAGACGTTCCGGGGGTTCGAATCCCTCCCTCTCCGCAAAGAAGTGAAGCTCAGCGCAAAGCGCTGGGCTTTTTTCGTGCAAGTCCGTCAGGAGCTTGCTCCTGCAAAGGGCTTGTACAAAAAAGAACAAACAGCCGCAAGGCTGTGAGCTTCACTATCTTTTGCAAGGGCCCCTGCGGCGAGCAGAAGGGAATGGCAGAGCCTCAATCCGCCGCCCTCTCCGCAATAAATGCTAAATAAAAATATTTGTGAATATGATTCAAGAAAATAGTTTGATTAAGAAATACCTACCCGCAAATTACAAGGATTGTTTTGCTGAAACATTGATAGATAAACCATTTATGTCTGCCAAAGACCTATTTAACCTTATGTTTCTCCAACACCCAAAATGGGTTTTGTGTTTAATACGATTGCGTGATTTAATGGTAAAGCCTTTTGGGCTAAAAACCAATAAATCATTTGAAAATTTAATCGTAGAACAGAATAACAATGAAATAATTTTAGGAACAGCAGACAAACATCTAACATTTTATGTATCATTATTTTGCTCCAACATTAATAATAAACAAACAATTAGCGTAAGCACAATTGTGAAATACAAGAATATTTTAGGTAGAATTTACTTTGCTGCAATATGGATATTTCACAGGATTATTGTTCATAGCCTATTCAAAAGAGCTATAAAAAAATGGTCGAGCAGAGCCAACGCCACCACAACCAAAGATTAGAGCCTACCATAAAAATATAACAGCTACATAGAAGCAGTCTTCATTGTAATTGACTGCTTCACAATTCTGTAAGAATACTTTATTTTTCCATTATTCTTATCCATGCAGATCTCAAAACAGCTTTCACCATCAATAAGATTAAATTCATCAGAAAACCTGTCATAAATATTTCTGGCAACAAGCCCCATTGTCATACGCAGATTTATCTCAACAACAGGATTAAGACAGTATTTAGCCTCATCATCAGCCCCACCATACTCGTAAACAAACTGATCTACCCCTATGAACCCCTCATAACTACCCGAAACCCTCTTTTTAAGGAACTCAACAATAGCATTTCGCGATTTCAACAACAATTCGGCAGGAATATAATCTAAAATTTTCTTTTCAATAAACTCATTAGAAGCCAACACATTACCCCTGTACACCCCATTCCGGGCATAAAAAAGCGAGTAACCAAGAAATTCAATACAATCTACCCCCTCGTCGGCAGAATTATGCTCAGCCTTAGAAGATCTAAAAAGCATTGCAAACTCCAAAACAGGCACAAACCTCTGCTCCACCACAACGTATCCATGCTTGGCTATAAGGTTCCTGCACCACCCTGCATCACTGTCGGAGAGCCTTCTTGAAACAAACCTTATTCCTTTTCCGCTTCCCGACAAAGGAGCTTTTAGAACAACCTCTTTATTGCATTCCAAAAACGACTCAACAGCTTCTACTCCTGCAGCTTCTATACGATAATTATGAGAAATTATACCATTAATATTCAGATTATTCAGATACTCAAGAGCCTGTAAAGCCACCCTCCTGTGCGAAAGAATGGTAATCTGTTGGATCTGTTTATCTGTTGGTAAAAGCCCTGCATCAACCCCTTCCTTTAAAAGTCTGTTTTTTAGAACAAAGTCCCATCCCCATGGTACAATCTGCCCAATATCAGAATCATCCACTGCACAAAGGCCATGCATAAACCGTGTAATTGAAGCACAGTCACGTCCAAAAGCCAATGCACTCTCAGGCGGGACAAAATGAATATCGCCATTAGCAAGGCATAAATCGTGTTCCGGATTAAAGATATACATTGTTTTACAATTCATTAACACTATTGCTTGTCTGCAACAGACTTTTATAATCGGGAATAACAAGGCCTGCACAGCTTAGAAGATCTTGTCAAGTAGCTTTCCTCGCTATAGCAAAGTTTGTATTAGCTACTTTCCACATCCTCATATTACACAAATGTATTAATATTTTATTATTATCAGCCAATTTTTTGAACCGAAATTAGCTTTCAGCTATAGCTTTGGCATTAGCTTTACTTTCTATACTCTCTTTACTCTCTTTACCAAACGATCCGCTTCCCGACAAATATTACTAAAGAAATTTTTGGCCGAACAAAAAAAAAGTGTACCTTTGCATATGGGTAAGTCATATACGACCAGCTCCCTCAGAATCCCCCAGGATCGGAAGATAGCAAGGGTATGAGGTTGTAGCGGTGCGATATATTCAGCTTACCCTTTCTTTTTTCCTTTTCCAAATAGCATCTCAATTTACTTCCTAACTTTCATGACTCGACAATCCTCACGTACTAATGTACGCTGCGGTTGTCTCACACTTAGTTAGTTGTAACTTGAGCGCTATTTGAAAAAATATTGACGTAGCCCTCTCGGGCTCCGCATCTCAATTACTTCATTTAAATATCCATGACTTCATTCGGTTAAATATTGGTATTTTCCAGGTTTACAATGATTTTCAGAAATAAATTAATTACCCGAAAGCTTTAAAAATACTTATTAAATTTTAAGTAAGCGTTAAAAAATAAGCCGGTAAAGATTTAGCAGTATTTTTGAGAAAAGAAATATAGACCGAAAAGACAATTAAAGATTACCAACTTATTTTTTTAAGATTACTAAACAATATATAGGTTTGTTTTGTTCTATACGGCAAAAACCACCGGGAATGTATTCGAAAAGTATATATTATGGTTCCAAGCTCTATCAAGGAAAAAGCCGAATAACCTTGTAAAAAAAGAAAGTAGGCATAATTTTAATAAACAATTATAGAGTACTATGGACAAAAAATTAAAACTTTTTGTAGCATGTTGCGCTGTAACTTTAACTGCTATATGCTCAACAACCAAAATAGAAGCAAGTGCTTCTTCATCAGCAAGTAATGACAATACTACACTTACAAATGGCGGAACAAAAACCGGTAGCGGATGCGTAGGCAATGGAACATGTGGAATAACACCAAAAGGTGTCATTTTAGTTGGGAAATGGAGGGAATGGTAGTTTATGGAGAGCTATTCTGAGCAATCTAAAGGTCATATGATAGCGGCCTTTAGGTTTTTGTTAAGTGGAATATTATTGACAATATCTGTTTTTGCATTCTCTCAAACTAATAACATAAAGGCCAAGACAGGTGTGATACGTGTCTCAGACACAGAAAATCAATTTATTTCCGGAGTAAGGTTACGAATCAATTATTGCTCTAACGAAATAGTTGGAGTTACAGACAATAACGGAATCTTTAAATATAAAATTTTGGATAGTGACACTTGTAAAAAAGCCACAATTTCTATTAGAAGTATTTTATATATGCCGTTAGATACCGTTATAGATTTTTCTTGCTCTCAAAATCTGCAACTAATCTTAAAAGCCGCTGAACTCAACGGGATCAAAGTTGTTGGATATAAGGAAATTTCGCAAAAAAATGCAGAAAAAATAACTTTTAAGTTTAATGCAGAAGGATTGCAAAAAACTGCAAAAGCAGATATTGCATTAAGGAGAATCCCCAATATTATTTACAATGATAGAAATGGAACTTTTACCTTAATAGGGAATCAACGAGAAGCTAAAGTGTTAGTGAACAGTATAGAAGTTTCAAAAGAAGAGCTGTCAAAAATCAATGCCAAAGATATAGATAAGGTTGAGTTACGTTCTATAGGGCTTAATGATGACAAATACTCAGGTGAAATTAATATAATATTAAAGAAAGATTTAACAAGTCTTTATAGGGGAGAGATTGAAATAGGAACTAATTTGTTAGCAAGAGGAATTCGCGCCTTCCCGTCATTCACCAGAAGGTCTAAAACAATAGATTGTATCACTTGGGTATCTTGTATAAACGACAGGCAGATAAGCCAATATAAGATAAGCAGGGACAACAAGGATTTTTTTTCTTCAGAAAGACATAATCGCTTGCAACAGTATGGTGCTACACATAGAATGAATATGCTTTTTTCGCCCAAATGGATGACATCCATGTCATATTCCTTTTTTGGGTATAAAAGTCCGGCAAATATGAATTGGAAATTGAACGGCGTAGTACAACCTAAACAGAAATCAAAAGAGGCTTATTACACAGTCATTTTGCCAATTTCATCTTAAGACATGATAATAGCATTCATAGGCGTTTCTTTATCAAGACCCGCTTCTTCAATTACAAGAGCATAAACAGTTCATCGCCACCCATAAGCCAATATACAGGACGAATGAATGAATACACAGGAGAACTTTTGTATGAATCAGACAGTCTTCCTTTGTTTAATAAACACCATAATCTTGCAATAGGCTACAAATGCATTTATAGAAATTCAGTCCTTACCTCCTCAAAAAAACAATACAATAGCAGCGTACAGCAGTTGTATATAAAAGACAATTTATCCATTATTGACAATTGGAATCTGTTTGTTTTGTTCCGCAATGAATGGGATGGATATAAATTCGAAAAAACCAAGCCTTTAAGGAGGTTTTCATTTCTCCCTTCAGCATCTTTAAATTATGTAAGCAGAATAGGCTCATTATCTGTAGCGTATGTAAGAAGCATAATAAGGCCAAGTATTGATTATCTTAATCCTGAAACTTATTACATTAACGAATTTAACAAAATCAGAGGAAATACAAATTTAAAATCACAATATACAGATAAGTACTCATTTGGGTACAGCAAACAGATAAAGGATAGTTATTTTACTGCTACAGTGTCTTTTGAGAACATCAAAAACCTCATAGATATGACATATTCAAACAGCTATGATACTGCAATTTACAATAACATAGGAAAAGGAAAGTTGTTAAGGTTAGATATAGCATACAATAAGCCCTTTTTTTCAAACGCATTAAATATCAACCTTAATATAGGCACCGGATATGCCACATTTAAAATAGATTCTAAATTACTTGACAATGTATTAAGCAGAGATAACAACGGGTGGTATTTTGTTAGCTCGGCAAATATATCGTATCTTGCGCCAAAAGACTGGTTCATTGACTTTTCCATGAATTATACAAGCAAGGATATAACATTAAACGCCACAACTTACAAAAAAGCTATGTTAAATCTGCTTCTTACCAAATCTATTTTTCATGATAATCTTGATTTTTCGTTGCAATACTCAGATATGTTCAAGCTATCGGACACCTGGCGAATTAAGCATAATTTTAAGGGATTAAATCAAATTTCAACCTTTCAGATTCCATCATCAATGTTAATATTCTCTATAACGTATCGTTTTGGAAGACAGTTTACGAATAGAAATATAGGACGTTCTATTCAAAATGATGATATAACAACAAAATAGATTGGCTTAAATGGTAAAGTAATAACCCTTAGGTGTGGCAACTGATATAAAAGATTTTTGTTAATTGTATGATATCTAATAACTAAATAAGAGATATCATGAACAGTAAAACATTCAACGAGCTTGCCACACCGTGGAAAGCAGATGTTCAAGACACTAAAGTAGCCACTGCAAACCAAAAACAACACTCCGCGGGAGCTGTTTCGAGCAGAACGCTTTAAGCAGCTTCCACTGCTATTCCAACGACGCCTCCTCAACCTTAATAATACCGTTTCTGTTAAAAGCAATCTTAAAACGTCTTAATGCTACCCACTCCAAGTGCCTCAGTTGAATTATAATATAAATAAAATATATCCGCTGCACCGCAATTGCAGATACATGCCCCGTACTGTCCATAGAATCAATAAAAACATCAGGATTATCTATCTTCTGCATAAAACGGTTAATATGCAACCTCATGATCTCATTTATTCCTTTAAAAGGGTAATAATTGCCGCAAGTAAAATCATTCTTACCAATAACTACCAATTTTCTGTACAGCAACACTCTCTCCTCAAGCACTTTAGATTCATTATCCATAAAAGACATGTTATTTCTCACAAGCGTAATGGTTGAGTCTATTTTGCTTCCCGATATAAAATCCACGGCCTCCTTTATCTCTCCCACCTTATTACTGCCAATATTTATTGAGGCTTTCTTGTCAAAGTACTTGTTTCCAAGTTTATGCGCGAAATAAAAACGCATTAGATCCTTAATCCTGTCTTTAAGCATATAGCTTATAACAAGCACAATAAACAGAGGAAAGGTAATATTTCCAAACTTAACCTGAAAGATCCATCCAACAGCCGTAGCAAAGATCATTGCCACCCCGGCAGCAATGCTGTAATATAGCTGTTCAACAGCAACACCATCTCGCTTTTTGGATAGCCTTATGTAAAGATCACTCTCAATATACTTCTTTAGCAGACCGCGGTGGTACACAAGATCCCTGTTGTGGACAGCATCGCCATTAATCAATCCGTACCCATGAGAAACAGAATACTCCCTAAGGCTGCATACAAGAGAATAGATTCTTTGTCGGGAAGCAGATAACTCTCTATTATCCAAAGAATCATAGAGCTTTACTATCCTGAACAGATAACGTTGCAGGATATAACTTATATACTCATCCACGGCAAGAAACCGCTTCTGTTCGCTCACCGGCATGTCATTAAGCAGATTAAAGAAGCCCCTGAACCTGTGTATAATCTGCTCAATATCTGCAGCTGCTTCTGTTACATTTGCATTTGCCGCATTGGTATCTTTGCAGAACATTATCTTTATCGTCTCGTTTCGTATAGCGCTCTTTAGTATTGCCGCATACATCTTAAGATGATACTCAAAACTGTCACAAGAACCACCGCTAACAACATTATTCACAGATTCCTTAAGAAAAATATACGGAAGGGAGGAATCCAATGATAGTTCATGCAACGTATAAACAGGGGTAATAAGCCTTACATTAGACTTTATATCTCTGTAAAACTGCTCTTTTCCGTATGTTTCAGGGTTTATCCCCATGCTGTTGGGTAAAAAAAGCCACGTATTAACAGCAAAACTATTAATGTTAGTATTACTGTCTACCACAAACCCAAATTTAAACTCAACCGAAAAGCTATCGTGCTTCTTAACCTGAATATCAATCATATCTATCTATTTAGAAATCTGAGACCGAACCTAAAAATCTTTGATAGTACGAAACCACATCCTTTGCGGCACACTCCTTGAGCACCACTCTTCCATCCTTATCTATAATATAGACAGAGGGAAGCTCTCTAATAAAATATATATCCTTAGACAATATCTCTCCACCAATACTGCAACCATCTATGAATTCAATGCCTTCCCCTTTGGAGTTTAAACTCTTCTGTATGTTTTTCCCGATAAAAATATCACCCCTCTCCCATCTATCCGTTTCTGCTCCCGGATATATTGCCAGCACCACTATATTACTGTTTAATAAAGATTTGCCGTTTATCATCTGTTCCATCTCACTATGGCAAGAGTGGCAATCCGGGTCATAGAAAAAGAGGACAATATCTCTTCCTTTAAAACCGCTCATGCGCCTCACTCTGCCCCCCCTGTCTGTAAATGCAAAATCAGTTGCAGTCTCCCCTAACCTGTTTTTTTGCAGATTGTTAATTATATATCTGTAGTGTTCACGCTCAAAAGTATCCGTTAAAGGTGAATTTGATATTGTCTGCAGATAAGAGACATAAAGGGCATCATTTCTCATTGGTGACCTGTAATCATAAAGATACTGTTCCATCTTTCCAACAAAATACTCCTTAACCAATTGAGCCTCTGTTGAAGCGGTATCACTGCACACAAACCTGTTAACAAAAATCTTTACGCCATCATTAACTGTGGTTGAATCTGCACCCTTTAAAATATCTAAGAAATCAGACAACCCCTGCTCCGCAATATTGCGCTTGAGAAGAGAGGTATCTGCAAAATCAAACCTGTCCCAATAATGCTCTATAAGAAAAGAGAGCCGCTTGTCTGCATCTTTAATCTCTTTTGGTATAGCCGGATACGGAAAAGTATCCTGCGCATGCAGCATGAAGCAACTTCCAATAAAAGCCACACAAAACAAGATTACAATCTTAATGAAAAGTTTATTTACAATGTATCTCATTTTCAAACATCCCCTACTTTTAAATATATTGAATACTTACACCACTTGGCGCAATACGATACAAATATAACTCCAATTATGTTAAAAAATATCTATCTTCGCAGCCCATAACTAAAAAGTTTTAAGGATGAACATACAGCACAACCTTGCAAAACTTATTCTAACTACATCACTACTACTTATTTCATCACTAACAGTTTACGGTTCAAACTACAAAAATGCCGCAAACAAAAAAGCAGACAATTTACCCTTCTGTACCTACGGAATAGACGAAAAGGTATATGAGGTCTATATGGAGGATATTCTCTACTCTGTAAAAGGGCGAGACTCTCTGTATCTTACAAGATACTTTTACAACCCAAAGCTCAACAACCCCAATATAACCGGCAAAAAGCAGCCGGTAATAATGTTTCTCTTTGGCGGCGGATTTATGGAGGGCAACAGGAACTTTAAACCATACCTAAAATATTTTGTCCACTACGTAAAACAGGGGTATCAGGTAATTACAATAGATTACCGCCAAGGGTTGAGAAATTGGTATGCAAACTACTTTAAAGAGGTCAAATCTGGCAAAAAGGTGGAGGTAAAGGAGCAAGAGATACAATCTGTGCTTTTGGAGGCGGTAGATTTGGCAGTGGCAGACTGTATTACTGCAACCAACTTTGTAATTTCACAATCGGACAAATGGCACACAGACAACAACAGAATAATTTTAAGCGGCTCAAGTTCCGGAGCAATAACAGCTCTGCAGACAGAATATTATCACTCAAACAGATACTTTAACGGAGACACCAAAGTCAGAGAACGGTTGCCAAAAAATTTTGGCTATGCAGGAATAATATCGTTTGCAGGGGCAGTATTTACTCATAAGGGAGAACCGGTATTTGGCAACAACGTTACCCCTGTGCTTCTCTTTCACGGAGACGCAGACCCAAGCGTACCGTTCAACTATGTGAATATGCACAAAGGGGGCATTTACGGCTCTGAATATCTTGCAGAAAAATTCTTGGATAGCAGCCACCCCTTTTCATTCTGCAAAACAATAAACGCAGATCATGAGATAGCATTTTCTGCAATGAACAACAGAACTGTGATAGACGAATTTTTAAATGATTACATTGTAAAACAGAAACGTTCATACAATATAAGGGAGGAGAACGTAAAGGTTAACGAGCCTGTAAAGAAAAAATTCACCCTGCGTGAATACCTATTTTTAGAGTAGCGTTGGCGTTGGCTTTAGCATTGGCGTTGGCTTTCAAAATAATTTGCTAAAGCAAAAGCCAATAAAAGTTAATAGTTGATAGTTTATTGTTTATAGTTAGTATATAAATCATAAACTGATCAAGCTGTTAGTTGTTCATCAAACCCACAGCTAATCATCACAAGATTAAATAACGCATATATATATAATTCAACAATATACAAAATAACAATCGGGCAAAAAATGTGAAAAAATGCATGTTTTTGCCCGATTAACTGTATTTATTTTATAAAAAACATATCTTTGCGCTAAGAAAAAACGGAGACAAAATCCCATAAACTAAAAATGTGGTATGGAAAAGATTATAGGAAGAGATAACGAATTAGAGAAGCTTAAAGATTATTATGAGTCAGGGAAAAGTGAATTCATTGCAATTTATGGTAGACGTCGTGTAGGAAAGACTTTTCTTGTCCGCAGTTTTTTCAAGGACAAATTTGATTTTTATGCAACAGGAGTTATAGATGGTTCTCGTGAAGTTCAGTTGGAAGCCTTCCACTCTGCTTTAGTTCGACATGGCCACAAAGGTAAAAAAGCATCAACATGGATAGAAGCATTTAACCAATTAGCTGATTTGCTTGAATCAAAAATTAAAAAAACAAAAAAACGCATAACTGTCTTCATAGATGAATTACCCTGTTTTGATACCCCACGTTCAGGTTTTATCCAAGCACTTGATCTGTTTTGGAATAGCAGGGCATCGTGGATAGACAATATTTATTTTGTAATATGCGGATCTGCAACATCATGGATGATGAGAAATATTGTTAATAACAAAGCAGGATTACATAAGCGTACAACACATACGCTCCATCTACGTCCATTCACTTTAGGCCAAACAGAAGAATACTTAAAACACAAGAAATTCAGATGGCCCAAAATTGCAATTATGCAGATTTACATGGTATTAGGAGGTGTACCCTATTATTTAAGTTTACTTGATCCAAAGAAGAATGTTCCAGACAACATCGACACCTTATTTTTCACGGCAGAACCCGAATTAGAAAATGAATATCAAAGATTATTCAAGTCCCTGTTCAAGAACGCAAATGCATATATGGAAATTATTCGTCTGTTGAGTACCCATAGAGACGGTTATACAAGAGCTGAAATAGCCAAAGAGCTAAAAATTACAGACAATGGGCATCTTTCAGAAATGCTGGACGATTTGGAACACTGTGACTTTGTAAGAAGATATAACAACGGTACCCTCAAGAAGAATGGAATATATCAGTTAATTGATTTCTTCTCTTTATTTCATTATAAATTTGGTGTGCGACGTATAACAGACGAGCATTTCTGGCGTAATAATCTTGGTACACCGGAGCAGAACAATTGGTATGGACTTACATTTGAACGGGTATGTTTATGGCACGTTAGACAAATCATAAAGGGATTACGTCTTGATGCTATTAGTCATGAATATTATGCGTGGCGTAGTCAAACAAGCCAACCTGCCGTTCAGATTGACTTGATCATAGACCGTGCCGATGGTATTGTAACTATATGTGAAATGAAATACTCAAAGGACGATTACACGCTTAACGAAAAAGAATACAGGAATATCGTAAGAAGAATTGAATGTTTCCAAAAGGAAACAGGTCACAAGAGTGGTGTTCAAGTAAGTATCGTTACCACGTACGGTTTACATGAAAATATGTATTCCGAGATTTCTCCAACACCAATTACAATGAATGAGCTCTTTGAATAATTTGAACTTCAATTTAGACGGGTAAATATACATCGGCTCAAGAATTGTCTAAAGCAAAAGCCAATAAAAGTTAATAGTTGAAAGTGTATAGTTTATAGACAGCTTAAAGTTAACAGAAGAAAGTTGAATACAAAAAACTATTATCTGTAAAACTATCAATCAATTAGCTGACTATATACTATAAACAATAAACTATCAACTAAACTAAGGCTAACGCCAATGCCAAAACTAAGGCTGATTATATCGGCTCAAAAAAAGACGGATTTACACATTTATCGTCTCAAATTGAGCCGATTTTCACGAATTTATTACTAAATTTGAGCCGATTTATATATATTGTGAATATGGATGTTTCAAGAGAAATATTGCAATATCTGCACTATCATCCGCTCTCTTCGCGCGATGAGATAAAGACTGGCGTTGCATTTAAAGGAAGCGACGCTTCGTTGAAACGTGTGCTGTTTTCGGCTACACAAAGTGGTGATATAATAGTTGAAGGAAAAGCTCGTGCTACACGTTATCGTCTTTCAAATCAGGCCCACCTCCTAATGCCACTTAACCTTGATACATATTTTGCCATAGAAATGGATGACCGCCAGATTCAGACCTCATTCAACTTTGAGTTAATACGAGAGCAACTGCCTCATATTACACTTTTTACAGATGCAGAAACAGCACGTCTTAATGAGTTGCAAGTTGAGTTCAGGAAGCATATTGATGAAATGACAGACAATGAATATCGCAAGGAGATGGAGAGATTAGGTATTGACCTAAGTTGGAAATCTTCCCAAATTGAGGGTAACACTTATTCACTTCTTGAGACAGAGCGTCTTCTACGTGAAAGCAAAACAGCTGATGGAAAAACAAAGGAGGAGGCTGTAATGCTTCTCAACCACATGGATGCACTGCGTTTTATCCTTGACAATCCAAATTATCTTCAACACCTTACAGTCAGTCATATTGAGGATATCCATCAATTACTGACAAAAGAGCTTTCTGTTGATAAAGGTATTCGCCATCGTCGTGTGGGCATTACCGGAACCAATTACCATCCATTGGACAACGAATTTCAAATCCGCGAGGCTATGTACGATACATGTGACTTAATAAATGGTAAAGATAATGTTTTTGAAAAAGCATTGTTAACACTTGTTCTGTTGTCGTACATTCAAGCATTCTCAGATGGCAACAAGCGGACTGCACGTATTACGTGCAATGCGATTATGATTGCAAACGGATATTGCCCACTAAGTTTCCGGTCTGTAGATTCTATTGATTATAAGAAAGCTATGCTAATTTTCTATGAACAAAACAACCTATATGCCTTTAAACAGATATTTATTGATCAGTTTGAGTTTGCCGTAAAAGAATACTTCTAAAAGTGATTATCTTTTAGCAAAGCCAAAGCTTCTATATAACCGAGTTTATAGAGTATAGTTAAAAGTTTATAGTCAGTTGATCAACTTAAACTTCCTTCCTTACTTTCTTTACCCTCTCTACCATCTTTACTTTTATAAATAGCCAAAGCTAATGCCAACGCCAAAGCTATAAACTATCTATGGTATAACGGGAAAACAGCATGAGAGTTAACAGTTTACGCTACATGGCTCAATATAGGTAACATTTAATAATAATTTAATTGATTTTTGGTTTGATTTGAATATAAAGATTTATATCTTTGCGCGGATAGTGGGGACTTTGAGTAAAGAAAAAATATAACAATTAATATATTAACAACATTTACAAAAGAGATTCATTATGAAACAGAACTACGAAGAGCCACAAGTTCTTATAGAACAAGTGCTTATTGAAAAAGGTTTTGCCACATCATTTACAGGATCCGGTATTGATGGTGCAGGCGAAGATGATTACGGTGAATTTTAAACTAATGCAGCTATGAAAAAAGGGATTAAATCTTTAATGCTCATTGCTGCAGCAGCAATGACATTTACCTCTTGCCAAAAAGAGGACAAAGCACAGGTTAACAATGGTGAAGGAACAGTTAAAGTTAACTTCACATCTGTAGCAGACGGTACAAAAACCTATTTTGGAGACAGAATAACAGACAACTACCCTACACTTTGGACAGGTGATGAGCAGGTTGGCATAACATACGTAGATGCCAACATAGACAAGGATAATAACGTTGTAACAGTTAGTGGAAAAGGTGAGACAACCACTTTTTCAACAGAGCTTACAGCTGTAGACGGAGCCGCAACAGTTTACGTATTTGCACCTTGGTATTCCGGTGACTTTAAAGATAAAAATGCCGGCGGATTTACCAACTACAACGGCACGAAAAAGAATGCTAATGTAGTTATCCCTACAAAACAGATTTCTACTCCAAACTCTTGTGACCCAAGAGCGCAGTTGTTAGTTGCCAAATATGATTTTAAGAGTGGTGTTGAGGAGAATGTTGCAGTTAGCTTTACTCACGCAACTGCATACGGTAAAGTTACCATTAAGGGTGTAGATACCAAAATCAAAACTGTAAAGATTGATTTCGGCCAAAATGTTACCGGAACAGGTATCTACTACTACACCGCAGATAATGAAACGTATAAAGCAAAAGCAGGTGACTTAAAAGCCGGCGCATCATACAATCAAACATACGTTGAAATAGATAACAGCAACAATGCTTGCGACAAGACTTTCTGGTTTGGTATCCCTGCTATCTCTTGTGAAGGTAAGACTGTAGTAGTTACAGTAACAGATGAGAATGATAAAGAATATACAAAAGCTATCACATCCGATGCAAAGGTATTGAAATTTGAGCAGGGAAGAGTATCGTCATTTACAGTTACAGTAGCTCCAAAATCTGATGAGAAAACATATATTTCAATTAAAGATCTAAGAGCAAAAGGTGAAAAAACAATAACAGATAATCTTTGCGTTAAAGGTTACGTTATCAGTGATGCAAGCTCAAATAACTTCCATGAACAAAATCTTGTTATATCAGATGGAGAAGCAGGTATTACTGTTCGTTTCAGTGCTAAACATTCTTACACCACCATCGGACAAGAGGTTGAGGTTGACCTTAACGGACTTACATTATCAAAATACAACGGTTTGCTTCAAATAAACAATGTTCCTGCAGGCAATGTGCATACTACAACCAATACAAAAGTATTGGAACCAAAGGAGATTACTGTAGAGCAACTTCTCTCAGGTAATTACGAGTCCATGTATGTTCTTATTAAAGATGTTCAGGTAACAAACAATGATTTACAGAAAAAACTGACTAATTCCATTAACATGGAGCAAAGAGATGGTGGAAAGTTTGTCATGTACTTTAGGAAAGACTATGTTAATGCAAGTAAAACCGTCCCTCAAGGTTGCGGTAACCTTATGGGTATAGCTTCTATCCACAACGGCACTAAGCAGATTATTCCAAACAACGAAGACGATTATGCCGGTTTGACAGGCACACGTTTTGGAGATGCCCCTGCATTGGAGTTTGTCTCAGCTACATTCTCTGCAACTACCTTCAAAGAGGGTGTAGAGATTGCAGATGGTAAGATTACCCTAACATACAAAAACGCATCTTCTGAAAATGTAAATTGCGCTGTAACCGTTTCCGGTGAGGCAGCAAGTGGAATAGGCGCTCCAGCCACATCTGACGTATTAGCTAAAGGAGATGGTACTCTTGTACTAGATGTTTACGGAACACCTGCCAAAGCCGGTTCCGTTACATTTAACATTAAAATCACCAAGGCCGGCGAAACTGAACCACTATACACCGGCTCAGTTAATGCAACAGTAGCCTCTGCCTCATCAACCGAGAGTAATGTTAAGATAACTGTTGATGCATTAGGCATACCTACTAATGCAAAAGAAAATTGGACAAGTGTATTCTCCAAAACTATTGGAGACTTTACAGTATCAATAGATGCTATCAAAAGTGCAACAAAGCCAAGCTATAATGCAGAAAAGAAGAATGTTAGACTCTATGCTACTAATGGAACTACACTTTCTATTTCATCAAGTGCAAAAAATATAAAGAAAATTGAGTTCAATGCTAAAGCACAGCCGAAAAGTGGCAAAGCATTCAGTATTACAGCATCAGAGGGCACACTAACTGATGACTACAAAGAATGGACAGGCTCATCAAACAATGTAAAGATTAAAGTTGATGGCGAGGCAGGAAATTGGGAAGTATATGATTTTACAATTTACTACGAGTAATCTAATATACACCATAGTACGGTTCTAAAACAGGCAGGGCAGACGCTCTGCCTGTTTTTTATGATCTGCTTTACCATGAAAGATCCTAAGTAAGCGTTAAAAAATAAGTTGGTAAAGATTTAGCCGTATTTTTGAGGATAGATGTCTTTTTGAAGAGGGAGTGTGCCGGCGGCACATGACTGATGAGAAAAGAAATATAGACCGAAAAGACAATTAAAGATTACCAAGTTATTTTTTAAGATTACTAAGCTCACGCTTGAGTTGGCGGAACCATAGCAAATGTTTCTATAATGGCAATTGTAACCTGTGTAGCTCTTGAACTTTTTAATATGGTAGCAAGCATATAAAGCCCTTTCTCTGTAAACGCTTTTGGTGTCACACGGGATTTGGGAGATATATTTGTGGTCAATGATTTTGACCGCAAAAACCGTCTATACACTTCTATATAACTAAGCTTTGGCTTTAGCCTTCATTACTTTCCATACCCTCTATACTCTCCATCTCTACTCTCTTTCCTCTCTTTACCCTCTTTACTCTTCAAAATTGCCAACGCCAAAGCCAATGCCAATGCTTTCTCTACCCTCTTTACCCTCTCTACCATCTTTACTTTTATAAATCGCCAATGCTTTTCTCTATAAACAATAAACTATAAACTTTCAACTAAATCAGGCTAACGCCAAGGCCAAAATCATCAAAGGTCAACGCAAAAAAACGTGTTACAAAATCCACCTTTTACCCTCCATTAATAGATACAATGTGGAGGGAAATGAATATATGGCTGATATAAAGTTGTCAAATGAAGTTGATGAAAATGGATGCAATTTCGTACTGACACAAAACGGTTATACTGTTGAAAAAAGTCATTTGGACTTTACCCGCAGTAAGTAATGGTGCAGACGCCAACACCAAAGAGGTTAATCACGGCTAAAAAAAGGCGCAACCGTCGCCAGCGGGGGATTCCTCCCAAATGACTTTCTAATGGCAAAGATATTCATTCTTACAACGTACACAAATAATCTGCGTAAATTTTTGTCGGGAAGCAGAGGATTTGGTCTTTATTTGAGAATTAATCGTAGAAATTGCATTGTTATCAAATATTGGTAACTTTGCAAAAAGCATTTACGATTATTAACCGAACATAAATAATTTTGATTGCATAAACTTTATGTCGGCATTTTGAAATGTTTAAAAGAGAAAGTAATATGAGTAAAGCCAACCAAGATAGATTGCTTTTCTTGTCATTCTGCATAGAACAATATAAGGAAGCTAAAGGTATGACAGGAGAAGAGGCTATGCGCACATTATATAAATATGGTGTATTAGACTACCTGAATAATGCATACGAAGTCCTTCATACACAAGGACGTCAGTGGATTTTAGCTGAAATTGATGAGTTTATTGAATCCCAAAAAAAAGAAGAAAGGCAATGAGAGTATATCATGGAAGTGTAGAAGTTGTAGAAAAACCGGAAATCAGAGATGCAGATCGTCCTTTGGACTATGGTAGTGGATTTTATGCCACTACTTCATATGAACAAGCCGAAGCATGGGTTATGCGCAGAATGAAAGATAAACAGATAAAGAGAGGATACGTCAATATATATGAGTTTGACGAAAAGGCGAGTTGTAACCTGCAACAGCTGCTTTTCCATTCGCCCACAGATGAATGGGTTGATTTCGTTATGGCCAACCGAATACAAAGGGGATTCACTCACAACTATGACTTGGTATATGGTCCGGTAGCCAACGATAGGGTTTATGTATCTTTTACCCTGTATGAAGGTGATATCATAGATCGTGAAGAATTGATAAAACGGCTGAAAACATATAACTTGGTTGACCAATATCTGTTTCACACCACAGCTGCACTTCAGTATTTAAAATTTATAGAGGCAAAGGAGGTTATATTATGACAACAATAAATCAGAGTAACTTGTATATGTTACTGCCAATAAAAGTTTGTTACTTGGCCGATATGTTACAAGAAGATCAGAGTATCAGTTTAGTAGATGCCATAAAGCAGGTATACTCTTCTTCTGTGTACAAGAATATGGAACAAGAGGAGAGTAAGGTATGGTGCTTAGGGCCAACCACGCTATATTACGATTTAAAGCAAGAACTCAATAAGCGTTAATTTTGTCAATTCATTCTTACAACGTACACAAACAATCTGCGTAAAATTTTGTCGGGAAACAGAGGATTTGACCTTTATTTGTGCGGCTTGTTCACCGGTGATAGCGCCTTGACAACATAAGTTCCGCTTAAAGACTTCAAGAAAGCTGTTCCATCAGGACCCTCTGCTTTGCTGACAAAAGTCGTGAACAGCAACATTGCCATTAGTCAAATCTTCTTTTTTCTGTAATTATTTCCAAATTCGTTTTGTCATCCAAGAAGTACAGTTTTACCACAATGCTATTTTCCCTGCGATACCCAAATCAAGGGTAGCCGTTGCGATGCCCAATGCTTGAAACACACGGCTCATTGTAGGCAATGTGATAACACTTGTACCTTTCTCTAACTTGGAAATTTGAGCACGCTGCACACCGATACGCTCACCAAGTTGCTTTTGTGTGAGGTTTTGTGCCAATCGAGCCTTGCGTATGGCTTCACCTACAATATAGGCGTTTACATCTTCTTTGAGTTTGGCTTCCATTGCTTCACGTTCTGGCGTACCTCTTTTACCCCAAAGTTTATCTTTCATGTTATCTGCCGGTATCAATTTCATCTGTGCCATAATGCTATTTTTTTTTATTGTTAAAGTACTCTTTCCTTATCTCTTCCGCTTTGGCAATCTCCTTCAATGGTGTTTTCTGAGTTTTCTTGACTATACCATGTGTGGCAATAACCAAAGTGTCTTGCTCTGTATCCCAAAAGGAGAAAAGCCTGTAGCAGATACCGTTGTAGAGAGTGCGAAACTCCCATATATAGGTATTCTCCAGTTTCTTGAAGATATCAACTTTCATTATTTCCTCCTCAACCTTGAAGATATTATAGTATATCTTCTGTTGAGCCTTGAATGGCTGTGCATCCAAAAAGGCCTGTGCTTCCTCTGTCAACACCACTTTTAATTTGTTGATGCCCATTTCATTTTGAATTATGGTGCAAAGGTAATATTTTGTTTCCAAGTAACGATACAAAAATCAATTTTTCTTCTCTACCAACCTTACTTTTAATACTTTCATAACTTGTTAATACCGGATATGTAACTTGTTCATTTCTTTGTTTCCCTAAATTTGAAAATTCAAAAATAGTGAAGAGAAAAATATGGGCGTGAAAGGTTACGGAAAAGTAAACAAAATCCGTAGCATCTTACATTTGGACTTTACCCGCAGTAAGTAAAAGTGTTAACAATCTGCATAAATTTTTGTCGGGAAGCAGAATGGCATAAAAAGAAAAAACCGGTTTAAAGCAGCACATATGACCACTGTACTGAACTCCAAACCGGTACAAAGTACATAACAGAAACGGTGCACTTATTGGAAGTAATCTATTAACTGTTCTCTACTACCCCCGATACCCACTCATTCTGCTCGCTTTCAGAAATCAAATCATTGTTCTGTATCTCGTTTTTAGGAATCTGGAAGTTCCAGCTCTTGCCATGCGCCGGGAACCTGAACATACCTTGCGGACTATGGTTGCTGCCTTCATATTTTCTGTTAACCTCCAATCCGTTACGTCTGAGATCAAAATATTCAAATCCCTCTCCCCATAGCTCTATTCTTCGCTGAAGAAGAACATCATCTACAGTTACATCTGCAGCAGACCACGCAGGATCCCTCATAGCCATAAGTTTTGCAAGTGCTGCTTTTGCCTGTCCGTCTGCAAGACGTGCGTGAGCCTCGGCCTCTATAAGAATCATCTCCGCATTACGCATGTATAAATAATCCTGCAGCCACGATGCGGCATAACCGAACTTTTTAGAGGCATAAGGAAGTGAGGCTCCGGTAAATTGGGCATTAGGATCACCGGCTTCTGTATTAAACAACTCCTTACGATAATCTGTAGCCGGGATTTTATCATACAGACTGCGGTCTATGCAATGCACAGACTGCCCTACTCCGCCATAACCCGGGCTATTGTTGCTAAGATGTGAGAAAAATGACGCGTATGTTGTCTGCGTCTCTGTTGTATGATTGAATCCCCACATAACCTCATTGTCTTCAACCTCCAAAAAGCCTGCACGCAAACGGGACTTATTCATAAGATCGTAACCGTTTTGGGCGGCCTGAGCTGCAATAACAGCCTTGCTCCACTGTTGTGTAAGAAGATAATAGCGTGCAGCTATACCTTGCGCAACCTCATAATTGATCTCATTCTTGGAAGCTCTGCCATAACCCTTTAAAAGCGGTAATGCCAAATTTAGGTTTCGCTCTATCTCTGCTTTAACATCTGCCAAGGTATTACGACCTCCTCTCTTTTGGGCATCCTCTTTGCTCACTCCATCCTTTTCTGAATAGATAATAGGAACCCCAGGGGCCGAATCTCTGAATTTTGCATTAGGAGTTGTCCCCTCCACAGGATCTTGAAACAGTTGCATAAGATACATATAGGCAAAAGCCCTCAAAGCGTATCCCTGCCCCAAATAGCCTTTCTGATTGGCATCTTTGGGCTCTCCTATTTTATTAGACATATTTATAAGGTCATTGGCCTTCTTTATAAGTGTATAATAAAAACTCCATAATTGTGAAGGGCGGAAATAGTTGTAAGCACCATAGTCATGAGTAATATCAAAAAGGCCCCAGTTCCACGTTCCGCAAATTGCAATATCCAGCCCCATCATATCTGTACTATACACTGTCCCGAGAAAGCCGAATTGGTCATGATTGTCGTCGTTATACATGCCTGAGGCAATCCACAAGTAACAACTGTTTACATACGAAGCAAGAAATTCCGGCTCATCCTTAACCTTGCTTGTAACATCCGTACCTGTCAGTCTGCTTGTATCCTCAACATTAAAATATTTTTCACAAGCCGGCAGTAAAAGCAATGCCGATATCAATATTAAATATATATTTTTCATACTATCAAAATTTTTAATTTAAAAAATGATAATTAAAAATTTGTGAGAGTCTGATAGCCGTTCACTACCGTTCTCTCTCACTATGAAAATCTTCGATATCACAACTTGAACCAATTAATTTCAAAGATTTTCATGTTCGGTTTCATAATCATCTGTTTAAAATTATAATGTTATAGATAATCCTCCCGACAATGTACGTAGGGCTGAATATGTAAAGCCGTTTTCACCCTTGAGCGATTTACGTACATCCATCCCCTTTCTACCTGATAAATAGAATAAATTATCTGCAGTTACATAAACTCTAAGATTAGACAACCCCAACTTATTGACTACACTATGAGGAACGGTATAGCCTAACGTGATGTTTTTCAAACTCAGATATGAAGATTTAATCAACCATCTTGTTGAACTGCCGTTAGCCTCCTGGTAATTCATCTGGACACGCGGGATTTTAGATGTCTTGTTATCAGGAGTCCATCTCTTTAAAATATCCTTATGCCAGTTCTGTCCTGCACGTCCCGCCGACATCAATCCCTGATACACAGAATCCAATGTATATCCCCCAATCTGGTAGGCAAAACTTGCACTTAAATCAAAGCCCTTGAATGTGAATGCAGTGCTGAAACCTCCATAAAGATCCGGGATAGGGGTTTTGCCTATTTTGCGGTATGTGGCTTGTGAGGTACTGTTCACTATGGTACGGTTACCCTTTTCATCATATTTATAATATTGAGGGAGACCGTTTTCATGATTTACACCCGCCCATTCATGCATGTAATAACTATACAATGAACCTCCTTTTTCACGCCAGAATGCACCTATCTGTTTTCCCTCTGCAGGGTAATCGGAAGGCAGCTTTGTAATCTTATTCCTGTAGTGGGTTCCGTTAAGCGATAATTTCCATGAAAAATCTTTTGTTTTAAAGATTTCGGCATTTATTTCAAACTCAATACCTTTATTCAACATATCCATATCATTAACGAGTTGAAAGTTTGGACCACCCTGAGATAAAGCAAGTGGTTTTTTATATATCATATCCTTGGTAACCTTTATAAAATATTCAAAATTAACAGAGAACCGATTGAATAATCTTGCCTCAAGTCCAACATTAAAGTTATTGGACTTCTCCCACGTTACATTCGGAGCTGCCCTGAATGTTTGCGCCAATGAAGCATTACCATCTACTCTTCCCACATTGAATAAATCTTCGTACACCATTGCATAGCCTATATTGTCATTTCCCTGAGTTCCGTAACTTGCCTTTACCTTTAGAAGGTCAATCCAATCTACATTGTTAAGAAACTCTTCTGACTTTGCATTCCATGAAGCACCCACAGCCCAGAAACTACCCCACCGTCTTTTTTTTGCAAAGCGTGACGAACCATCCCTTCTATAAGATGCAGAGAGATAATATCTGCCGGCGTAATTGTATTCTGCGCGTGAAAAAACTCCTTCAAGGAAGTAAGAACCAGAATTAGAAGTAAGATCTTGATAAACAACGGCATTCTTAAAATCGGAAACCGTTGGTTTAACAAAGTTTGTCATGTGTCCGTAAAGGATGTATGCATTGTCTGACTTTATCTCATGGCCTACAACTATATTTAAATTATTATCTCCAAACGATGGAGACCATGTAAGATATTGGTTGGTATTGAAAGCCATATATCTTTTCATACTCTGCTTGCCACGTCCCCCAACATTCTTTGCATCTCCACCGGCCGGCGTCATATAGGAATCTTCCTTGGTGTTGAATATATCGTATGCAACATTAGCAGAGAATACCAAATCTTTCAATATGTTGGCATTTACATACCCTCTGGACGAGAAATTGTCTTTTATGGCAATCATCTTTGATGTAAGTGCCTGACCATAGGGGTTCATGTTAGCTGCATAGGCTCGTCCTGTCTCTCCCCAGTCGTATAATACCTCCCCTTTTGCGTTGTACATGCGGTTTCCATCTTTATCATACTGATATATAGGATAAATAGGAGCTATTGACTGCGTAAACATAAAGATGTTAGAATAGTTGGAACCCTCCTCTCCCACATAGACTCTTTGCTCGGTGTTTGAATATGCAAGATTAATACCTGCGTTTATAGACTTGGTAACAGTCTGATCTATTTTTGCACGGACAGCAATACGTTTGAACGCAGACTTTATCATATATCCATCATCCTTAAGGTATGAAACAGACATATATCCACGTGTTTTGTCAGACCCGCCGGATACAGAAAGATTATACTCCTGACGCAAACCGTTGCGGAAGAGATCCCTGTTCCAATTATCCTTCCATTTGAGTGTTGTTGCACTTGGGCTAAGTTTGCCTGTAGCAGGGTCTATGATGGCATCATCAGCAACATTTTTGTAAATATTATACGGGCCCAATCGATTTAAGAGTTTTGCCGAAGCATACTTGCCAGCCTTTACAAGATCAGGCAGCGCTCCGGTATAGTAGAGAGCATTCCTAAAAGACTCCCAAGTCATCTCATAATACACTCCGGGATTACTTATTACATCGTATGCAGGTACACCACGGGAATTAACGCCAACTCTTGCATCAAAATTTATGGTGACCTTTCCCTCAGCTCCCCTTTTGGTGGTTATTATAATCACACCGTTTGAGCCACGCGCTCCATACATAGAGTTTGCAGCTGCATCTTTAAGCACAGTTATAGACTCAATATCGTGAGGAGGAATTGAGTTAAACGACCCTTCATACGGAGTACCGTCCATTATTATAAGGGGTGACGTAGAAGCGCTTATAGAACCAAAACCTCTAAGTTGGAGAACGGCCCCCGAACCCGGGGTACCGGATGAGCTGAAGGTCTGCAGTCCTGCAACCGCACCCTCTAATGATTTTGAAATGTTAGTTGACTGCATTCTCTTTAGAGGTTCTCCGCTAAGTTGCGTTGCAGATCCTACAAAAGAGGATTTTTTCTGCGTTCCGTATGCAACAACTATCGTTTCATCCAAAACAACAACATCACTCTCTAAAAGAACATCCAAACGGCTTTTGCCGTTAACTTCAACCTCTTTTGTTTTATATCCTACAAAGGAGAAAACAAGCGTTCCGTTCTTTGATACCTTAATGGAGAATGTTCCATCTTCATTTGTAAAAGTTCCTTTTTCGGTACCTTTTATCTGAACATAAGCAAAGCCAACAGGTTCCCCGTTGGCAGCATCCTTTACAGTACCTGTAACATCTATATTCTGTGCATACACAGATTGCACAGCAACACAACAAAACAGTACCGTAATGTACAAAAGTATTTTTCTCATAAGTTACTTTGATTAATAGTTTAACATTTTTGGCATGTGCTCAACGAGCACAAAAGGGAACTGTACGGGGCTAATATTTGGAAACATAAAGGAACACAGGCAATGCTGCAAAAAAGCATACAATTGCGGGAAAAAAGAGCACGTAAGTGTTTGGCCAAAACCTCTACGCAACTGTTTAAACAACTATCTACCCTACTTGTTCAAAATTTTTTGCAGATATTTAAAAAGTTGCCGACAACATTATTTGTCAAACGCATAAAAATGTATAATTTTGGGAGTTTTTTCATGTTTCGTGTTAAAACGTTAACTTAGAATCTACGCTACCTGTTAACCTACTAATATAAAAATTTATACGAAACCTCCCCTATGTCTTAGGAGTACGTTCTATAAATTTTTAAGCTATTTGCAATAATGAAAAGAATCTTTAAATCATTTATTTTAATTGCTACGGCAGCAATTGCTTTTGTTTCCTGTTCCAAGGACAACGACCTTACGGATAATCCCAACGAAACTGTTTCACTGAATTTTATTTCATCTGCAGAGGGGACAAAAACCATCTTTGGGTCTAAGGAGGGTAACTCATACCCTGTTATATGGAATGTTAATGACAAAGTACAGATTTTTTTGGATGAGAATTACCCGGTAGAGGCATCTGCCGTATATGGCGGTGAAAGCACGGCATTCAATAATGTTACTCTTAGCGGGACTCCTACAGAAAAAGGCACAATCTGGGTTGTATATCCCAAAGGGGTATATGACAAGAACAACTCAAATAACAATAAACCGGGATGTACGGGAATAAGTTCCAAATATAAGCAGTTTTACATCTATCTGCCGGATATACAGACACCTGTAACCGGTTCGTGCGATCCTAAAGCACAAGTTCTATATGCAGAGAAGAGCTACACAAAAGCAGAGCTTACAAGCGGGGCAACAGTAGATTTGGGAGCCTTCCATCATGCTACGGCTTACGGTAATATTATAATTAAAGGTGTTAAGGATGGAGAGAAGATAAGTACCGTTACATTAACATTTCCACAAAATGTTGCCGGCACAACATGTTATTTCAACTATGATAAATATAACAATTTTGAAAAGTACAACTTAGATGCAGCAAAAAGCAGTAAAAATACAAATACAATTACCCTAAATGTGGGCAACGTTACCGGCAATTCATATCTATTTGGTCTTGCACCTTTCTCATGCAAGGGGAAGAGCATCTCTGTTGTTGTAACCACAACAAACGGAGCTACATATACAAAGACTGTAAGTGTACCGTCGAGCGGAGCTCAGGCATTTGATTTTGAACAGGGGAAGGTGACAAAATTTACTGTTAGCGTTGAGGGTGGCTCTACAGGTGGCGGTGACGGTGATGAGCTGAACACTCCAGACGGACACATGGAAACACCTTATTACGGTGCTAACACATCTCTGCTGAAAACCATATTCCATTACGCTAAACTCAATGGCAGAGAGGTAAGAAACTATGCTCTCAATTTTGATCTCGATAATAAGATAGCCAACTGGGTTGCATATCCGCTAACAAAAGAGTACACAGCGAAGAATACAGATAGATCCAACGCTTTCAACGCAGATCCGTCGCTTCCTGCAAAATCACAGATGAGCAGCGCTTTGAGTCCATACGGCAGAGGGCATCAGATTGCATCGGCAGACAGATTAGGCAGCAGTGCGCTGAACGTACAGACATTCTACTACTCTAATATGACATATCAGATTCAGAACGAGTTCAACGGAAGTATCTGGGCTTCATTAGAAGATAAAGTCAGGGGATATATAAGCAGTTACGACACCGTTTATGTTGTTACCGGAGCCGTTCTTAAAACAGTTGGTGGAGTGGAGTCTGTCAAATATGTTACAGATAAAAACGGTATAAGCCATATTGCTATTCCCAATTACTATTACAAAGTTGTTGTAGGGATGAAAAAAAACGGCTCTACCGCTACCTATAAAGGTATAGGTTTCTGGTTAGAGCACAAAAAGTATGACACCAAAGCCAAAATTTCAAGAACATACGCCTGCAGCATAGACGATGTTGAAAAGAAGACAGGTGTCAATTTCTTTGTAAACCTTCCAAAAACAGTGGAAGCTCAGGTTGAGTCTACCTGCAACCCGAGCGAATGGGGATTATAAATAGTAATCTACCGCACATCTTGTAATCCTAACCTCCTTGCAGTATTCAGATACTACTTTGTGGTTAGGATTTACTTTATACTTTTTTAGATCCTCTTCATTGTCGAAGCAGACGGTAAGGACAGCGTCAAAGGCACCGTCATTAGGGATCTCATTAACGCCAACCTCCAAAGATCTAATCTGAGGAACAACACCAACAAGAGCCTCAAGGTGCTCTTTCATCCAAAGGGCATGCTCATATGCGCTTTTGCCGTTTGCACCCTCCTTGAATTTCCACATTACAATATGTTTAAGCATAATATATTTGATTAAAATTCATTTTACTCTATACATTACCCGTAAATACCGCTTTTAACTTGTCAATAGTCACAGGCTTTGGAATAAATGCTGCAAATCCCTCCTTTAGGGCAATCTCCTCTGTTATATCTCCTCTTCCCGACATAAGCACCACGGGAACCCCGCCTGCAGATGCAAGTACATCCAAACCGGTTATTCCGCACATATCCATATCTGTAAGTATGCAGTCATAGTCATCTTCGTCAATACATATTCCTATGGATACAAGCATAGATGATACGGCCTTTACCACATCAGGCTCATCATCGAATACAACTATCCGTTTGCAGCTAATCAGCTTTTTATCATCTTTGCAGAAGTTTTTGTCGGGAAGCGAAACTGGAATAGAAACGGTAAAGGTTGTGCCCTCGTTAACCTTTGAATCTACATCTATTGTGCCTCCAAGCAACTCTACAAGCCCCTTTACCACAAACATTCCATATCCTGAGCCTTTTGCTAAAGAGTTGTTTTTTTCCACCCTAACAAACGGTTTAAAGAGCTTGTCCATATCTTTGCTCTCTATGCCGGCACCGGTATCGCTTACCTTAATGTTTAATAAGTTGTTTCCAGCCGAGCTTTTATCCATACAGACAGAGATGGTTACATTCCCTTTTACGGTATATTTTACAGCATTGGAAACGAGGTTTATGAGAATCTGGCGCAGCTTCATCTCATCTGAGATTATAACTCCGTTCTCTAATCTGTTACAACTGAAGCGAAGCTGTTTTGCCTCGGCAAGCGGCTTGAACATTCCACAGATCTCTGTTAGAACCGTATTTGAGTCAAATTCAGATTTGGTTACAGTAAGGGTCCCCTGTTCAATGCTCGAAAAGTTAAGCATATTTTCAAGCAGGGCAAGGATATATTTTGCGGAGTTTTTCATTGAGCCTGTCTCTGCCGGGTAACCCTCTATAAATTCCAAATAACCTATGATTGAATTAAGCGGGCTCTTGATGTCGTGCGAGGTCGCAAGCATAAGTCTGTGCCGGCTCTCCATAACCTCCAAAATCTTTCTGTTAGCCTCCTCAATGGCTCGAGATGCTTTCTGTGCTACCTTTATGTCGTTTATGATTGTTATGGCAAAATAGATTATAACCAAAAGGGCCAATACTCCGCCGGTAAGCGACAAGGCATAATTACTGTCTGCCTCTCTCTCTGTAACAGATACAGATTCCAAAACAGATCCAAGCATCCGGCCGTTCAATCCGTACAATATGCTGTATATTCTGTATGCTAATCTGCTGTTTGCGGTTATTACCACATTTATCCTTTTGACAATATTCTCCAAGTTTTTGTTGTAGTCTGACAAAGCTTCCATTGCTAAATCGTCTGCTTCGCTAAAGAGATTAAGGGTATCAGGATTGACCCTTTTTACCGTATCGAACCGGGCATTTACAGTTATTACCGTATCCTTATTAGGGCTAAAGAGGTCTGCGAATCTTCTAAAGAAGCCTCTTCTTGGTGGTAATGAGACAACGGTATCGTTAATCTGTGTTATATAAACAGATGTATCTCTGTACTCTTTTGCAGATTTAAGCTTTATGCTCAGCTCCTCCAACCTGTTGTTATCTTTAAATTCGCTGTTAAGAATCTTTATATTCTCGTATTGAGTATATAAAAGTTTTGGCAACTCTTTAAGGTTTGAGGATTCCTCCTTGTATATAATACTAAGCCTGCCGGCTATGCTGTCTACTCTGCTAATGTATTTGGTAATGACCTTTGTTTGCAGCGCCTCGCGGCCGGCAGGGTACACCTGCAGAGAACGTTGTATTTTATCAATTGAGTTTATTAGACTGTCTATGAGGGCAAGGGAACTCTGTTGTCTCTCTATGACGGCTCTGTTTACCTTTAGCCTGCTGTTTGAGGTATGGAAGTAGGCAAGAATAAGTGTTGCTGAGAGCAGTGTTATTGCAAACAACAACACGGTTTTTATACTTGCTTTGGTCTCCGGCCTCATAGTGTATTCTTTATTGTAATTGAACGGCAATTATAGAAATTTATTTGCTTATATCAAAGAAACAGCCGGTTCAATGCTATTCAATGCTATTCGATGCTATTCAATGCTGCTTACAATGCAGATTCGCTGCTAAATCTTTACCAACTTATTTTTTAACGCTTACTAAGTTTGAACAGATCTGTGGAAAAATTGTTGCGCTGTTACACAAGGTCTACACAATTCCACAGTTTTCCACACCCGCGCAAACTGTAAATTATTTGTTAAATGGTTATAAATTAACAATTTACTATTTTTTACATAATTGGCTTATAGTTTGAAATACTCTATAACAGAAGTAATAATGCATTGGTTAGTAAACAACAAGAGGGTGGCTGTTGCCTTTGGGTCACCCTCTTTGAAAAAGAAAATTAACAACAAAAAACATAATACGATGAAAAGAAATTTATTTTTAGGATTGGCAGTTGCTTTAGCATGTTTTGTAACTGTATCTTGTGTTGAAAGTTCTGGTAAATACAAAGCTCTTGTGGCACAGAGGGACTCTCTGTTAAGCGAATCTGCAAGGTTAGAGGCAGATTACAATGAGACAATGGATATTCTTAATGATGTTGAGAACGGTTTTGCATCAATAAGAGAGAAAGAGGGTTTGGTTAGAAACGACCTTTCCAATGTTGAGGGTAAATCTGCATCAAAGAAGCAGCAGGTAGCCGGAGATGTGGCTCAGATTAAGGAACTTATAGAGCAGAACAAAGCTAAAATCGCTCAATTGGAGGCTCGCCTTAGCAAAAGCGGAAAGGATAACAAAACTTTAAGGGCTACTATTGAGAGACTGCAAAAAGAGCTTGATGAAAAATCTGAATTGGTTGCCGCTCTTTCAGATGAACTTGCTAAGAAGAATATAAAGATAGATGAGCTTACAGGTACTGTTAACAAACTTAATACAGACCTTTCTGAGATGAGCGAGACATCCAAGAAACAGATGGAGACAATACAGGCTCAGGATGAAGATCTTAATAAAGTATGGTACTGCGTAGCAAGCCAGAAGGCTCTTAAAGAGGCGGGTATTGTAACTAAGAACGGTCTGTTTGGCAAGAAGAAACTTATGGATGGTGACTTTGATTCCAAGCTGTTTGTCAAAGCGGACAAGAGGGAGCTTAAGTCTATCCCTACGGGAAGAAAGAGCATAAAGATTCTGTCATCACATCCTTCGGACAGTTACACATTGGTAAAGGAGGATGACCTAACAATAACAATCAATATTACTTCACCAGAGAGGTTCTGGAGCGTTAGCAACTACTTGGTTGTTAGGGATTAATTAAAACACATCTAAAAAAGCGGCTTAAAGCCGCTTTTTTTTGTTTTTCAAACTCTTATAATTCTATGCCGTATTGGTGCATCTTGTTATAGAGCGTTTTTCTGTCTATTTTAAGAAGTTGGGCAGCTAATGTCTTGTTGCCGCGGGCCTTATACAAAACCTCCTCAATCTGTGACTTTTCATCGCCGGGCCTTAATGCATAATCCTTTGTTACCGGAGCAATGGGTTTTATTCCGGGAATATCTTTAGCTGTAATCTCATTTCCACCGGCAAAAAGAACTGCCCTTCTTATCACATTACGTAATTCTCTAAGATTGCCGCTCCATCTGTATTGCTTTAAAAGTTCAAGAGCATCGTTGCTTATGGATGTAACATCCTTTTCAAGCTCCTCATTTGCAGATTTAAGAAAACCGTAGGCAAACACCTCTATATCCTCCTTGCGCTCTCTAAGAGGGGGAACCTCAAGAGAAAACTCGTTGAGCCTATGATACAGATCCTCTCTAAACTTTCCCTGTTCAATGGCATTCTCCAGATTCTCGTTCGTGGCCGCAATTATCCTAACATCTACCTTTATATCTTTTGCAGACCCAACCGGTCTAATCTTCTGTTCCTGTAATGCTCTAAGAAGCTGAACTTGAACATCGTACGATAGGTTACCAATCTCATCCAAAAAGACTGTTCCACCGTCTGCCTGCTCAAACACACCCTTTTTATCACTTATGGCAGATGTAAAGGATCCTTTCAAATGGCCGAACAGTTCGCTTGGGGCAAGCTCTTTAGAAAGACTTCCGCAATCAAGTGCAATAAAGGGTTTGTTGCAGCGTTTGCTGTATTGGTGAATAAGTTTTGCCGCATACTCTTTTCCGGTTCCGCTCTCGCCAAGTACCAAAACCGTAAAGTTGGTTGGGGCAACAGTCTTTATGAAGTCTAACATAGTAAGAAATGCCGGACTTTTACCAATTATCATATCTGTTACCACCCGTTTATCATCCTTTTGCTGTGATCTGCCCTTAATGTTATTGCTCTTTTCTCTGTCTTTCTCACCCCCGGTGCTGTTTAATATATTGTCTATCTTCTCCTTTAGCAGAGATGGGACTACAGGCTTTTCCAAAAAATCCTTTGCTCCTAATTTCATGGCAGATACGGCAATAGAAACTTCGCCATAACCTGTCATAAGTATTACAGGAAGTGCAAGTTTGTTATCGTTTATCCAATGAAGAAGCATTATGCCATCGCCATCAGGAAGTCTTAGATCAGATATCAAAAGATTGGGATGTCCCTCCTCTATTGCCTTTTTAGCACCCTCTATAGATGAAGCGTAAATTGCATCGTAGCCGTTTTTAACGAGCCACTTCTGCAACATGACGCATAGATTTATATCGTCGTCAACTATTAGAATCACATTATTATTCATACGTAACTAACAAATTCTGTCAAAGGTAGCTATTATAAAACAATATTGTAATATTTAAATCGCAAAGGCATAATGTTATGGCTAATATATCTTGCGGATTAGGTTTATACCATCTCTTAAAGGAATGATAACATTCTCTAACTGAGGATCTTCATCAACCATTCTGTTAAACTCTACAATGCCTTGGGTCTGTGCATCGCTGCTTACTTTATCTGCATACACTTTGCCGTCCCACAAGACGTTGTCCCCTATTATCCACCCGCCTGGGACAAGCAACTCCTTAACGGTGTTGAGATATTTGGGATACTCCCGTTTGTTGGCATCTATAAAGACCAAATCGTATCTTCTGCCCTCTCTTTTAAACTGCTCCATGGTCTGCAGGGCATCTCCTATATGCAGATCTATCTGATTACTTACACCCGCTCTTTCGTACGCCTGCAGAATAAGGTCTTCAAGCTCATCATTTATCTCAAGGGAGTCCATCTTGCCGCCTTCGCATAACCCGGCTGCTAAACATATTGAGGAATAGCCTGTAAAAACGCCCAATTCCAAAATTCGCTTTGGGCGTATCATTTTTGATATAAGTTCCAACAGTTTTCCCTCTATGCTTCCGCACAACATACGCGAGTGGTTTGTACGCAGATGCGTCTGTTTTACCACCCACCTTAGAGCCTCCTGCGGTTTTGAACTGTGGGCTTCGGCATAGCCGAACATTATCTCATCGTTTAACATACTGAATAACAATATAATTTACATTATACATTCATTGTTGTAAAACTTTTCATGCAACATATTCAGAAGCAGCTTATCTGCTTTAGCTTTGGCTTTAGCCCTTCTTTACCCTCTATACTCTTTTTACTCTTTTTACTCTTTTTACACTCTTTACCATTAAAATAGCCAATGCCAACGCTAACGCCAAAGCCAACGCAATCTATTGGTATATCAACCTAGAAAATCTTTTCTTGTCAAATATCTCTTTGGCCACCTCATACAGATAATCTGCCGTAAGTCTCTCAACAGAGCTTTTAATATCTTCAAAAGAGGCTATCCTGTTGTATACCAATACAGATTTGCCCATTGAGAGCGCCTGTGATTCTGCATTATCCAACGATATTGAAAGCTGCCCTATAAACTGCTTTTTTATCATCTTTAACCTGCTCTCTGCAAGCGGTTTTTCCGTAAGCAGATCCAATTCTCTCTCAACCAACCCAATACAATCATTAAGATACTGCTTGTCACATCCAAAATATATTGTAACCAACCCTGTATCTGCAAACGGAGTATAGTTAGCCTCAACATTGTACACCAATCCGTTCTTCTCCCTGAGGCTGTAATTAAGCCTTGAATTTGAAGACGGCCCTCCTAACATATTTGTAAGCAGAGCAAGCGCCAATCTCTTTTTGCTACGCCACGAATAGGCAGAAGCTCCCGCTACGCAGTGTACCTGATGTCCTTTTTTATGGACGTTCTTATTAAACGGCATACCAACGGATAACTCATTATTCTGTTGCATCTTACTCTCTGAATTTCCAACTGCATAGGTGTCGGTTGCCTCCTCCCCATCACACTCTGTATACAGTTTACCCTCCTCAATAAACAACAACTCAACAGGTTCATCTATATATCTCTTTAGTTGTCGTCTCACAATACCGGCTATTGTCTCCTCACAAGCATCTCCAACCACAGAAAGGGCAAGATTGTCGGGAAGGAAATTGCTCTTTACATAATTTTTAAAGGTCTCCTGCTTTATCTTGCGCAGGGTCTCTTTTGTGCCCAATATTGGCATGGACAACGGATGAGTGCCAAAGAAAAGTGTCTCAAACTCATCGCAGATGGCTTCGGCAGGGGAATCCTTATAGGATATTATCTCATCGCAAACAACCTCCCTCTCCTTTTTTATCTGCTCCGGTGGAAAGACAGAATCAAACGCCAGCTCCATTAAAAGGCCTATTGCCTTGCCCATATCCTCCTTAAGCACAGTTGCCTGGAGCACCGTCTCCTCCTTTGTAGTATATGCATTAAGCTCTCCTCCAACACTTTCCAAACAGTTGTTAATGCTTACCGGGCCTCTTTTTGATGTACCTTTAAAGAACATGTGCTCTGTAAAATGTGCGAGGCCGTTATACTCAGGAACTTCGTTTCTGGTACCCGTTCCGGCCGTTATGGCACAATAGACAACCGGAGAATCTGTCTTTTTAAACGCTATCCTTAATTTTTGCATTTATTAACCAATTGAAATCATCTGTTTACGCATGCAAAATTAACAATATGCACCTCAATTATAGAAAATATTCTTACTTTTGTACTGTATGGATAAGTATATAGTATCGGCCAGGAAATACAGACCAAGCAATTTTATGTCGCTTGTAGGCCAGGAGAATATAGCAGTTACACTCAAAAATTCTATAAAGCGAGGGCAGTTGGCTCACGCCTATCTGTTTTGCGGACCGCGCGGAGTTGGAAAGACCAGTACCGCAAGGATCTTTGCCAAAACGATAAATTGCCTCAACCCAACTGAGGATCTTGAACCTTGCGGTAAATGCGAGTCTTGTCTCTCGTTTGCCGAGGGGCGTTCATACTGCATCCATGAGCTAGATGCAGCTTCTAACAATTCTGTTGACGACATCCGCCAACTTACAGAGCTTGTGCGTATTCCTCCACAGGTAGGGAGATACAGCGTCTATATCATAGACGAGGTTCACATGCTCTCGGCCGCTGCATTCAACGCCTTCCTAAAGACATTGGAGGAACCACCCGAATATGCAATATTTATCCTTGCCACAACAGAAAAGCACAAGATATTGCCAACTATCCTAAGCAGGTGCCAGACATACGACTTCAACCGCATCTCAATTGAGGATATTGTAAAGAATCTTGCAGATATTGCTCAAAAGGAGAATGTTAGCATAGACTCCGAATCTCTGCACGTAATAGCTCAAAAAGCAGACGGGGCAATGCGTGATGCACTAACACTCTTTGACCAATGCGTAGCCTTTTGCGGCAGCAACATATCATACAGCGAAGTCATTAAGAATCTTAATGTTTTAGATTACGAGTACTACTTTAGGCTTACAGACTTTTTCCTTGGCGGAGATTTTGCCTCTGCGCTAATGCTGTTTAACGAGATTCTGTCAAAAGGTTTTAACGCGCTCTATTTTGTTGGAGGTTTGAGCACCCATTTTAGAGATCTAATGGTTGCAAAGAGCAGTACAACAGCCTCTTTATTAGAGCTTTCTCCATCATTAACAGAACGTTATGGAGCACAAGCTGCAAACTGCTCGCTCGGATTTCTGTTTAAAGCATTGGAGAGCACCACTGCATGTGAAGCAGAATACAAACAATCAGGCAATCCAAGACTGTTAGTAGAATTTATGCTTGTAAAGCTGTCGTCGCTCTCACCGGCCTCACAGATTAATAATGTTTCCGCTTCCCGACAAATCACCTCTGCTCCAGCACCGCAAACCTCTGTAGCAGCGCACACCACAGCAACACCCGCAGCAAAGGCACAAACAGCAACAACTCAATCTGATGCACCGCAAACAATTGCCACACAGGCTACTGCAGCACCGGCAGATAACACTCTGCAACAGGATAAATCAGTGGCAACAGAGCTTGTAAAGGAGGCTGCACCATCGGCTGCAAAAGCTACCGCATTGGAAAATGTGAAAGAGGAGACAAGGTCATCCGGAGGTCTCTCTATAAAAGGAATACTAAGCAGAGTGCAGAGGGAGGAGAAACCGCAGCCAATTGCAGCCGAATCCATTAACGAACAGGTAAAAGAGATAGCAGATAAACCATTAGTGCAAAGTGAATTAGATATAGCATGGCAGAAATTGGCCCAAGATACGAGCAATCCTCCTCGTTTAGCATCTGCCGTAAAGAAGATGAATCCGCATATATTGGATGATGGTATTACCATAGAGTTCTTTGTTGAAAATGCAGCACAAAAGAGCTGGATGGAGAAGAACAAGTTGTACCAATATATGGCATTTCTGCAGAAAGAATTATCTAACAGCAAAATAAAGTTAACAGTAAAGATAAAGGAGATTCCGCAGCAAGAGCGTAAGTTGTATATGCCGCAGGAAAAGGCGGAATACCTTTTGAAAAATAATCCCGAACTTGTAAATTTGAGCAAGGATTTGGATTTGGAAATAAAATAAACAGCAGATAAAGATGAGATTATACTGTACAAATCTTGTAAAGAAATATGGAGCCCGCACAGTTGTAAGGGGTGTATCTTTTGAAGTGGAACAGGGAGAGATTGTAGGACTTCTTGGACCAAACGGTGCAGGAAAGACCACAAGTTTCTACATGATAACAGGGCTTATAAAACCAAATGGAGGCAAGATCTTCTTGGATGATGAGGAGATTACAGAACTACCCATGTACAAACGTTCCCAAAAGGGACTCGGTTATCTTGCTCAGGAGGCATCTGTATTCAGGCATCTTAGTGTAGAGGATAACATTATGTCTGTAATGGAACTCTCGTCTTTAACCAAATCTGCAAGAAAGGAGAGACTTGAATATCTTATTAAGGAGTTCAGTTTGGAGAAGGTAAGAAAGAGCTACGGAATACAGCTGTCGGGAGGCGAAAGAAGGCGTTGCGAGATTGCTCGTGCACTTGCAGTAGATCCAAAATTCATTCTCTTGGATGAGCCGTTTGCCGGTGTAGACCCAATTGCCGTTGAGGATATCCAGCATATCATTGCCAAACTAAAGACCAAGAATATTGGGATCATCATAACAGACCACAATGTTCACGAGACATTGGCAATTACAGACAGAGCATATCTGCTTTATGATGGAAGTATCCTTGAAAGCGGAACAGCAGAGCAGCTTGCAAACAACCCTGAGGTGAGAAGAAAATATCTTGGGCAGAACTTTGAGCTACGTAAGGCTGTACTGCATGATCGCAAAGATGAGGACAACGGCACAAGCAATAGTAGCAATGGTACAGCGAACAACAGTGCAGGCAATGACACTAACAGTGAGAACACAAAACCAAGCGCGGTTTCGCCAGACATGCAAACAGCGGAGGAGACAAAAGAACCTGTAGCGAATGAGAGCTACTTAGAGAAAGCTACGGAATTGGAAAAGCAATAACTTTAAAAAGGCAAAATGGCTTGTCTACTATTTCGATTTATCAATGATAAAGCAACTGCCATTAAATGATGCGCCAATCTCTATTGCCACTTTTGCTGTTTTAAGAATCCCCTTGAACGATGAATTGGATTTAAACGAGGTACTGTCAGAAGAGGTTATATTACCGTCTACCTTGCCGAATATATCTGCGCTCACGCAGATGATGTCTCCCTTTACGGATGCATTCTCTCCCAAGACGAGTTTCCCTTGAGTTGAGATGTTCCCCTCAAATGTACCGTCTATCCTAATATCTGATGTGGTGGTAAGGTTACCCTTTATCTCTGTTCCTGTTGAGACTCTGCTTACCTCATTTACCTGAGGTGGTTGTTCATTCTTTGCCATAACGTAATTAGCTTTAGCCTATTAAGTTTATTGTTTAAAGTCCGCTTTCGCGCAGCTTTTCCTCGCCATGGCAAAGTTCAAACAAGTTTGTCCTTGCTCATTTAGCTTACGGAAAAGGTTTATTGTCAGTTAATTAGTTTACAGCTTTAGCATTGGCTTTAGCTAATTTAATTTTGATAGCCAAAGCCAAAGCTCTTTACTCTCTTTACTCTCTCTACCCTCTTTACTCAAAAAGCCAACGCTAACGCTCTTTAACAATGAACAGCTTCGCCGTGTGCAGCTGCTGCCGCCTCCATAATAGCCTCGCTCATTGTAGGGTGAGGATGTACCGATTTTATAAAATCCTTTGCGGTAGCGCCAAGGTTTCGTGCAACCACTATTCCCGATATCATCTCCGTAGCATTTGCACCAACAATATGTGCGCCAAGAATCTTGTCAGTCTGTGCATCAATAACCAATTTTACAAAACCCTCTCTCTCCCCTGCTGCCGTTGCCTTGCCGCTTGCTGTAAATGGGAACTTGCCCACTTTGTAATCAATACCTGCAGCTTTGGCCTTTTTCTCTGTCATTCCAACAGAGGCAATCTCCGGCGATGTATAGGTTGCTCCCGGTATATTGCCGTAGTCGATAGGTTTAACATCCATTCCTGCAATCATCTCCACACAGGCAATAGCCTCCGCAGAAGCCACATGAGCCAATGCAGGGGTAGGAATAACATCTCCAATAGCATAAACACCGGGGACATTTGTCATATACCGGCCATCAACAAGAATCTTTCCTCTTTCTGTGTTTACACCAAGTTTCTCCAATCCCAAATTCTCTATATTTGCCTTTACCCCAACAGCAGAGAGTACCTTCTCAACCTTAAGTTCAACCTCCCCCTTTTTGGTGTCTATCTTAAGGGTACAACCATCTCCTGTTGTGTCTACTGCCTTTACACCTGCAGAGGTCATAACCTTAACACCCATTTTGCGAAAACTTCTGCTTATCTGTGCGGCAACCTCCTCATCCTCAAGTGGAACAAGCTGATCCATATACTCTATGATATGCACCTCAGATCCCATTGATCTGTAGAAGAACGCAAACTCGCTTCCAATGGCGCCTGAACCTATGATAGCAATACTTGCGGGGATGCTGTTTGGAATGAGAGCATTCTTGTACGAAAGTATCTTCTCACCATCTATAGGGGCAAACGGAAGAGCATTAGGTCTTGCGCCTGTTGCTATTATTATATGTTTTGCCTCAACCGTTTCATCTGTATCATCCTCTTTTTTAATATAAACCGCACCAGGAGCTGTTATCTCCGCTTCTCCCTTAATGACGGTAACATTATTCTTTTTTAAAAGGAACTCAATTCCTTTGCTCATCTGAGCAGATACACCACGCTCCCTCTCAACAATCTTTTGTATGTTTGGGGTAACAGTTGTCCCTTCGCTCATTTCCAAACCGTAGTCCGAAAGATGCTTTGTATAGTTATACACCTGAGCGCTTTTTAGAAGGGCCTTTGTTGGAATGCATCCCCAGTTAAGGCAAACACCTCCTAATTCTGCACGCTCTATTACAGCTGTATTAAATCCTAATTGCGACGCTCTTATAGCTGCAACATACCCGCCCGGGCCTGCACCTATAACAACAACGTCATATCTGTTTTCCATATAATAGTTACTTGCTTTATTTGTTACTAATTTGTATAATCAAATAACACAAAACATTATTTAATTATATAATAAACTTATTTTTTAACGCTTACTTAAAATAATTACGACCTCTATATAAAAGCAAATACAGCTAACGCCAATGCCAACGCCAAAGCTTAGTGATATAGAGGTACATCTCTCTTACTCCAAACGGCCGTGGCAGTTTTTGTATTTCTTGCCGCTGCCGCAAGGACAAGGGTCATTTCTTCCAACCTTCTTCTCTACATGTACAGGAGCCTGCGTCCTTGGCTCTCCTGAATTTGTTGCAAGCTCAGAACGGCTGGTTCTCAAATTGTTCATCTCATCTCTTCTCCTTGGAGCCTCCTCCCTTACCTTAACCGGCTCTTCCGCATCCTGTCTTAGCGGAATCTGGGCACGGACAAGGAATGAGATTACATCTCTGCTTATCTTCTCGAGAACGGTCTTAAACAGGTTGAAACTCTCAAACTTATAGATCAAAAGAGGATCTTTCTGTTCGTATGTGGCATTCTGTACAGACTGTTTAAGGTCGTCCATATCCCTCAAGTGCTCTTTCCAGTACTCATCTATCATCACAAGTGTTATTGTCTTGGCCAAAGATCTGGTAACCTCCTTGCCTGCCGTATCATGAGCCTTTTTAAGGTTAATGATAAGCTGCAGCATCTTGTGACCATCTGTGATTGGAATTGCAATATTCTGATACGTTGCACTCTGAGTTGCATATATCTGCTCTATGATAGGAAGCGACATCTTTATCATGGTCTCCCCTCTTCTTGATATCACCTCTTTGATTGACGTCTCAATCCTCTCTGCCAACTGCTCTGTAGTACAGTCTGCAAAGAATTTCTCATCGAAGTTAGGTTCAATTGAGATCTTGGCAAGCTCTAAAGAGAATCCTGCATAATCAAAATCATTCTTCTTCTGTGCAAGAATATCCGAGTAATCAGAGATCATATTCATAAGGTCTACCTCTATTCTCTCACCGTAGAGAGCATTCCTTCTTCTGTTGTAGATGACCTCTCTCTGAGAATTCATCACATCGTCATATTCCAACAATCTCTTACGTATTCCAAAGTTGTTCTCCTCAACCTTACGTTGTGCCCTCTCAATAGATTTTGAAAGCATTGAGTGCTGCAGAACCTCACCCTCTTTCATTCCCATATGGTCTACAACCTTTGCTATCCTCTCGGAACCGAACAGTCTCATAAGGTTATCCTCAAGAGATACATAGAAGTTAGATGAACCCGGGTCTCCCTGACGTCCTGCACGACCTCTCAACTGTCTATCTACACGTCTTGAATCATGTCTCTCTGTACCTATGATTGCCAAACCGCCCTTCTCCTTAACACCGGGCCCGAGCTTGATATCTGTACCACGTCCTGCCATGTTGGTTGCAATGGTTACTGCACCCGGCTGGCCCGCCTCAGCAACAATCTCAGCCTCTTTTGCGTGCTGTTTTGCATTCAGCACATTATGTTTTATTCCCCTTAGCTTTAGGATACGGCTCAAAAGTTCCGATATCTCAACGGAGGTTGTACCCACAAGTACCGGCCTGCCCTCCTTCTGCAACTCTATAATCTTCTCTACAACAGCATTGTATTTATCTTTCTTTGTCTTATAGATAAGATCATCACCATCTTTCCTTATTACAGGACGATTGGTTGGAATGGTAACCACATCCAATTTGTAGATAGACCAGAACTCTCCCGCCTCTGTCTCTGCCGTACCTGTCATACCGGCCAATTTGTGGTACATTCTAAAATAATTCTGCAGAGTAATGGTCGCAAATGTCTGTGTTGCAGCCTCAACCTTAACATTCTCCTTGGCCTCTATTGCCTGATGCAATCCCTCTGAATATCTTCTTCCCTCAAGGATACGTCCTGTCTGCTCATCAACAATCTTAACCTTGTTGTCCATAACGACATACTCAACATCCTTCTCAAACATCGCGTATGCTTTAAGCAGCTGGTTAACGGTATGAACACGCTCGGATTTAAGGGCATAGTCTGTAAGCAGAGCATCTTTCTTAATCAATTTTTCGTCGGGGCTCAAATCACTCTTCTCTATCTCTGCCACCTCATAACCTACATCCGGCATTACAAAGAAAGACGGGTCGCTGACAAGCTTTGCAATATACTCGTTTCCTTTATCTGTTAGCTCTACAGACCTCTGTTTTTCATCTATTACAAAGTAGAGAGGATCTGTAATTATGTGCATCTGCTTGTTGTTGTCCTGGATATAGATATTCTCTGTGTTAAGCATAAGCTGCTTTATTCCGGGCTCGCTCAGATACTTGATGAGCTGGTTATATTTTGGGAGCGCCTTATATGCTCTGTACAATATTTTTGCGCCTTCCTCTTTGTTTCCTTGCGATATAAGTTTTTTAGCCTCTGCCAGCATCTGTGTTGCCTCACCCTTCTGAAGATTGTACAGACGTTCTACAAGCGGCTTGAACTCTGCAAACTGCTGGTCATCGCCTTTTGGAACAGGGCCTGAGATAATGAGAGGTGTTCTCGCATCATCTATCAACACAGAGTCTACCTCATCCACAATGGCATAATGATGTTTCTTCTGCACAAGATCATCTGGGCTTGTTGCCATATTGTCCCTAAGGTAATCGAAACCAAACTCATTGTTTGTACCAAAGGTTATATTTGAACGGTACGCTTTCTTTCTTCCCTCTGAATTTGGCTGGTGCTTGTCTATACAGTCTACTGTAAGTCCATGGAACTGGTAAAGCGGCCCCATCCACTCAGAGTCTCGTTTGGAGAGGTAGTCGTTCACTGTTACAACATGAACACCTTTCCCGGCAAGAGCATTAAGGAATACAGGTAGTGTTGCAACTAATGTCTTACCCTCTCCGGTAGCCATCTCTGCAATCTTTCCCTGATGCAACACTATACCGCCAATCAACTGAACGTCATAGTGAACCATATCCCATGTTACCATATTTCCGCCTGCCATCCAACTGTTTTTCCAGATTGCATTGTCCCCCTCTATTCTTACATAATCTACCTTAGTGCTCAAATCCCTGTCTGCATCGGTGGCCTTTACCACAATCTCCGCTTTCTCTTTAAATCTTCTTGCGGTTGATTTCATTACGGCAAACGCGTCGGGAAGAACCTCATTAAGAACCTCCTCTATTTTATCATCTATCTGCTTGGTAAGTTTGTCTACCTCAGTTGCTATCTTCTCCTTCTCCTGAGGATCCATATCTCCAATCTCAAGCTGCTGCCTCAACCCACTCTTCTTCTCCTCATCCGCAGCAATACGGTCTGCTATAATTTTCTTTATCTCCTGCGCTTTATCTCTCAGTTGGTCATCTGAATAGGTATCTATGACAGCGTATGCCGCCAAGGTCTTATCCAAGATAGGCTTAAGCATTTTATAATCTCTCTCTGCCTTTGAACCAAACAATTTCTTAAGAATACTCGAAAATGATCCCATTATCTATCTATTTTTTAATTTTTATAATTCAACCCGATTACACTATGTTTTGTTTACTCAAACGTACAAATAATTTTTAACTCGCAAATATAATAATATTGTTGGATAAAGTAGTATTTTTGTCCCCTCAACAGCTGCTTAGTAAGCGTTAAAAATAAGTTGGTAAAGATTTAGCAGTATTTTTGAGAAAAGAAATATAGACCGAAAAGACAATATTAAGATTACCAAGTTATTTTTTTAAGATTACTAAACTGTTAAATTATTTTGAGAATTAAAATCAACTGATATGGCTATAATAAAAGATTTAAGGGGATTCAGCCCCAAAATAGGCAAAGACTGCTTTTTAGCAGAAAACTGTGTTATAGTTGGCGATGTTACCATTGGCAACGACTGCAGCATCTGGTACAGCACTGTCCTCCGCGGAGATGTAAATACAATAATAATTGGCGACAGAGTGAATATCCAGGACGGAGCTGTTCTGCATACCCTTTACCAACGTTCTGTATGTGAGATTGGCAACGACGTTTCTGTTGGCCATAACGCCATAATCCACGGAGCAAAGGTGGGTAACAATGTACTTGTTGGAATGGGGGCAGTTTTAATGGATAATGTTGTAGTTCCCGACAATACAATCATTGCCGCAGGGGCTGTGGTTCTTAGCAACAGCGTGCTTGAACCGGGAATTTATGCAGGTGTTCCGGCAAAAAAGGTTAAGGATGCTTCGGAGGCGATTGGAGCTGCTGCCCACAAGAATGCACAAGGGTATCTTATGTACAAAGACTGGTATAAAGATCCTGATTCTTACAAAGATACGGAGCTAAAGTAAAAAAATAGGGGTGGCCGATGATTCCTGCCACCCCATAGATTTTTGTCAAATAAATTACTCAGCCAAGCTGATAGCACCTACAGGACAAGCACTTGCACAAGTACCACACTCTGTACACATATCAGGGTTGATTGAATAAATATCACCAGAAGAGATTGCTCCAACAGGGCACTCATCTATACATGTTCCGCAAGCTGCGCAATCGTTTGAAATTTTGTAAGCCATGACTCTTATTAAATTTTATTCGTTAAACTCCTGCAAATATAATAAATAGTTCTATATAATGATATAACAATCTTATTACATTTCTTACTCATAAACATACAGTACTATTTATCAATCCTTTAGCAGGCGATATAAACAACTCATTACATACAAAAGGGCAGCAGACACTCTTCTGCATCCGCCACCCTTAAGCTGTTGAGCATTAGTACCCAAAAATATCCTTTAATGTAAGATATGTGACCTTACCATATTTCTGCGGATCGAGGCTCTTGAGATCCAAATCGTTCTTATCTCCAAGAATACCTATACGATATTTTCTATCCTTTATGGTCTCCTGCTGGAATTTTACCACATCCTGCAGGGTAAGATTCTGTACCTTTTCAAACAGTACTTTGTCGGGAGTCTCATTAAGATTAAGCTCCTCCGCAGCAAGGAATTCGCTAAAGACAGCTTTCTTATCTACTCTTTTGGTACGCAGCTGACTAATAATCTGCTCTTTTGCAATGTCAAATGCTTTCTGAGACTCAGGCATATTGTTTACTATGTCATCAAATGCAGTTGTGGCATCGTGGAGTTTGTCGTTCTGGGTTGCAATAAAGGTCATCATATAGTAGTCGCTATTTATATTTGTAGGAACTGCATAAAGTGCAGATGCGCTATATGCCAAACCTCTCGCCTCTCTCATCTCCTGGAACACGATTGCATTCATACCTCCGCCAAAATAAGCGTTATATAGCTCGACAACCGGGAGTTTGCCAAGATCATATTTCTCTCCGGTATTTGAGAATCCGAGCATGTAGATCTGTTTTGCATCGTAAGGGGCCACAAGTACCTCAGCCTCATTGGTCCTCATTAACGGATAATCTTTCCTCTCTGTTTTTGCCAATGGTGCGCTCACTTTGTACTCCCTATTGATAACCTCTTTAAACTGCTCTTTTGTAAGAGGTCCGTAATACATCATCATCTGCTCTTTGCCAAACAGATCCTTAATCTGAGAGAGAAGGAAATCAGATGCAAGTGACTTAACCTCATTTGGAGATGGAGAGAACGTACTTGGATTGACAGGTCCGCGTGCCACATAGTCCCTTAAGTAGTTAAAGCAGGCCCTTTGATTAAGTTTATTATCATTCAGTTGTTTTACTGTATTCATCTTAAGATTTTCCAAGATATTCTCGTCTGCCTTAACATTCTTTATCTTATCAAGAGCTAACTTGAGTACAGGCTCAAAACTCTCATTAAGTCCCGACAATGCCACACCTGCCTTATGCGACCATATAATTGGCCCAAAATAGGTTGCATAGTCATACTGTATCTTGTCCATCTCTACTTGAGAAAGCGAATCTGTGCCAAGGTAATCAAAGTAGTCAAAAGCCATTTCGAGATATTTGTTCTCCGACGAGCCTTCCAAAGCAAGAATCTTAAAGTCAAACAGTTCATTGCTTGTATTCTGTTTGTACAATACCCTTATACCGTTATCTAAGGTAAATACCTCCATATCCTTGTTAAAGTCTACAAAAACAGGCTCAATAGGCTTAACACTCTTTGCAGACTGCTGTACCTCTGCAAGAAATGCACTGGATGTATCTCTATTTGTAAGGATAGGGGTAATTTTTGGCTTCTCTATCTTTTTAACAGACTCATCTTTCCCCATTCTCTTGTTAATCTGTACATAGTTGTTTGAGAAATGTCTGTTTGCGTATGCAACAATATCCTGCTTGGTAATTTTAGGCAATCGTTCCAGCTCTCCGGTAACATCGCTCCAAGGTTTTCCGGATATAAATGCCCTGTACATAAGGCCTACCCTAAAGTTATTATTGTCTAACGACTTCATTAACTGAACTTTTGTATTACGTACAGTGCCCACTATCAACGAATCATCGAAATTACCCTTTTTAACATTCTCCAACTGCTCCAAAAGGAGGTCTCTAAGCTCTTCTAAAGTCTGTCCCTCTTTTGGGATTCCCCCCATTACGAATGTAGAGTAATCAGGCTGTGTGCCGGCATCAGCATAAGCTCCCATAGCCTTCTGTTCCATAGTAATGTTTACATCTATTACTCCTGTTTTACCATTGTACAGTACAGAGGACAATAACTCCAAGGTATCAAGGTTATTCCGGCCGTTGTCACCCGGGAAGCGCCATCCCAATGTGATGTTCTCAGCTTCAAGTCCGTAAACATCCTTTACAATTGGCTCAACAATAGGCTCCTCCGGTACAATCTTAAGCCTCTGCTGCTCAATATTAGGATTTGGCTGCCAGTCTCCAAAATATTTCTCAATGGTTGCAACCATCTCATCCGGGTCAAAATCGCCGGCAACACAGATTGCCACATTGTTTGGAACATACCATTTATTATAGTAGTTCTTTATATTTGTAATTGACGGATTCTTAAGATGCTCCTGCGAGCCTAATACCGTTTGTGTTCCATACGGATGATGAGGGAAAAGGGCAGCATCCATTGCTTCGTATACCTTTCTGCCATCTGATGTAAGAGACATATTCTTCTCCTCATAGACAGTTTCCAACTCTGTATGGAATCCCCTTATTATGGCATGTTTGAATCTGTCTGCCTGAACTCTTGCCCAATTATCTATCTGGTTAGATGGGATATCCTCCACATAAACTGTCATATCTTGACTTGTGAATGCATTGGTACCGTCTGCCCCTATGCATGCCATAAGTTTATCATACTCGTTTGGGATGAACAACTTTGAGGCCTCGTATGAAAGTGAGTCTATCTTTGCATACTGTGCCGTCCTTTCTGCCGGATCTGTAAGGGTTCTGTATACCTCAAACTCATGCTCTATAGCATCCAACAGAGGTTTTTCTGCTTCATAATTCTGTGTTCCAAAAGACTCTGTTCCTTTGAACATAAGATGTTCAAAATAGTGAGCGAGTCCTGTTGTCTCACTTGGATCGTTCTTACTGCCAACTCTTACTGCAATAGCTGTCTGAAGGCGAGGCGTTGCCTTATTTACAGACATATATACCTTAAGACCATTATTCAAGGTATAAATTTTGGTTTCCGTTGGGTCGTTTTTTACAGTCTCATACTTGCTACCTGTTCCGCTGCAAGATGCAAGAGTAAAAAGTGCCAATAAAACCAAAGAACATAATGACATTGATTTTCTCATAATCTATTATTTATAGTTGATAATTTGCAGGTAAGTTTATAAATATATTATAAACTTGTAACACAATTTGCCAAGATAAGTATTTTTTTTAACTTCTACATAAAAAAACAGATATTTTAACAATTACTTCATATCGCCAAATTAGCGTTGGCTTTGGCGTTGGCATTAGCGTTAGCATTAGCGTTAGCTTTGGCTATCAAAATAAATTAGCTAAAGCCAATGCTAAAGCTAAAGCTGATAAACTGACTTTAAACAATAAACTATTAACTATAAACTAATATGGCGTTGGCGTTAGCTTTTGCTTTGGCATTGATTTAGGGAAAAATTGTATATTTGCATGACTTTAACAACAAATATAAAGTAGCGAGATGAAAAGGAACATTCTAACTTTTTTCGCCAACAATATTCTGGCGTTGATGATGGCTTTTGCCCTGTTTTTTTCTGCGGAAAGCCTGTATGCCCAAAATGAAACTAAACCTAAAAGCAAGGATCTTACCTTTGAGAAGACAGAGCACGACTTTGGAAAATTTTCAATAAATGCAGGACCTCAGCACTGCACATTCAAGTACAAGAACAATACAGATACACCGATTGTTATAAACCATGTATTGTCGTCATGCGGGTGTACAACCCCGGAATGGTCAAAGGCACCTATCAAGCCGGGTGATAGCGGAGAGATAAAGGTTACGTTTTTAAATGATCAGGGACCTTTCCCATTTGAAAAATCGTTGACTGTTTATGCTTCGTCTAACGTAAAACCCACTGTACTGAGAATCAGAGGTGTTGTAACCAACGGTAGGACAAAATAAAAAGAATATAAATTCTAAATAGGAATATAAAATTATGAGCGAGTCTAACGTAACGACAAAAGAGTGGCCGCCAAAAAAACATGAAAATCCGGACACAGCGTTAGTTGTGAACGATGGCGTTGAGCAGCCGCCTGTAGTTAATCCATACATCAAGAATTTTTACAAGAAAAAACCCTCACTTCTCTCCATTGATGAATACATGAAAGGGATTACAGAGGGGAACACTACAATACTAAGCAAGGCTATAACATTGGTAGAAAGCTCTTTACCTGCTCACAGAAAGATTGCACAGGATATTATAGAGAGATGCCAGCTGTACTGCTCTGAAAGGAAGATGGAGTCTATGCGCATTGGCATAACAGGCGTTCCAGGTGCAGGAAAAAGCACCTTCATTGAGGCATTCGGCTCCTACATAACAGATGCAGGTCACAAACTTGCAGTTTTGGCTATAGACCCGAGCTCAGAAAAGAGCAAAGGAAGTATTCTTGGAGACAAGACAAGGATGGAGACCCTTTGCAACAATCCCAAGGCATTCATAAGGCCAAGCCCAAGCGCAGGTTCTCTTGGCGGAGTTGCACGCAAAACACGTGAGACAGTGTTACTGTGTGAAGCTGCGGGATATGATGTTATCTTTATTGAGACTGTTGGTGTGGGGCAGTCCGAGACTGCAGTACACTCAATGAGCGACTTCTTCCTGCTTCTTATGCTTTCGGGTGCCGGTGACGACCTACAGGGAATAAAACGCGGTATTATGGAGATGAGCGATCTTATTGCCATAACAAAGGCCGACGGCACAAACGTAGATAAGGCAAATCTTGCCAAAGCACTGTATGCTAATGCTCTGCACCTCTTTCCACCTACAGAATCCACTTGGGTTCCAACTGCCGTAACGTCATCTGCAGTTACAAAAGAGGGTCTCCCCGAAATATATCAGAAGATAAAAGACTATTTTACTCTTGTAAAGGGGAACGGTTATTACCAGCACAAGCGCAGAGAACAGGCGAAGTTCTGGATGTATGAGAGCATAAATGAAGCGCTGAGAAATAATTTTTACGAGAACCCTGAGATTGAAAAGGCTCTTGTTCAATATGAGGAGAGAGTTTTGGACGGTTCAATGGAGTCATTTATTGCGGCAGGCCAGCTGTTGGATATATACAAGCAGCAAAAGCAGATGTAGCAACATAATAAGATGAAAGAATTTTTGCACCAAGGTTGGGATGTTCTCTCCAACAGTATTCTTATTACCGGGCTGGTTCTCATTATGATGCTTATGATTGAGTATTTTAATGTTTTCTCCCACGGTAAATGGTTTTCCAAACTTCAAGGATCTAAGTTCAAGCAGATCCTTGTTGCAACGTGTCTTGGAATGATTCCGGGTTGCATTGGAGGGTTTGCAACGGTCTCGCTGTATACCCATAAATTAGTAAGTTTTGGGGCGTTAGTTGCAATGATGATTGCTTCATCCGGAGATGAGGCGTTTGTCTTGATGGCTATGATACCGGGCAAGGCTCTGCTTATATTTGGAATACTATTTCTTCTTGCGATAATAGTGGGTATGCTAACTGATTATATCTTTAAAAGAAGAGAACCAAGCGTGGGTCACAACTGTTGTAACGAAGATATAGAGTATCATTCCCACAACTCAGACTGTGAGACGCCATCTATTTTCAAAGCATCTTCATATGCCCCAATGAAGCACCCGTCTGCAAAAAGGCTTGTCATAATGACCTGCATTGCGCTCTTCATTGGAGCCGTTATAGGTGGAATCTTCACATGCGGCGGTCACGACCATGGCGATGAATCTCACAATCATTCTCACGCAGGAGAGTCTGTAGAACAGGTATGGCACGAATGTACAGATGAGTGTTGCCTCCATGAATTCCATAACTATGATGATAGCAGTGTCCATGGTGGTTTTAAATTCAACATATTGGATGAACAGTGGATAAATGTGCTTTTTGCATTGCTTAGTATTGTAACGTTATTCTTTACAGCTACGGCAAAAGAGCATTTTATTGAAGACCACATCTGGCATCATCTTATAAAACATCATGCGCTGTCTATATTTTTGTGGACATTTGGAACATTGGCTATTTGCCAGATAGGATTGCAGTACTTGGATATAACAAGCTGGATATCAGACAACTTACTTATTGTACTTATCTTTGCGATTCTTATTGGAATAATACCGGAATCCGGGCCGCACATAATCTTTATAACACTGTTTGCCCAAGGTGCCATCCCATTTTATGTATTGTTGGTTAATTCTATAGTACAGGACGGGCACAGTACACTACCGCTTCTCGCCCACAATAAAATGGATTTTCTTATTGCCAAGGGTATAAACGTTATTGTTGGAATTGTTATAGGCTTTGTCTGCTATATGGTTCTATAATAATAGAATGAACAGTTAAAAAAAGGTTGCAAAAGCAACCTTTTTTTAACTGTTCATTGATATAAGAAATTCAGCATTATCCACAGTCTTCTCCAACCTATCCTTCATAAACTCCATAGCTTCTATGCTGTTCATATCTGCAAGATGATTCCTTAGCAGCCATATTCTGTTAACATCATCCGGTTTGTAAAGAAGATCATCTCTACGAGTAGATGAGAGTGTAACGTCAACTGCAGGGAATATTCGCTTGTTGGCAAGTTTTCTATCCAACTGAAGCTCCATGTTACCTGTTCCTTTAAACTCCTCAAAGATAACCTCATCCATCTTTGAACCTGTATCTGTAAGGGCTGTTGCCAAAATTGTAAGGGAGCCTCCGTTCTCCACATTTCTTGCTGCTCCAAAGAAACGTTTTGGTTTATGGAGAGCATTTGCGTCAACACCACCGCTCAACACCTTCCCCGATGCAGGCTGAACTGTATTGAAGGCTCTTGCCAAACGGGTAATGGAGTCTAACAGAATAACAACATCGTGCCCGCACTCAACCAAACGCTTTGCCTTTTCAAGAACAATGCTTGCTACCTTAACATGCCTCTCTGCAGGTTCGTCGAATGTAGAGGCTACAACCTCTGCCTTAACGCTACGGGCCATATCGGTAACCTCCTCGGGACGTTCGTCTATAAGAAGGACTATCATGTAAACTTCTGGGTGGTTATCTGCTATTGCATTAGCTATCTCTTTAAGCAACATAGTTTTACCTGTCTTAGGCTGCGCCACTATAAGGCCACGCTGACCTTTACCGATTGGTGTGAACAGATCTACTACTCTGCAAGATATATTGTTATGACCATTGTCTGTAAGGTTGAATTTTTCGTTAGGGAACAGCGGAGTAAGGAAATCGAACGGAACGCGGTCTCTTATATATTCAGGACTACGTCCGTTAATGGAATTAACCTTAACTAATGGGAAATATTTATCTCCCTCTCTTGGCGGCTTAATCTCCCCCTGAAGTGTATCTCCTGTCTTTAGACCAAAGAGTTTTATCTGCGACTGCGATACGTATATATCGTCCGGAGAGTTAAGGTAATTATAATCTGAGGATCTCAAAAATCCGTATCCGTCCGGCATAATCTCAAGTACACCGCTCGCCTCAACAACCCCTTCAAACTCTACTTTAGACTGTTTCTTATCTTTGTCCTGATAATCATATTGCTGTCTCTCCCCCTGATAATCTGTTTTGAATTGTCTGTCGCTATCTAAATCCTTGGATTGGTCGTCGGGAAAAAGAGTTGAATTGTCATCTTCTACATTTACCGGCTGGTTAGCAGGGACGTTGCTTACATTGCCTATTCTGGCACGCTTTCTTCCCTGATTGCCCGGGCCTGCGATTCCCTTTATCCCCGTTCTGCCGCCTGCACGCTCCTGCTGATTTTCCTGTTTTGTTTCCTGTTCATCGTCGTCTACAATAGTTGATAGGATATCGTCTATTTTAGTATCTGATGCATCACTTGGAACTACTACAGAGGCTGCTTTAGGTTTTCTGCCACGCTTAGCCTTAACGGGCTGAACAGGCTGTATATCCAATGCTGCAGGCTCCTCTTTAGCCTTCTCATTCACTACCTGAGCATCTTTAGCCTTATTATTTGTTACGTTATCTGCTGTCTGTTCAACCGCAGGTTCTTTCACCGGAGCATCTGCAGACTCAACCGGTACAGCAGCGGTTTTTACAGGCTGTTTGATTCTGGCTCTCTGCTTTCTCATAGGTCTCCCTATTCCTTGAATAGCCTGCTCATCCAATATTTTATAGACAAGATCCTCTTTGGAATAGGATTTTACCTTTGTGATTTTAAGCTCCTCCGCTATTGCATAAAGTTCATCCAAACTTTTATTGCTCAATTCTATTATATCGTACATTACAGATAATGGGATAAATTTACTTTACTGCTATAACCTCTATCTCTACCAACGCATTCTTTGGCAAAGCCGCTACCTGAAATGCTACTCTTGCAGGGTATGGCTCCTTAAAATATAGGGCATATACCTCATTCAAAGCTGCAAAATTAGCCATATCTGAAAGGTACACATTTGTCTTTACTACATCGTCAAAAGAGTAACCGCCCTCTTCCAAAACATATTGCAGATTTTTGAATACCTGATGCAACTGCTCCTTTATTCCACCCGGAACAAACTCTCCTGTTGTTGCATCTATTGGGAGCTGACCCGAAACATAAATGGTTTTATCTGCTATAACAGCTTGGCTGTAAGTACCAACGGCCTTAGGCGCTTTTGGACTTGCTACAATTTTCTTCATAATATGTATAAATTAATTTAAAAAATTTCAAAAAAAATTCTGATTCTTTTTAACAAATGGTAACTCTCATAACAATTTTAAAACAGCAACTGATTAGAGAATTTATTAAAAGAAATATTTAAGAAAACCTAAACAGAGAAAGAGACATTAATTAAGCATTAAACTCCCTGCTCTACGGTAACGACAAAAGTATGAATATATTTTGTAAAATCAAAACAATACAGACAAAAACGGCTTATAAAATGCAAAAAAAATTGCAAGATCCTGTTTTATGACAAAATCTTGCAACTTTCATCTATCTGATTTTAGCAAAAATACAATAAATACTACTCTTCAAAACTGTATTTTTTGCCGTATTCCATCATCTGATCTAAGAAGCTTTGGTCATAGCTTACTGCATAATCTACAACTTTTCCATCTTTAACTACCGGAGTTATAACAGGATTAATGAATCCCTTGTATGGTTTAAGATTAAGTGTCTCATATCTCTCTTTAACCTCTTTGTGGAGTTGCGGATCTATATGCACAGCGTATGTTTCAATAAGATTCTTGCCGGCTTTGAAATCGCCCTCTGACTTTACTCGCTGAATCTCGGATAGAAGTTTGCCGAACAGTAACCTTAGAGCATGGTAATCTGTAATCACAAAGTAGGTCTTCCCATCTCTTACTCTCTTCTCGATAACATCCTTTTCTGCACCGGGATTATTCTCTTTAAGACCTTTCTCATAACACCAGTCTGCTATAAGTTTCCTGTTCTGCATGTGCGCCTCTGTATTGGTCTTGCCTAATTCAACTCTTGTAAACTGGGTAAAGATACCGTTTCTTATATAGTTTGCATATTCTGCTCTATATGCCGTTGTATCTGGAAGAATACCAAGCTCCACCAATTTTGGATCTGCAAGGTAATATAGTGCAAACAGGTCTGCACGGGTCTCCTCCAAGGCAGAGTTATACTCTCCTAAAGCAGATTCAGGAACTCCCGGCAACAGTTTTCCTGAGCCATGTCCCAAGCACTCATGAAGATCTGTATGAAGGTCATCTGTAAGAGTACCGAACTTCTTGCACATGTCTATCTCCTCCTGATCCCATGCGAACTCTGTAAGAATGCTCTTTGGAGATTCCTGAGAAGCCTTATTGTATGCATCTGTGATATTGGCAATTGTAACAGATTTTGAACCGTAGTCTTTTCTAATCCAGTTTGAATTTGGAAGATTAATGCCAATTGGGGTTGAGGGATAGCAGTCTCCGGCAAGGCATGCCACTGTTATCACCTTTGCAGATACACCCTTTACTTCATCCTTTTTAAAGCGTTTGTCTACAGGCGAATTATCTTCAAACCACTGGGCATTGTCACTTATGATATGTGTTCTTCGAGATGCCTCTATATCTTTAAAGTTGATAGATGCTTCCCATGCAGCCTTCCTTCCAAGAGGATCGTTGTAATCCTCAATGAACCCGTTAATGAAATCTACCTGAGAATCTGTATCTTGCACCCACGCAATATTATACTCATCCCACGTCTTAAGGTCTCCGGTTGTATAGTACTCAATAAGTTTTGCTATATAGTTCCTCTGGGTATCGTTCTCTGCAACCGCAGCAGCATCTTTCAGATGTTTTATAATCTCCTTTATACTGTTGCTGTACATACCGTCTACCTTGTAGACCTTCTCCACAATCTTTCCATCCTCCTTTACAAGTTTGCTGTTGAGTCCGTACGCTATTGGTGTTGGGTTCACGCCATTCTTAAAACCGCCGGCTTTTATATCAGCAGCCTCCTTGTCTGCATAAAATTTGTTGACCTCATCCTTGGTAATCCCCTCTCCGTAATAATTTACGGCAGAAGCCTCTATAAGATCCAAATCTTTGCCTGTGTACTTTCTTTGCGAATACAATGCGGGATCAAAAATCACAGGAAGTAGTTCTGCTGTAAGATTCTCCTGTCCTGTAGCCTCCATAAGGCTCTTGAAATATTCCTGCGAACAGCCGGGGAAGAATTTATCCTCTGCATAATGGTGATGGATACCGTTGCTAAAGAAGACCCTTTTTGCATAAACCAAAAAATCATTGAAATCTTTGCTCTCCCTGTCACCATTGTAGTTCTCTATTATATTCTCCAAAACTCTCCTTATCTTAAGGTTATATTTAAAGTTTTGGTCAAAGAATATATCCCTACCGCACTTTGCAGCCTCTGAAAGATGGTAGATATAAGCCTTTTGGTTCACCGACAATGAGTCCCATCCGGGTATTCTATAACGTAGAATCTGCAGGTCGGCAAATTCCTCCGCTATATACTTAAATCCCTCGTCCTTTGTTTTTTTCTCCTCATTGCACGACGAAAATGCAAGAGTACTGCCTATAACGCATGTGCTTAGCATAGTTTTTAATAAGTTCATATATAAGTTTATTTGTGTTAGTTTTTGTCTTTGGATTCTTTTTCCTCATGACTACCGTTCATTATATCATGAATGAAACGATATCCTCTTTTGATCCCCAATGCGATGTCATTTACGAGATCGAACTTGGAACTTATCGCTGCCATAATCCTTCCCGGGCTCAGCATATATACTACTTCATTAAAATCATCGCATATATCACGCTCCTTTTCCCGTATCTCACCCCTCAATTGTATTTTAGCCAATTTTAGTTCCTCCATAGAGCTTATATTCAAATAGTTGTGTGAGGGTTTATAGTCAAAAATCTTTCTCATATTTTGGTTTAATACTACTAACTATACAATATACTACTCTTTAAAAAAAAGATCTATATACATCTTAACAAGACGGTTTAGAAAAAGCCGCTTTCTTGTTGCGTAAAGAACAGCCAATACAATAACAAAAGCAATTGCCACTATTGCAAAACCCAATGCCATGTTACCAACCAATTGTGCAATTAACAGTGCAATGGAAAGTCCTGCCAATTGTAGTATCACCCCTCCTACCATGGTAGTGAGGACAAGGAAGATGGCTTTGTTAGTTAGTGTTGCAAGTCCTTCAACACCCCTTAATTTATATTCATCTACCTTTAGATTGATATATTCTTTTATATCATCGCGGAGCCCCTTTACGGTAACATCCGTTTCTTCTTTGTAAGAAGCTGCACCCATTATAGTTTATAGTTTATAGTTTATAGCTTTGGCTTTAGCGTTGGCGTTGGCCTTCTTTAATTTTTAAAGTTAATGCTAACCGTCAATGTAAACGCTAACGCCAAAGCATCAAAATAGTTCTTATGCTTCTGCTGCCTCATTTACACTATCCTGAATCTTTTGCTTGGCTGCGTTGACCTTATCCTTTACAGAATCATAATCTCTTTTTGCCCTTTCTCTAATTCTTCGTCTTGTTTCCGCTCCACTGTGAGGTGCAAACAAAATGGCAAGTCCTGCACCAAGTGCAGCTCCTGCAAGAAATGTTAAAACGCTGTTCGGTTTCATAATAAACTTTTTTAACAAACAAATTTATGACTTTTTTTATAATTATTTATACTGTTAACACTTATCTTATCGTTTTGTTCTCAGCAGCTGCGTTAGCGTTGGCCTCCCTAATATAATTTAGAGTTTATAGTTTATAGTAAGTTAATCAACTTAACCTTCCTTACTATCTTTACTTTCTATACTTTCTTTCCTCTCTTTACCCTCTATACACTATAAACTTATATATCGCCAAAGCCAAAGCCAAATAACTATACACTATAAACTCTCAACAATAAACTTTTATAGTGTATCTTTGCAAGCTGATAAAATAAATAGTTACAAAATGGGAAGAGGTATAATAACTATAATACTTTTGGTTGTTTCCAATACATTTATGACGCTTGCATGGTACGGGCATTTGAAGTTTCAGACGGATAAATTACTCCCTAAATTGGGATTATTCGGCATAATTTTGATAAGCTGGCTAGTTGCCTTTTTTGAGTATTGTTGCCAAGTTCCTGCAAACAGGATAGGGTTCAACAACTTTGGAGGTCCTTTTTCGTTGGTTCAATTAAAGGTCATTCAGGAGGTAATATCTCTGTTGGTATTTGTGCTTTTTTCTCTGCTTTTCTTCCAGACAGAGGCTTTTAAATGGAATCACCTTGTAGCATTCGGGCTTCTTATTTTGGCAGTGTATTTCATTTTTAAGTAAGCTGTTACTATATTTGCGTTCTGTCTGAAAGGATCAGACAGATTTTCAAACGAATAAAAGTTATTTAAATGTACTGTATTATGACTGTGACAAAGGGTAAAGAGTGTAAAGAGAGTAAAGAGGGTATAGAGAGGAGAGAGAGTATGAAGGGGAGAGATGGTAAAGATGGCATGAATAGTGGCAAGGGTAAGATGTGTGTAAGTTTTTTCTACATATTGTTTTTTGTTGCTTTTGCGCAATTGTTAGCTTCATGTAAGGCTGTATCCCCGGATTCACCGGAGATAGCTGTGCAGAAAAAGACTGTACTTTTCTATATGGCGGCAAACAATAATTTGTCGGGAAACATAATATCAAATATAAACAGTATAAAAAACAGCAAGTTGCCAAGTGATGACAACCTTGTTATTTATTCGCACCTGAGTGGAAAAAATCCTGTGCTTCTAAAGGTATCTCATAACGGTGGAGAGGTTGCTGTGGATACGCTGTACAAGTTCCCTTCCGCCACAGTCTCTGCAAACTCAACCACACTTAAAAATGTGCTAAGCATTGTACAGACGCTGTGTCCGGCAGAGAAATATGGTCTTGTGTTATCTTCTCATGGAACGGGGTGGTTGCCATCCGGGTTTTACTCAAATCCCACAGGATATCCAAGCAGTGCAGCTGCCGCAATGAGCCTTAATGCGCCGGATCCGTATGCACACATGGTAAAGAGTTTTGGATCTGAGACAGATGCAGATGGAACAGCATTGGTAGAGATGGAGATTACAGATATGGCCAAGGCTATTCCCTACAAACTGGAGTTCATTCTGTTTGATGCCTGCCTTATGAGCAATATAGAGGTTCTCTACGAACTTAAGGATGTTACGGATTATTTTATTGCATCGCCTGCCGAAGTACTGGCCTCAGGATTCCCATATACAGATATAGTTGGATATATGTATGAAGATGTTGTTAATGCAAAGGGTATAGCAGAGGCGTATTATAATCACTATAACAGACAGAGCGGTACTTATAGAAGTGCGACAATAGGGGCATTCAAAACTGATGGACTTAATGATGTGGCCGCAGCTGCAAAGACAATATTTGAAAAACAGAGGGACAATATTCTTAGTATCAACAGATCATCTATACAGCGTTATTACAGATTGAACAAACATTGGTTCTACGATTTTGAGAACTATATGGAGGTGCTATCCGGTGGAGGTGAGGACTTTACAGCCCTAAAACAGGCTTTAGACAAGGTAACAATTTATAAGAATGCTACGGAAAATTTCATTAACATAAAGATAGACAGGACATGCGGCATAACCTCATATATCACAGAGGAGAATACGGTACTTACAGCAGCGTATAAAAAGCTTGCATGGAATAAAGATGTACAGATGATTGCCGACTAAAGCAGATCGGCAACCATCTATTATTAATTATTGTAACTACTCCCTGCTTGGAATCTCCTCGTTTGCATGTTCATCCAATCTGTTACCCCAAAGGTAGTATTTTGTTTCTGATGCCAAAACACCGCTCAACAGTATCAATGACAATAGGTTTGGTATTGCCATAAGCGCATTTGTAATGTCTGCCAGGTTCCAGACAAGCGTAAGGTCTACAACCGAGCCTACGAATATAAGGACAATCCATACCAATCTATAGTAGCGCACAATTTTTTTGCTTGTAAGATATTCAACCGCTTTCTCTGCATAATAGCTCCAGCCCAATATTGTTGAAAATGCAAAGGTTATAAGGCCTATGGTTAAAATAGGTGTTCCAATATAAGGTATTTTGGAAAATGAAACTTGCGTAAGTTTTGCCCCGTCTGCATAGCTTATATCGGGATGAGCCACAATGCTGCTAACAAGCACAAGCCCTGTTAACAGACATATTACAACTGTATCCCAAAATGTTGCGGTAGAACATATAAGTGCCTGTCTTACAGGATTTCTGGTCTGTGCTGCTGCAGACATGATAGGGGCAGATCCTAATCCTGATTCATTTGAGAAGAGCCCACGAGCTATTCCGAATCTTGCTACCATGATAATAGAAGCACCTATAAATCCTCCGCCTGCCGCTGCGGGATTGAATGCAGATTTTACAATAAGTGTAAGTGCCTCCCACACATAAGCATGATTAAAGCAAAGGATTGTAATGCAACCACCTACATAAAAGACAGCCATAAACGGCACCAAGACTCCACATACCTTTGCTATTCCCCTAACTCCAAAAATAATTACAAGTGCAACAAGGCCGGCCATTACAAGCCCGGAAATATATGTTGGAACTCCATTGGTCCCGGGTCCAAATATATTGGGCTCAGAAAGTAATGTAGAGATAGCATTGGCCTGCACCGTATTACCAATTCCAAATGCGGCAAGTGCAGTAAATATGCAGAACATAATAGCAAGCCACTTCATATTAAGCCCCCTTTCCAACGCGTACATAGGGCCGCCTAACATGGTGCCGTCCGATGTCCTTACCCTGTACTTAATAGCAAGCAAACCCTCTCCATATTTTGTGGCTATGCCCAAGACACCTGTAAGCCAGCACCAAAACACTGCTCCCGGACCGCCAAGAGCCACTGCCGTTGCCACACCTATAATATTGCCTGTTCCAATTGTAGCTGCAAGCATTGTTGCAAGTGTGTGGAACGGGCTCACATCTCCCTTGCTCTCTTTGTCGGGAGTAACAGACAGCTTAATGGCTTTTAATATTTTTCTTTGAGGAAAGCCAAGCCTTATTGTCAAAAAAATATGAGTACCAAAAAGTAGGATGATCAATGGCCATCCCCACAGAAAATCCGACACGGATTTGATGATTGCATTAAAATTTTCCATAGAATTTAATGTATAACTAAAGTTTTTTTATCGTTAGGTTGATACAAATTTAGTAAATAAATATTATATTTGACGCTGTGATGACCTAATTATTTCAGAGAAACTAAAATCAATGAGTTATTAACTATTAAATTTTTTAATTATGAAAAAGTTTAGCTTGCGATTTATGGTCCTTCTGGCTATTACAGCCATCTACTTTACATCTTGTAAGAAAGAAAAAGAGAATGATCCTGATATTGTCATGACGCATCAACAGCTGTCCATGAAATTTATTCAGGAGGTGATGAATGAAATTTACTATTGGAATGAAACGGCCCCACATCCTGACTACATGAACTATGACGATATTTACAAATTCTTTGAGTCCTCATTAGTAAAACAGGACAGGTGGAGCTGGATGACAGATGGAGCAACCTTTACGGCTGCAGAAACGGGTGTGTACACATCGTACGGAGTCTCTTTAGGCCAGGCCATTGAGTACTATAAAGACAAAACCGTCTATGTTAGGTATGTGTACAAAGACTCACCATTCGACAAGGCCGGCGTTACCCGTGGCTGGGCTATTGAGAAGATAAACGGAGTTGCCGTTAAAACACTTGTTACAAACGGTTCCTTTAACACAGAATTTAACAAAGACGGCAATACATTTACATTTAAGGACACTAACGGCAAAGAGAGGGAGATAAAGATTAACAAGAGCGCCATCCAAGCCACCTCTGTTATTGCATCAAAAGTTTTTGACAAGACAGATTACAGCTGGTTAAGCCAACCTGTAGGCTACATAAACTACCTCACATTTAATCAGAATATGACAAATGAGGTAAAGGAAGCTGTGGCAAAGGTGAAACAATCAGGGGCGAAACATCTTATCTTAGACCTCAGATACAATGGTGGAGGCAGCCTTAAAGTCTCTGCACTTTTAGCATCGCTCATAGCCAACAAAGAGTGCGACGGCAAAGTGCTTGTACAGACAAAGCACAACTCAAAATATTCATCGTGGGATAAAAAGAAAGAGTCAACCTACAAAATAGAGAGAACGCCTGAGTCTTTAGACCTCGATGATATATATGTGATTTCGGGAAAAGGCACAGCCTCAGCAAGTGAGATTATCATTAACGGCCTTAAGCCGCTTATGAAGGTAACTCAAGTTGGACAGACAACATACGGAAAGCCAAACGGGATGTATGTCTATATTTACCCTACAAGAGCCAAGGTGCCTGACTACGTCTTCCTTCCCATCTGCTTTTACTCTGTAAACTCTTTAGGCAAAGGAGATTATGATAACGGTTTAGCTCCCGACAACTACCGCGCAGACCGTCCTAATGCAGACTGGCACAATGATGAGATAGTTGTTGCCTGCCTAAAAAAGATTGCTAACGGAAGTTTTCCTGATCTTCCAAAAGTGTCTGCAGACGCTGTTGATGTAAGAGCAGACGATGCTAATGTAATCATACAGACAGACGAGATGAAAAAGGGATACGGACGCTGTACCGTTACTCTTTAAGCTTCTCCTTAATTTATTCTATCTTAAACAGGCCTTTTAACAAAGGATAAATCTTAATAAAAAAGAAGTTGAACAGCGATGCTGCTTTAAAAACAGCATCGCTATTCAGCTTCTTGCCATCTGTACGAGTTATGTACTTTATTACAGTGTTCTCTTTATCTCAACAATCTGGTAAGCCTCAACAACATCTCCAATATGGATGTCATTATAGCCCTCTATGTTAAGACCGCAGTCATATCCTGCAGCAACCTCCTTAACATCATCCTTGAATCGTTTTAAAGAGCCTAAAGTACCAGTGTAAACCACTATGCCATCCCTAATTATACGAACTTTGGCCGTTCTCGTAAGTTTACCCTCCTTAACCATACATCCGGCAATGGTACCAACCTTTGATATTTTGAAAGTCTCTCTAACCTCTGCAGTAGCAGTAACCTCCTCCTTCTCCTCAGGCGCAAGCATACCCTCAATACCGCTCTTGACCTCATTAATGGCATCATAGATAACAGAGTACAACCTTATCTCTATCTCCTCCTTCTCTGCTAATTTTCTTGCACTTGCAGACGGTCTAACCTGGAAACCTATGATAATTGCATTTGATGCTGCAGCCAAAAGCACATCCGATTCAGATATTGCGCCAACCGCCTTATGGATTACATTTACGTGAATCTCCTCTGTTGAAAGCTTTATGAGCGAATCAGACAATGCCTCAATAGAGCCATCCACATCACCTTTGATAATTACATTGAGTTCCTGGAAGTTGCCAATCGCAATTCGTCTGCCAATCTCCTCGAGAGTAATATGTTTCTGAGTACGCAATCCCTGTATTCTCAACAGCTGCTCCCTCTTGTTTGCAATCTCTTTTGCCTCCCTCTCATCTTCAAAGACATTAAACTTCTCACCTGCTGTAGGAGCACCGTTAAGGCCCAAGATAGATACAGGAGTAGATGGGCCTGCCTCTGTAACCTTTTGGCCTCTCTCGTTGAACATAGCCTTTACCCTTCCGGTATAGCAACCGCTCAACATAACATCACCAATCCTAAGGGTTCCCTCCTGAACCAATATCGTAGCAAGGTATCCCCTACCCTTATCCAATGAGGACTCTATAACCGTACCTATGGCGCGTTTGTTAGGATTAGCTTTAAGCTCCAGCAGATCTGCCTCAAGCAGAACCTTGTCCAAAAGATCGTCTACACCCGTACCCTGTTTTGCCGAGATCTCCTGGCATTGGTATTTGCCACCCCAATCCTCAACAAGGATATTCATATTGGCTAACTGTTCCTTTATCTTCTCCGGGTTTGCTCCCGGCTTATCTATCTTGTTGATAGCAAAAATCATTGGAACACCTGCTGCTTGTGCGTGGTTAATGGCCTCAATGGTCTGAGGCATTATGGCATCATCTGCTGCTACAATTATAATCGCCAAGTCTGTAATCTTTGCACCACGAGCACGCATAGCTGTAAACGCCTCATGTCCAGGAGTATCAAGAAATGTGATACGCCTTCCGGTAGGAAGTTTTACATTGTATGCGCCAATATGCTGGGTAATACCGCCGGCCTCACCGGCAATAACATTAGTCTTCCTTATATGATCCAACAGGGAGGTCTTACCATGGTCTACGTGTCCCATAACGGTAACAATAGGTGGTCTCTCAACCAAATCCTCAGGAGCATCTGCCTCATTCTCGCTGTCTATAGCCTCTTGAATATCTGCAGTAACAAACTCAATCTTATAACCAAACTCCTCTGCAACAAGCACAAGCGCCTCAGCATCTAATCTTTGGTTTATAGATACCATAAGACCAAGGTTCATACATGCCTCTATAACCTTTGTCACAGGAACATTTATCATTACAGAAAGATCGTTTACTGTTACAAACTCGGTAACTTTCAATACATTGCTTTCCATCTGCTCCTGTTCAACCTCCTCCATCATCTTTTGGGAATTAAGTTCCCTCTTCTCTTTACGGTATTTTGAGCCTTTAGTCTTACCCTTGCCCTCAATCATCTTAAGGTATGTCTCCTTAATCTGCTTCTGTACTGCATCCTCATCAATCTCAACAGGCTTTATAGGCTTAAAGTCAGATTTTTTCTTCTTTCCTCCTTCGTTGAATTTGCCTTTCTTGTTCTGCCCGTTCTGGTTCTGCTGGTTGCCTTGATTCTTGTTCTTGTCCCTTGAGTCCTTACCCTGATTTTTGCCTGCAACCTTTGCAACATCAACCTTAACTTTCTGATTATGGATTCTTTCTCGCTTGCCCTTGTTGTTCTTGAAATCAGATGAAGGTTTCTTCTTGTCAAACTGGGAAAGATCCATCTTTCCAATACTTTTAGGACCTGCAAGTTTCTCTACAACCGTCTCTATGTGTACTACAACATTATCCTCTTTAGGGCTTTGCTGCGGCTGCTGCTGCGGCTGTCGAGCCTGCAAAGTCTTGTTCTGCTGTTTATCTTCCTGCACTTTCTGCTTGTTATTATTAGGTTTGTTATTATTTGAGCTCTGATTTTCATTTACGGGTTTAGCACTCTGCTGTTTTGGGGGATTTTTTGCAGAGAACTGGTTTCCCCTCTCTTTAGGTGTCTGCTGTGCTCTATTCTCCTGCAAAGGTCTGTTAGCTGCCTCTTTTTTCACAGCTTCGTTCCTTCTCTCCTCCTCTGCCGCAAACTCCTTCTTTGGTTCGGGTTTTACTACATTAGGCTGCTGTACCGGCTTTGGCTCTGGTTGTTTTGCAGGTTGTTGCTGCACAGATTGTTGCTGTACAGCATGCTGCTGGACAGGCTGCGGCTTAACAGGTTGGCCCTTTTTGTCGAGCTCTATTTTACCCAAAATCTTAGGTCCCTTGACAACCTCATTGACATTGGATTTTATAAGAATCTCCTTAACCGGCTCCTCCTCCTCATCATCCTGTTCTTTCTCCTTTGACTGCGTAATGTCTTTAACCTTTATGGCAACCTTCTTGCTCTCCTCCTTAACTATCTGCTCCTTCTTAAACTCCTTCTCAACCAAAGCATACGCATCACCATCTAATTTTGCATTTGGATTAGCCTCTATCGTTATTCCCTTCTTACTAAGAAATTCTTTTAGAGTATTGAGCCCTATATTATACTCTTTCAACACTTTACTAATTCTTATACTCGCTTTTTCTGTCATATATTATCCCCCTTTTTTTTAGTTATTTACCCTCATCCTCAAACTCTGCCCTAAGAATCTTCTGTACCTCCTCAACAGTCTCCTCCTCAAGGTCTGCACGTTTTACAATATCATCAACAGAGAGCGCAAGAACACTCTTTGCCGTATCGCAACCTATATTTCTAAGAGCATCAATAACCCACTGTTCAATCTCATCCGAGAACTCTGTAAGAAGAACATCCTCCTCCTCTTCGTCAAGCTCCCTAAATACCTCTATCTCCTTACCAACCAACTCACTGGCAAGTTTAATATTGCTTCCGCCCTTTCCAATTGCGAGAGAGACCTCAGAAGGCTTAAGCGAAACATATATCTTTCCGTCTTCATCCGAAACCTTTATAGATGAAATCTTTGCAGGACTCAACGCCCTCTGCACAAGTAGCTGTGTATTAGTTGTCCAGTTGATTATATCTATATTCTCGTTCCTAAGTTCCCTAACAATACCATGTATTCTTGAGCCCTTAACACCAACACAAGCTCCAACCGGATCTATCCTCTCATCATACGACTCAACCGCAACCTTTGCACGCTCACCCGGAATCCTCACAACCTTCTTGATAGTTATAAGGCCGTCAAAAATCTCGGGAACCTCCTGCTCGAACAATCTCTCCAAAAACTTAGGAGTGGTTCTTGAGAGAAGAATTACAGGATTATTGTTCTTCATCTCAACCTTATCTACAATAGCCTTTACTGTATCCCCTTTCCTGAAGTTGTCCGTAGGGATCTGGTCCTGTTTAAGAAGACGAAGTTCATTGTCGTTCTCATCCATAACCAAAACCTCCTTCTTCCAGGCCTGATAAACCTCGCCAATAATAATCTCGCCCAACTTATCCTTATACAGATTGTAAAGATTAGCCTTCTCAATATCCATTATCCTGCCCTGGAGATTCTGTCTCAGATTAAGAATTCCCCTCCTTCCAAAAGACTCCAATTTCACCTCCTCGGCATACTCGTCACCAATCTCAAACGAAGAATCTATCTTGTCTACCTCCTCCTTTGAAATCTGCGTATTAGAATCCTCAACATGCTCAACTACAGTTCTGTTCCTCCATATCTCAACATCTCCCCTATCGGTATTTATAATAACATCAAAGTTATCCGCACTGCCGTACATCCTTGCAAGCTGTGTCTTAAAGATATCCTCCAAGACGCTCATCATGGTAGCACGGTCTATATTCTTGGTCTCCTTAAACTCCGCGAACGTGCTTATTAAATTTATCCCTTCCATATTAGATATATATTTTAATTTTTATTCTCTTCCCCGACAACTACTGTTTTTTTGTTGTTATTCTGATTTTCTCCATCCCCACAAAGGCTGCCTTACAGCCGCTACTTAAACTTTATGACAGGTCTGCAACTCTTTATATTGTCAAAAGCAAAAAAGACGCACCTTGTAACCTCTGTCTTTTTCTTTGCCCCCGGCTCTTTAATCTTTTCCGTTACAGACACCTCAATTCCATTCTCCGCAACAGACGATATGACAGCAGTTATCTTTCCTCCCGCACCTTTTTTTATCCCTTCATTCTCTGCACCAAGCTGCTTTACAACAAGCTCCACCTCTTCTCCTCTAAACTTTTCATACTGCTCCAACACCTTAAAAGGCTGATCCAAACCTGCAGATGTTACAGTGAGCGAATAATCATGTACATCCCTATCAAACGCACCGGAAACAATATGATCTATATCAACACAGTTCTCTATCTTCACATCCGAATCCTTAGACTCTATTGTAATCTCAACATCATCATCTTTAGAGATGGCTATATCTACAAGAAACAGGTTATGAGAACTTAAATAGTCTGCAATAACTTTTGAAATATCCTCTTTTGTCATACATCTGCGTTTTTTAACAAAAAGAGCCAACCTCTTCTGAGGCGGGCTCTCTTCACTTTCCTTTCTGCCGCAAAAATACTAACAATTAATCAAATATGCAACCCTCACTCAATAAAAAATACTTAGACAGATTCAAAAAGCAACGGAAGTTTGACACTTTGTCGGGAAGCAAAAATTACAAACGCCTGTCTGCCTCAATTACGGCGTGAGCCAATTTTATTGTCTCTGCCCCCTCTTTAACATCATGAACCCTAATAATATCCGCACCACGCACAAGAGCTAAAAGGTTAAGAGCCACCGTGCCGCAAAGAGCCTCGGCAGGATTGGTTCCTAACAGTTCGGAAGTTTGACACTTTGTCGGGAATAAAAATAATGTAAATAATTGTGATAAAATATTTTGTATTGTCAAATTTTAT